>JAAUQD010000123.1 GCA_012032815.1 Flammeovirgaceae bacterium
CTGTGTCTTCGGTAAGGTCTAAATTGATTTCCTGGATTTTCTGATCCAAAGGTCCACGATCTGCAGGCGGAATCTTTTTGATCAATAATTTTTCTGACTTCTTCTTATGGTCTTCCTTAGAAATCACTTCAATGAAGAGCTGGGGTTCTTTGGCCATTTTTCCTTCATTAATGTTTACTTCAATGTGTTGATCCGAAGTCTCTTTACGAAAGACTACATCATCAAAAACATCCTTTAGAGTAACAATGTACGTACCTCCTGAAGAAGCAGCTTCCCATCCTATCTGAAGGTTTTGATTGTATACTTCAGCCATTTTTGAATCGGTTGGTATAAATAATTTAATGTCATTTATCCCCCGGTGAACTGCTCCGGTGGCAGCTAATCGATTTGCTTTCCCATCTGCAGAATTTTTACTTAGAATAAACTCAGTATACTTATTTAAAACACTGCTGCTTCCCGTAATTTTTCCGGCAAGATCGGCTACATTGTATTCTCCTGATTTGGTTAATTCAATAACGCGGCCTGAAGAATGTGACAGGCCGAGGTATGAATTATCCGATACTTTGACGGCATCACTGGCATTCAATTTCGAAAAGGCCTTGATTGGCTCCCAGCTTTCTCCTGATTTAACCTGATTTGGACCTTTGGTGCCCATGACAACAAATGCGGCATCATCTTGCGCCAAAACTACCGAAACACACAAAAAACACAGAAAGGATAACGAAATTAGCTTTTTCATAACTTTAATTTTATTCAATCGATTGGTCAGATTCAGTACTTAATACGGCATTTCTGCGCTTGGTAATCAGCTCATTAATGTACGTAAATAACGTTTTCATTAAGCTATTGTATAACTCAAAACATGTGCCAACTAGTGCGACAGCCAAAAGGGTGAACGTAATGTTAAATTTAAAACTCCACCAGTTGAAAAACTGTACCATAAGCAGCGAAAAAATCAATACCTGAGCTACCTGTATCAACAAGCTGAGACCATCATACCAAATGGGAATTTTTCTGTTGATTACTTTAAACAGCGCAATATTTAATAGAACAACAAAAAATGCAATTACTATCTGATGCCATAATTTTATTTCATTCACATAATCTTCAGTTAAAATCATGGATGTTATGTTTGCATGGACCACTACCCCATACATGTCAGGTCGAGCACGGCCAGCATAAATTTTATTTAGCGGAGTAAAAAACTTATCATCCCAGGATGTATCTCGAAGATCGCGTCCCAGGTACCCCATTATGATAATTTTGTCTTTAATCATCCCATGCACAAATTGACTGGTGTCCAAAGCCTGTTCCCAGTCTAAAACCGGATATCGGCCAGGATATGTTGAAGCTCCAAACCAATCGACAATATTGCCCCTGTAATTAATTATTTCTGAGGCATTACCCCGCTCCAGAAACTTTTTAGTTTTCACTGAATCATAGATCATCGCCATTTTCACTCCGAAAGCATAATGCTTTTCGTCATTAACGGTCAGTGATGGATTAAATCTTCTACATGCTTTAATGTCTTCCTGATGCTCCGCATTGGTTTCCAGGTTAACAAATCCTTCATAAGCACTTTGAAGTAGAGTGGGATAGGTATGTTCAATGGAATCATACACATCAGTATCTCCCAATGCCGATACCAAAGAATCCGTTTGCCATATCTTCTCGGCCATTACCATATTCGGAGCCATGGAGACTGCCGTTGAGAACACCATATTATCAAATACATCATAAGCTTGAGGACAGTTTAATGAATCCTGAAGCCAGTCGCAGCTAAATATGATATCTAATCCGATCACTTTCGGTTTAAATTGAGCAAGCGTCATTATTTGTTGCCCAATCCCCCCTCTACTCAGTTCCCCGATATTGACAATAACTATGTTGGTATCTATCGCTGGATCATTGCGAAGTTGCGAAAATGCAATATCCGAAAGCTCCATATCCCCTAATGCCTTACCCAATGGATCAAATGCACTGAAAATATTAAGTTGAGATACTCCATATAATCCAATCATTACAGCAAACACAAAAATTGTATTCAACAGAGCATCAAACCAGAATTTTTTCATGATTTAACCATTATCAATTTGGCAATCAGTAAATTTAGAAATTTCTCGTTCCAATATGAAGAAACCCACCAGTAACGTCAGATTCAATGCCAAGTACTACGCCACTGAGATTATTAATGGAAATCGAACTGTACTCAGTAAAGCCATTACCCTGGTTGAAAGTACGGCCAAAAAGGATCAAAAAATTGCAGATCAATTACTCGATCGTATTCTGGATAAGACAGGAAACTCCTTACGCATAGGGGTTACAGGTGTCCCCGGTGTTGGCAAGAGTAGTTTCATAAATGTATTTGGCACTTTTTTAATTGAGCATAAAAAGAAAGTTGCGGTACTGGCGATTGATCCATCCAGTAAAAAAACAAAAGGAAGTATTCTGGGAGATAAAACGAGAATGGAAGATCTTTCCCACCATCCGAATGCCTTTATACGGCCTTCGCCAGCTGGCAGTGCCTTGGGTGGGGTTGCCGATAAAACAAGGGAAGTCATTCTACTTTGTGAAGCAGCCGGATTTGATGTGGTAATTATCGAAACAGTTGGAGTAGGTCAGGCTGAAGTAAATGTTAGAGAAATGGTTGATTTCTTTTTATTACTCATGCTGGCCGGTGCAGGTGATGAGCTGCAAGGAATAAAAAGGGCATCATGGAAATGACGGACGGAATTGTAGTTACAAAAGCTGATGGTGACAATACAAAGAGAGCAAAGCAAGCAGGGGCTGATCTTAAACATGCACTTCATATTCTGTCTCCACCGACCTCGGGTTGGAGACCGGAAGTTTTAGTCGCATCCTCCCTTGACAGGAGAGGCTTTGACGAAATATGGGCTATGGTTACCAAATATGAGCGAGAAATGAAATCAAGTGGATTTTTTAAAAATCAACGGAAAGAACAGTCGATTGAGTGGTTTGAAAAAACCACCGAACTTTTAATCAAAAATCAAGTATTGAACAACTCGAAAATTAAGCTCAGGAAGAAAGAGCTAGAGAAGAAAATAATCTCTGGAAAAATTACCGCACGTCAGGCCGCCAATGTTCTTGTCGATTTTATCTTTTAGAAAGTTCCTAAATTCATGAGACTAATATTGTATTGCGTATTCATGATGTCCCTTTTTATTCCAGGCTGCACCTCCGAGCGCCAGGAAAATAAGTTCATAAACGAATCATCAGATTTTCGAATCGATTATGCGGATGGGTTTAAGGTAACGCACCAGGATTCAATCAAGTGGGTTGAGGTAGTGAGGCCATATCAGGGAGTTGTATCGGGTCATCGCTATCTGCTCGTGAAACACGGAGTGGAAATTCCAGCACACGATAAAGAAACCCTCGTCATCCGAATTCCGATAGAGAACTTAGTGTGTACCTCGACTACCCATATTCCTCTATTGGACTATCTGGAGGAAACGGATAAGTTAATAGGTTTCCCTACGACAGAATACATCAGCTCAACCAAGATGCGTCAAAGAATCGATGCTGGCAATGTCGTGGACCTTGGCGTTGATAAAGGTATGAACCTTGAAAAACTTATTGAGCTTTCACCTACTCTAGTAATGGGATATTCAATGAGCGCAGACATCGGTCAGTTCAAAAAAATAATGGAAGTTGGAATTCCCGTTATCATCAATTCGGAATACCTTGAACGGCATCCATTGGGTAGAGCGGAGTGGATCAAATTTATGGCGCTCTTCTTTGATCAGGAAACAAAGGCAGATTCAATTTTCAGAGTAATTGAAAATGAGTATAACTCGGTTAAGGAGTCAGTAAACACGATTGCCCAAAACCCACCGTGATGAGTGGGGTAGTTTATGGGGATACCTGGTTTTTACCTGGCGGGAAAAATTATGCATCAACGCTATTGCAGGATGCAGGCTTCGATTACCTATGGAAACAAACGGATGACAATGGTTTTTTAGAACTGAGTTTTGAATCAGTTTTTCAACAAGCGAGAGATGCAGATTTCTGGATTGGTTCAGGCTCTTTTGGTTCCCTGGCTGAAATGAAGGGTGCAGAACCAAGATATCAGCATTTCAAATCGTATCTGACAAAAAAAGTGTATTCCTATAATTTAAGATTAGGAGAGACCGGAGGTAATGAATTCCTCGAATTGGGTTATCTAAGACCGGATATTATTTTAAAGGATCTTGTTAAAATTGGACATCCTGAACTTCTGCCCAAATACAACCTCTTCTTCTACCAAAACTCCAATAAAAAACCCTGTTTAAAAAACAGTTTTTATTATTACAAGAATAGAAGCCTACACTTTAATCTCCACATCAACACCACTTGGCAGCTCCAATTTCATGAGAGCATCAACAGTTTTTGCACTGTTTGAATAGATATCCACCAATCGCTTGTAGGTACAAAGCTGAAATTGCTCACGTGATTTTTTATTAACGTGCGGAGACCGCAATACCGTGAATTTTTCTTTTTCCGTAGGCAATGGAATCGGGCCACTGACTACAGCACCTGTTGCTTTTACGGCTCTCACAATCTTCTCTGAAGATTTATCCACGAGGTTGTGATCGTAGGATTTAAGCTTTATTCTGATTTTTTGATTCATATCTTTTTATTTTACAGCCACTGCTCCTTTAACTTCATCAATCACTTTCTCGGCAAGGTTCTTTGGTACCGGAGAATAATGAGCAAAAGTTAATGATGCTGCGGCACGACCAGAGGTGATGGTACGAAGATCCGTTACATATCCAAATAATTCTGAAAGCGGCACATCAGCTTTGATCACCTGTGCGTTCCCACGAGTGTCCATCCCTTTCATTATTCCCCTTCTACGGTTCAAATCTCCGGTTACTGATCCTGTATATTCATCGGGAGTTACCACTTCAACAGCCATTACCGGCTCCAATAATTGAGGCCCGCATTTTTTTGCCGCTTCCCTAAATCCGGTACGTGCTGCTAATTCAAATGACAATGAATCAGAATCCACATCGTGATATGATCCATGGAATAGTCTCACCTTCATTGAATCGATAGGATAGCCGGCCAGGGGTCCATTTACCATGGACTGCTCAAATCCTTTTTGAACGGCAGGAATAAATTCACGTGGAATTGCCCCACCAACAATGTCATTTTCAAATAACAATCCTTCCTTTCCGTCATCACGGGGTCCGATTTCAAAAACAATATCGGCAAACTTACCACGACCACCGGTTTGCTTCTTGTATACTTCTTTATGCTCTACAGAGGAGGTCAAGGATTCTTTATATGCAACCTGAGGCGCTCCCTGATTTATCTCTACTTTAAATTCCCGTCTCAACCGGTCTATAATAATTTCAAGGTGCAATTCACCCATACCACGAAGAATGGTTTGGCCCGTTTCATGATCGGTGTTTACGCGCAATGTGGGATCTTCTTCTACTAATTTAGAAATGGCTACACCTAACTTATCAACGTCAGCTTGCTTTTTGGGCTCAATAGCATATCCAATAACCGGTTCAGGAAATACCATCGACTCTAATTGAACAATACGTTTCTCATCACACAACGTATCACCTGTTTTGATGTCCTTAAAGCCAACTACCGCACCGATATCTCCGGCTGAAAGCTTTTCGATTTGATTTTGTTTATTGGCGTGCATTTGAAATACACGGGAAATTCTTTCTTTCTGCGCTGAACGTGAGTTATAAACGTATGAACCCGAATTCAGCACTCCTGAATAGGCTCTGATAAAACATAACCTGCCCACGAATGGATCAGTAGCAATTTTAAATGCCAAAGCTGTAAACGGTTCAGATTCTATAGGCCTGATGATGACTTCTGCATCCGTATCAGGATTCTTGGCAATGATGTTGTCCTTATCCAGCGGTGATGGCAATAACTCCATCACGTAATTCAACATGGTTTGTACGCCTTTATTTTTAAATGACGATCCGCAAACCATGGGAACAATTTTCATATCGATTGTGGCAGCACGAAGAGCTTTTAAAATCTCTTCTTCGGAAATGGAATTAGGGTCTTCAAAATATTTCTCGAGCAAGGTTTCATCATACTCAGCCACAGCCTCCAACAACTTCTCCCGATATTCTTTGGCTTCCTCCACCATGTCAGCCGGAATAGGAACCACTTCGAAAGTCATTCCTTTATCTTCTTCGTTCCAGATTACTCCACGGTTGTTTACCAGATCAACAACGCCTTTAAAATTCTCCTCTGTTCCTATAGGCAATTGAAGAGGCACAGCCTTGCTGCCTAACTTTTCCTTTACTTGCTGGCAAACATTAATAAAGTCTGCTCCTGCACGATCCATTTTATTTACAAATCCAATGCGGGCAACTTTATAGTTATCCGCCAGACGCCAGTTCGTTTCAGATTGAGGTTCTACGCCATCTACCGCACTGAATAAAAACACCAAACCATCCAGTACACGCAGTGATCTGTTCACTTCAACTGTAAAGTCAACGTGACCCGGTGTATCAATAATATTTACATGGTATTTTTGATCTCTGTAATTCCAAAATACGGTTGTAGCAGCTGATGTAATGGTGATTCCTCGTTCTTGCTCCTGTGCCATCCAGTCCATGGTGGCGGCTCCATCATGCACTTCACCAATTTTATGATTAACACCGGCATAGTACAAAATTCGCTCAGTAGTGGTCGTCTTCCCCGCATCTATATGCGCAGCAATTCCTATGTTCCGTGTGTATGTTAAATCTCTAGACATTCTGATTAAAATCTGAAATGTGAAAATGCTTTATTTGCTTCAGCCATGCGATGAGTATCGTCTTTCTTTTTAATCGCTGAACCCTCTCCTTTTGATGCGGCTAAAATCTCTCCGGCCAATTTATCCATCATTGTTTTTTCTCCACGAGCTCTGGCATAATCAATTAACCATTTAATGCTAAGGTTTATTTTACGCTCAGGACGAATTTCTATTGGTACCTGAAATGTTGCGCCACCAACTCTCCGGCTTTTAACCTCCACAGATGGCATCACATTGCTCATAGCGCGCTTCCAAACTTCAAGCCCACTTTCCCCAGCTTTCTTCTCCACCATCTCAATAGCATCATAGAATGTACTATAAGCAACATTCTTCTTACCCCGCTCCATCATGTAGTTGACAAACTTGGTTACCAGCGGATCTGTAAACTTTGGATCAGGTAGAAGGTATCTTTTCTTAGGTTTCGATTTTCTCATAAATTACTCTGATTATTTTTCGCAGCTCCTGCTTTGGA
>JAAUQD010000124.1 GCA_012032815.1 Flammeovirgaceae bacterium
GTGATGACCAGCAATTTTTGAACGCTCTCTGAAGGCTTCATCAGATACACTTCTCCGCCTTTATTTCTGAATTTTGTAAGAATTGTAATCAGCACACCAATACCACTACTGTTAATGTATCTCAGGTCTTTAATATCAATGGCACAAGTGAGCACTTTATGACTGACTGCCTCATTCACTCTATCCATAAGATTGCCGTCTGCTTCTTCTCCAATCAGATCACCGGCAATTCTGAGGAAGAGTATGTTAGATCGTATTTCTTGAGAAAAATTCATATTACTTTATTTTCACAATTTTCTTTGGTGCAGACTCCATATAATATCAATGAATGATGAACGACATTGAACTGCATCATTCCCTCAACAGTTTTTGAATATTCTGAATTCGCGGATCACAAAACTCCATTACTTTATGACAATCTGTACAAATAAGGTGATCATGCTGCTTAAACCCATATGATTTCTCGTACTGTGCGAGATTTTTTCCGAATTGATGTTTTGTTACCAAGTCACAGTCAACCAATAAGTCAAGCGTATTATAAACCGTTGCTCTGCTTACCTGATAATTCTTAGTTTTCATCTTAAGATACAATGACTCCACATCAAAGTGTCCATCTTCAGAGTATATTTCATCTAAAATGGCGTACCGCTCAGGGGTCTTACGTAATGTCTTCCCCTCCAGATAGGATGTAAAAATATCCCGAACCTGTTTGATGTTCCTGTTATTTCCAGCCATCACTCTTATATGAAGGCACAAATATAGTATGCTCGAATCGAGTCACAAGGAGATCAATTCAATTGCTTCGTGCTTTCAACAATACCCCGATCAAAGCGAGATACTTTGACCACACCTTCTACCTTCTCAAGTTTCTTGATCAGCAAATCAAGATGTCGGGTGTCGTTAACGTAGAGCATGATCTCGCCATTGAAAATACCCTGATCGGTGCTAAATGACAGTGAACTCATGTTCACCTTAAGTTCTTCAGAAATTATTTTTGACACATCATTAATAAGGCCAACACGGTCAGCTCCCACCACTTTGAGGCCCGTAAGGAATGAAACTTCATGCTGCGAAGTCCATTTTGCTTTAATTACACGGTTGCCATGGTTGGCCAAAAGCTCTGTTGAATTAGGGCAATTTGCCCGATGGATTTTTATTCCTTCATTAACGGTTACAAAACCAAATACATCATCACCAGGTATGGGCGTACAGCACTTTGCAAGTTTGTACTCCAACACATCCATATCCTCCCCAATCAAAAGTATATCGTCATAGCGGTTTTTGGTTTTTAAAATTTCCTGTTCGATGGCATTTGCATCGGGAACAGTAACATGGGGACGCGATTTAATCGGGCCTGACGGCTTATACTCCTTGAATCGCTTCAGGTCGTTTACCGTTATCAGCCCCTTACCAATTTTATAGTTTAAATCAAGAAGAGAGTTTACATTGAAATAAACCCTCAACTGATCCAGGTTTTGATTGTTCCCGTCAATCTTGAGTTGTTTTAACTTCCTTACCAGAATTTCTTTACCACTTTCAGCAATTCGCTTCTTGTCTTCTTTTAATGACTCCTTGATTTTTGATTTCGCCTTTGGGCTAACAACAAACCGTAGCCAATCTTCATTGGCCTTTTGTTTTGAAGAAGTGAGTATTTCTATCTGGTCGCCATTTTTGAGAACATGGTTTATTGGAACAAGTTTTTGATTCACTTTGGCTCCGATACAATGCACACCTACATCGGTGTGAATTTCAAAAGCGAAGTCGAGAGCCGTAGCTCCTGTGGGCAGTGTTTTTAATTCACCCCTAGGTGTAAATACAAAAACTTCATCACTGAATAAATTACCCCTGAAGTCATCAATAAACTCAAGGGCCGAAAGATCTTGTCGTTCCAGGAGCTCGCCTACGCGAACAAGCCATTTTTCAAGATTTGATTCCTGTGAGCTTTGATTGTCTTTATACTTCCAGTGAGCCGCATATCCTTTCTCAGCAATCTCGTTCATCCGTTTGGTACGAATCTGAACTTCCACCCATTGTCCATTTTTGGCCATGACTGTTGTGTGCAATGATTCATATCCGTTGGCCTTCGGAGTACTGATCCAATCCCTCAACCTGTCCGGATTTGGTGTATAGAAGTCTGTAACGATTGAATAGACCTGCCAGCAATGAGACTTCTCCTGCTCTTCGGGTGAGTCTACAATGATTCGCACAGCAAACAGATCAAAGATTTCCTCAAAAGGAACACCTTGTTTCCTCATCTTATTCCAGATAGAGTAAATCGATTTTGGGCGGGTTTTAATAACATAGTTAAATTTTAGTCTGTCCAATTCGTCACGGATGGGTTGTACAAACTGTTTGATGAACTTATTACGAGCAAGACGGCTCTCATCAATTTTCGAAGATATTTCATCAAATACCTGGCGATCTGTAAAACTTAAATAGAGGTCTTCCAACTCTGTTTTAATTGCATTTAATCCCAGGCGATGAGCCAGTGGCGCATATAAATAGATTGTTCTGAAGCAATTTTTAATTGCTTATTGCGCGGCATACTTTCCAGTGTGCGCATATTGTGGAGTCGATCGGCCAGTTTAATCAGAATAACACGCACATCTTCAGAAAGGGTAAACAGCATTTTTCTGAAATTCTCTGCCTGTGCGGAAGTACCGTATTCAAAAACCCCGGAAATTTTTGTAAGGCCATCAATAAGCTTGGCGGTTCCTTTTCCAAAATTCCTTTCAATATCGGAGAGTTCAATATCTGTATCTTCTACGACATCGTGCAGCAAAGCTGAGACTATGGATGTTGTACCCAGTCCAATTTCTTCAGCGCAAATCTGGGCAACCGCCAATGGATGGAAAATATAGGGCTCACCTGACTTTCTGCGCATGTTTTTATGCGCATCCAACGAAATGGTAAATGCTTTTTTGATGATTTTGGCATCTCCATCCTCAAGCACAGGCTTGGCTTTTCGCAAGAGACGCCTGTACCGATTTACTATTTCCTTTTTCTCCTCTACCTCGTCTATAACCATTACATCACTTTATTTTCAAGTTGTTTTTAAACTTTCCTTCCATCCTTGCCAATAATCTATAAATTTGCACTCCTTTTTCAATGGTTAGCCGATTTTCAGCTCCTTTTGGCTGAGTATCAGCTTTCCCGGTACATGCGGGTGTGGTGAAATTGGTAGACATACCAGACTTAGGATCTGGCGGAGCGATCCATGGGGGTTCGAGTCCCTCCACCCGCACCATAGAATAACTCTCTTTGCAAGATTGTTGTTCCTTGAAATCCAAGGTCAGCAATTGGGAATACAAACTATTATTTACAAAAAACGCAACAGCATTGGACATCACACTCGATAAAAAAAGCAAAACAGACGGTCTTATTAAAATTAAGGTAACACCAACTGATTATCAACCAAAAGTTGAAGAAAAACTTAGGGAATATGCCCGAAAGGCAAACATCAAGGGATTTCGTCAGGGTAAAGTGCCAACCGGGGTTATTCAGAAAATGTATGGCAAGTCAATTCTTGTCGAAGAAGTCAACCATATGTTGTCACATTCCATTAACGACTACATAAAATCCAATAATCTTAAGGTCTTGGGCGAACCCCTTCCCAACCATGAAAAGAATTCCATTATCGACTGGGATCATCAAAAAGAATTTGATTTCGAATTTCAAATTGGGATGGTAGATGATTTTGCCGTTACTCTCGGACCAAAAATAAAACTGAAATCGTATAGCATTAAAGTAGACAAAAAAGTCATTGATGATACCTTGATGGATTTAAAGAGCAGATTTGGAAAACAATCGCACCCTGAAACCAGCGAGATCAACGATAACCTATTTGGTGAATTGATTTCTGAAAACCCTGATGATAAGAAATCAGGATACATTCCTATTGATAAACTAAATTCCAAAGAACAAAATAGGTTTGTTGGATTGAAGAAAGATGATGTTATCAACATTCAACCCGCATCACTTTTTTCAGACACAAAATTAGTCTCATCTTATTTGAATCTTTCTGAAGATGAAGCAAAGAAGGGATACGATTTCAAAATAACAACGATAAGCAGAACCGAACCTGCCGAAATAAACGAGGAATTATTTGACAAGGTTTTTGGCAAAGGGGCTGTGAAAACCGAGGAAGAGTTCATTCAAAAAATTGAACAGACGGTTTCTGATAATTATAAAAGGGAGTCAGATCATTTTCTTGAGCATGAAATACAACATGAGCTGGTCGATCACATCAAGATCACGCTACCCGAAGACTTTTTGCGCGACTGGCTAAAAGCCACGGGAGAAGGAAAAATCACGGATGAAGTGCTGGAGAAGGAATTCAACGAATACAATACCTCACTGAAATGGGATTTGATCAAAAATAAAATTGCGGAAGATCAGAAAATTAAAGTTGAAGCTTCAGATGTCAAAGAGAAAGCCAAAGACATGATTCTCGAGCAATTTGGTGGAAAAGCAGTAGCAGACCAGATCCAGGATAAACTGGACGCCATTGCCGACAATTACCTGTCAGGTGAAGATGGTCAGAATTTTATGAAATTGTACAACCAGATGAGATCTGAGAAAATTATGCAAAAGATTAAGGAACTTATCACCATAGATGAGAAACCTATTTCACTGGATGAGTTCAAAAAATTAACAGAGAAACATCATCATTAAGATAAAACCAGATTCACCTAATACTCGTTAAGTTCTGAAAAAGCGTCCACTTGTAATCAGAATGTTTGGATTTTCACTACATTGAGTGGTTAAAATAATTTTACTTGTAATTCGTCAACTTATTTAGGCAATTAAAAATCTCAAGAAATATGAAAGGCAACGACTTTAGAAAATATGCAGTACATCATCTGGGAATGAGTGGGAACACCGTGGATGACTATGCCAACCGGATTCAGGATATGACCCAATATGTCATTGAGGAACGCCCCGGAAACTTCAGGGCCATTGATGTGTTTACCCGACTTATTTCTGATCGCATCATATTTTTGGGCATGGGTATTGACGATCAGGTAGCCAACCTGATCACCGCACAATTGCTTTTCCTGGAATCTTCCGATCCCAAAAAAGATATCATCATGTATATCAATAGTCCGGGTGGATCCGTGTACGCTGGTCTTGGTATTTATGATACCATGCAATATGTAAATCCGGATGTGGCTACTATATGCACCGGACTGGCAGCTTCTATGGGTGCAGTACTATTAGCAGCCGGAACCGCTAAAAAACGATCTGGTCTTCCGCACGCCAGAGTGATGATTCATCAGCCCATGAGTTCCATGCAAGGCCAGGCTTCGGATATGGAGATCTCGTTAAAACAAACGATTGAGGTTAAACAAGACTTATATAAAATTTTGGCACAACATAGCGGCCAGAAGTATGATAAAATAGAAAAGGATGCCGATCGGGATTACTGGATGCGCGCATCGGAAGCAAAATCATATGGTCTGATTGACGAAGTGCTCGAACGTAAAAAAGCTAAATAATTGGTACCTTTGTCTTTTCCAACAAACAACGATGGCTGAAGTAACCTGTTCATTCTGTGGGCGTAATAAGAAAGATGTTGACCTGATGATCTCAGGCATACACGCTCATATTTGTGATAAGTGTGTCACGCAGGCCAATCAAATCTTATCGGAAGAGAAAAAAAATAAAACGGAGATTGGCAGTCTGCCCAATTTTAAACTGATCAAACCCAGGGAAATCAAGAAGTTTCTTGATGAGTATGTGATCGGTCAGGATGAAGCTAAAAAAGTAATTTCAGTGGCGGTGTATAATCATTACAAACGCCTTATGCAGAAGAAAGATGATGCTGATGTTCAGGTTGAAAAATCAAACATTATCATGGTGGGTGAAACCGGAACCGGAAAAACCTATTTGGCCCGAACCATGGCCAAGCTGCTGCAGGTTCCTTTTTGTATTGCCGATGCCACCGTTCTTACTGAGGCGGGTTATGTTGGTGAAGATGTGGAGAGCATTTTAACGCGGTTGTTGCAGGCGGCAGATTATAATGTGGAAGCTGCAGAGCGGGGCATTGTGTACATCGATGAAATCGATAAAATATCCCGCAAGTCAGACAATCCATCCATCACTCGCGATGTAAGTGGTGAAGGAGTGCAGCAGGCATTATTAAAACTGCTAGAGGGTACAGCAGTGAATGTGCCACCACAAGGTGGACGCAAGCATCCCGATCAGAAAATGATCGCAGTGAACACGGAAAATATTTTATTTATCTGCGGTGGAGCATTTGAAGGTATCTCCCGATTCATTGAAAAGAGATTAAACACACGGCCACTTGGATTTGCCTCTACATCCGATAGCCTCAGCCCAACTGATATTGATAAGGATAATTTCCTACAATATATTTCTGCGCTTGATTTGAGAAGTTTTGGTCTTATTCCTGAGCTCATTGGAAGACTACCGGTAATTTCTTACCTGAATCCGTTGGATAAAAACGCACTCAGAAAAATTTTGACCGAACCCAAAAACGCATTGGTAAAACAATATAAGCGACTCTTTGAAATGGAAAATATTGAACTGGAGTTCAAAGACGGTGCATTGGATTTTATTGTTGAGAAAGCGGTGGAGTTCAAGCTTGGAGCCCGGGGGCTTCGTTCTATTTGCGAAGCCATTATAAACGATGCTATGTTTGACATGCCCTCCGAAAAGAACGCAGATCGGTTAGTCATTAACCGAACATACGCTGAAGAAAAATTCAGCAAATCACATTACAGCAAGCTTAAGGTTGCCTAACCTTTAAGATATTTCATCATTAAATCAGCGGTAGTCTGTGAGGCGGATCCGGTATCCAATACCCGAAAAATCTTTTCATAATGATTGACTATTTCTTCCCGGTAATCAATCGCTGCAACGAGTTTTTGAAGTTCGTGATGGATTGCAGGTACAGTAGCCTTATCCTGAAGTAATTCAACAATCACCTGTTGGTCGGCTATTAAATTTACCAGTGAAATAAACCGCAGATCCACAAAACGGCTTCCGATAAAATACTCAACCCTACCTGCTTTATACACCACCATTTGCGGAACTTTAAACAGCGCTGTTTCCAATGTGGCCGTTCCGGAGGTAACTATGGCCGCGTGGGAATTCGACAAGAGGTCGTACGTCTCGTCAAAAATGATTTTAACGTTTTTATACGCTTCAATTTCTGAATACAATTCACGTGGCAACGAAGTGACACCGGCA
>JAAUQD010000032.1 GCA_012032815.1 Flammeovirgaceae bacterium
GATACCGCTCACCCGACAAGTATCCATCATTTGAAACAGGTGATGAGTGAGCAAACACAATGTGTTCAGGAAACATCCTGAAACTAAAATTCATCAACGCACACTTGGGTTGGTTTGGAAATGATCTTGATCGGTTGGGAAAACTATTTGATGAATTTCCCAACATGTATACAGAACTTGGGGCTGTTCTCGCTGAACTTGGTCGTCAGCCCAGAAACGCGCGTCAGTTTATAATCAAGTATCAGGACCGCATTATGATGGGGAAGGACACGTATAAAAAAGAAGAGTACTATACCTACTTCCGTGTATTGGAAACCAATGACGAATATTTCGATTACTACCGAAAGTATCATGCCCATTGGAAAATGTATGGTCTGAATTTACCGGATTCGGTTCTTCGAAAAGTGTATTTTCAAAATGCATTGAATGTGATTCCCGGAATTGACACTAGTTTATTTTCCGTTTCGAAATAGGAATACAATCAATACATAACTATTGCCTTATTGTATTGGATTATTAATCCTCGTTTGATATTGATTGGTTTACTCCTATAGAGTGACTAGTTTTATATTAAATGGATTTTAAAATGTGCCTGTTGCAATGAAATACCCTGAGGCTAAGAATTATATTAATGGCAAGTTTGAAGTGAATGGCGAAGCAAAGATTCCGGTATTTAGTCCGTTAAATGGCGAGATAATATCACAGGTACCAATTTCAACTTCCAAAACGCTGGATAAAGTCGTTGCCGCAGCTCAAGCCGCTTTTCCAGTCTGGTCATCAATACCGATTAAAGAACGTGTTCAGGTATTATATAATTACAGGGCATTGCTCCAAATGCATCGTGACGAACTTTCAGAAATGATTCACATCGAAAATGGAAAACATTAGGGGAAGCGGCAGCCGAGGTAGATAAAAGTATTGAGCTAACTGAATTTGCATGTTCGCTTCCCCAATTAATTCCTGGAGAAATTATGGAAGTTAGTAAAGGTGTGGAATGCAGAACAGAGCATTTACCCTTAGGCGTAGTTGCTTCCATTACGCCATTTAATTTTCCTATAATGGTTCCAAATTGGACCATTCCTAATGTAATTGCATTGGGTAATTGTATGATCATAAAGCCTTCCGAGCAGGTGCCACTTTCTGTAAACCGACTCGCTGAGTTACTAAAAGAAGCAGGCTTACCTGATGGAGTATTTAACGTAGTGAATGGATCAAAGGAAATTGTAGAAGCCATCTGTGATCACCCGGGTATTAAAGCAGTTTCATTTGTAGGCTCTACGCAGGTAGCCAAAATTGTATATCAGCGTTCAACTTCCAACTTGAAACGTTGCCTCGCTTTAGGCGGTGCAAAAAATCATCTCATCGTTTTACCAGATGCTAATCCGGAAATGACCGCTTTTGACATTGCCGCTTCGATGGCAGGATGTGCCGGACAACGGTGTATGGCGGCTTCTGCAATGGTTGGGGTAGGCAAAATAGATCACATTGTCGATCGGCTTTGTGATGAAGCGCGAAAAATAATTCCAGGAAAAAATTTAGGTTCCGTGATTTCAAAAGAAGCTAAAGAACGTATTGAACGATACATTACAGAAGCGGAAGCTGCCGGAGCAAAAGTTCTGGTCGATGGAAGGAACACCATAGTGAAAGGGCAAGAGGGAGGATATTATGTTGGACCAACGGTTATTGATTTTGTAAAACCGGATATGGCCATTGCCAAAGAAGAAGTTTTCGGCCCGGTGTTGGCCATTGTGAGAGCGAAGAATGTGGACGATGCGATTCAAATAGAAAACAGTTCACCGTATGGAAATGCTGCATCCGTATTCACACAAAGTGGTGGGATGGCTAAGTATGTCATGTCAAAAGCAAGTGCCGGAATGATTGGTGTAAATATTGGCGTTCCTGTTCCACGCGAACCGTTTTCTTTTGGCGGTTGCAATGAATCAAAGTTTGGTGTGGGCGACATTACCGGTAAAACTTCAATCAATTTTTGGACGCAACTCAAGAAGACAACTTCCAAATGGAATCCTGAAGCACGCACCAATTGGATGAGTTAATAATAATGAGATACCCGATATGAGTTCAACAGCAACAACCAGCGACACCTCACGCGATGTAGAGATTCTTAATAATAATTTACGGCATTCCTTATTCTCCTGGAGCAAACAATCCGGACTAAGTCCGGTGGATGTCGAATATGCAAAAGGAGTTTACTTCTATGACCGATCTGGCAAGCGGTATCTCGACTTCTCTTCGCAATTGATGAACGCAAATATCGGGCATGGCGATCAACGAGTAACAGAAGCGGTAGTGAAGCAGATGGAGAAAGTTAGTTTTATTCACCCGGGTGCCATAACCGAAGTTCGTGGTGACTTAAGTAAGAAAATTGCTTCCATAGCTCCCGGTCATCTTAACAAAACACTTTTTACACTAGGGGATCTGAGGCTATAGAAAATGCTGTGAAGATAGCCCGCGTTTATACAGGTCGGCATAAGATAGTTTCATTGTATCAATCCTATCATGGAGCAACCTATGGAGCAATTTCAGTCAGCGGAGATCCGAGGAAACATGCTGTAGATCAGCAGCAGGTTCCCAGCATTGTTCATGTTGAGAATCCCTATTTTTACCGATGTCCATGGAGTAGTGCAACCCCGGAGGAATGTGGTGAACGCGCAGCCAATCATTTGGAGCGGGTTGTTGAGTTTGAAAACCCAGGTAATGTAGCAGCCATATTATTGGAAGGAGAATCAGGATCTTCAGGATGCATTAAATATCCACCTAACTATTGGAAACGCGTACGTCAGATTGCCGATAAGCATGGTATTTTGGTCATTGACGATGAAGTCATGAGCGGGTTCGGTAGAACGGGCAAATGGTTTGCGGTTGAAAACCATGGCGTTGTACCTGATATAATCTGCATGGCAAAAGGATTGACATCAGGATATTTACCTTTGGGAGGAATGATTGTTAGCGACAAAATTGCTGACCACTTCAATGACAACGTAATGCCATTGGGATTAACGTACTCGGCTCATGCTGCTTCCTGCGCGGCAGCAATGGCGGTGCTGGATATTTATGAAGCGGATAGTCTTTTTGAGAATTCCATGGCTATGGGAAATTACATGGAGAAAAGGGTGGAGGAGTTAAAAAAGAAACACCCATCCATTGGTGATTTCAGGACAACCGGATTGCTGGGATGCATTGAACTCGTAAAAAACAGGAAGACAAAAGAGCGGATTACACCTTTCAATGCAAAGCCCGACCAAATGGAAGTCACCAATAAAATTTCAGCCAAGCTGAAAGCGTTGGGACTATTTACGTTCGTTCGTTGGAACTACATTTTTACCTGCCCGCCTCTGATCATTACAAAAGAAGAAATGGATGAAGGGCTCGACAAAATTTCAAAAGCACTTTCGATTGCGGATGAATACTGTGATTAAGTTTTCAATCTTTTATTTTCATCATTCATTTCAAGTTTAAATGGCTAATAAGTTAATACTAACATTAATTCTCTTTAGTAATCTCGGCTATAACGGCTGGGCCCAACAACCTGAATCCCCTCTGGTAAAATCGTATAACGAATATTTAGATAGAAAAAACGAATCAATTTATGGACTGGAATGGATTCATCTTGGTCCCACTATCAATGGTGCCCTTGTTGAAACACTTGCTGTTGATCATCAACGGCCAGGTACCATGTATGCCGGCTTTGGTTCCGGAAATCTATGGAAAACAGTAAACAATGGATTGACATGGAATCCGATTTTTGAAAACCAGCCTTCGTATGGAATTGGTGACATTGCATTGGCTCCATCAAACACGGAAATCATTTATCTGGGAACCGGAGAAACGTTAAAAAAACCGAGAAACTTTACGATGCCAGGCACCGGTGTTTATAGATCCGATGATGGCGGAAAAAACTGGAATCATCTTGGATTGGAAGACTCCTGGCATATCGGAGAAATTGCAATTCATCCTACTAATCCGGAGATAGTTTATGTAGCTGTATTAGGCCATTTCTGGTCAACGAATAAAAATCGTGGTGTTTACCGATCAATGAATGGGGGAAAATCCTGGGAGCACGTTCTTTACATTGATGAGAAAACTGGCGCCATGATATTGTTGTTTCTGCATCAAACCCAAATGTTATATATGCTACGCTTTGGCAAAACAACCCCGATGTAAATGGAAAGACAAGTGGTATTTATAAAAGCGATGATGCGGGCAAAACCTGGATAAAATCGGATGCGGGTTTGCCGGAAGGTGAAGGAAGAGGCAGGATTGGTGTTGCTGTTTCCTATACCAATCCCAATAAAGTGTACGCGCTATTAGATCATCGCAATAAACCGACCGATTCGTCCACCAAAATTGAACCGGGTGCTGCCGAAGTTTATCAAAGCCTGGATGGTGGCGTTTCCTGGAAAAAGACACACACCGATGAGCTCATGATTTTCGCGGCATTAGGTTGGTATTTCGCAGACATTTATGTTGATCCTAAAAGTGATGACGAAATTTACGCATTGGGTATCCGACTCGCGCACAGTGTGGATGGGGGCAAAACCTTCGGCCTGGTCAGCGGAGATGTATACCACATGTTTCCGAGCCCGGCTGATCCGCTTCATTTAGATCATTGTGAACTTTGGATTAATCCAACAAACTCAAGTCATATTGTTCTCGGAAACGATGGTGGGCTTTACGTAAGTTATGATAAAGGAAATTCCTGGATGCATTATAACAACATTCCGACAGGCGAGTTTTATGATATCACATTAGATCAAAAAGATCCGTATACAATTTATGGAGGCACTCAGGATGATGCCACCGTTTATGGTAAAGCCAAGGAATGGAATCCCGAATTTTATGATGAGTGGAAATACCTTTGGATTGATCCGTGGAGTGGGGGCGATGGATGTATCACCGTGATTGACCCTGTTGACACCAATACCCTGTTTTACAGTTCGCAGGAGGGAGGTGTCAGGCGAATGGATATTCAAACAAAAGAATCAACATTCATCCGACCCAGAATTGATAGCTTAAAAGATAAACTCCGCTACCATTTTATTTCTCCTTATTTTCTCTCTCCTCATGATCATTCCACTTTATATCTCGGTGGAAATTATGTTTTGAAGGGATCAAACCATGGAGATACCTGGAATGTGATAAGCCATGATCTTTTGGTTGGAAAGAGCAAAAAGAAAAATTCAATGGCCATCGGAGCGTTGGCCGAATCAGAATTGAAAAAGGGATTACTCTTTGCAGGTACTGACAAAGGGCTGTTTTGGGTAAGTGAGAATGATGGTAAAACCTGGCAAGATCGTTCCAGCGGACTTCCCGATATGTACATCCGAACAATTGTTCCGTCACGCTTCAACGCGTCCAGAGTCTATGTAGCGATGTCGGGAATTAACTACGATGATTTCGGTACCTACCTGTATTCATCAGACGACAACGGTAAATCATGGAAAAAACTACCGGCAACCTCCCATCAGAAGTGGCTTATGTGATCAAGGAAGATCCCACGCATGAAAACATACTGTATGCAGGATTGTATCGTGCTGTTTATATTTCAACAGACCGTGGTACGTCATGGTCGTTGTTGGGTAAGAACATGCCGGCTGCTGCTGTATCCGACTTAGAGATTGATGTGCAGTCTGGTGATCTTGTCGCCTCAACACATGGACGTGGTATTTATAAGTTAAATCTAATACCCATTTACGAAAAAATTACCTTAAACAAAGTGGGTGATTTTCTATTTGATCAACCCATAGCCAAACTGCCTTTTCAAGACAATAATCAAAACGGTGTGAACTACAGGACGCTGACTAAAGTGCCGATCACTTTCTGGATGACAAAGTCGGAATTAGTAACCATTAGGCTTGTCAATGACAAAGGGGAGAATGTTTGGTCAATTGAGTTCATTGCTAAAAGGGGGTATAACCAATATCGCTGGAATATGATAAGTAACCATGTTGAAAGTCCATTGCCCTATTTCATAAATTATAATCAATTTATTGGGAAGGGAATGTATCAATTACAAATCAAGACATCAACTGCCAATCTAACAACGTCTTTTGAAGTAGAGTAGTAATTGTTTTAGCAAACTTTGTGAAAAACTTTTCCTTGATTTTCTTTTTCGGCAAGCATGGCTTCAATCTTCTTAGCTGTCCTGGTAATAGCAAGTCCACCCAACCCTGTACAACGCAATGTATTTGGAATGGCATCACCTACTTTTTTCATGGTTTGAATAACCTCATCTAATGGAATCACCTGATCGTAATCAGCCAATGCCATATTAGCACAAGAGATTGATGTCGATGCGGCCATTACATTACGGTTGAGACAAGGAGCTTCGACACGGTCGGCTACCATATCGCAAATTAATCCCAGCGAACTTTGTAGTGCCATAGATGAAGCGGCTAAGGATTGCTTGAGTGTTCCATCTTTCAAAACAACAACACCAGCAGCTGCCATTCCTGCAGCAGAGCCGCATTCAGCCATGCATCCACCCACTTCCGCAGCGAACGTTGCATGTGCTGCTATAAAGACACCAATGAGCCCTGCGGCAAGCATTGCTTTTACCATTTCATCTTTTGACAACCCAAGGGTAGTTGCAGTACCAATAATGGTTCCCGGAAGTGCGCCACACGATCCCGCAGTTGGTGCAGCAACGATTACACCCATAGAACTTTTAACTTCCATCATGGCCGAAGTGTACATCACAGAATTGTTCAGAACATCATTCTCAACTAATTTCTTCTCCTTCAGTTTCTTTTGAAAATTTACAGACTGACTGCCCAATATCCGATCATCATAGGTTGTACCACTTAATCCAATGGTTATTGCATTTTGCATGATGTCAACGATCTTGTGCATTCTTTCTATCACTTCAGCATCGGAAATATTTCCGCGTATACTTTCATAGTGAATTGCCAGCTCCCACAACCTGAGGTTTTTGTCTTTGTTGTATTCCAGCATTTCTTCTACCGTGATGAAGGGCACAGTTAAGTTCTTTCTTGATTTAATGGGAAGAACAGGAGAAATCGTTTTTATAAGTTGTACATCATCCATGGCCAACAATTCTTCATAGAGATTTGCTGGCAAGAATTCATTTGATTTTATTTCTATGAAAACAGCTTTACCCTGATGTTCAAAAATTTCATCAAACAGAAAACCCGATCTTTTCAGATAGGAAACTACGCTGGCAGGAGAGGATACATAAATAAGTGTTTCGCAATAATCACCGAACATGGAAACCTGCGCACCATCAATCTCGACAATTTCTATCATTCCACCACCGGTGGATAGTGCTGTAACCTCCCTCGTTTCATCATTATTGCGCAACGTAATTTTGTATGTATTGGGGTGTTGTGCATCAATCGGGAGAATCTCGATTTTCGTTTTTATTCCAGCAGCTTCAATTCCTTGTAAATAATTTGGTAATTGTTCATCGTCCGCTTCCCAACCGGAGGAATCCACCGAACAATCCCATGTCCGATCCCTGTCCTTTATGGGTTGTGGCAAGAGATCCATTGGGGTCAAATTCTACGAGGACTTCAGATATTTTTTCATCCATCAAATCCCGGCAAATTCGCCCGATCCGCAACGATGCTGCGCAATGCGAACTGGAAGGCCCGCGCATAACAGGCCCAACTGCATCATTAAATATACTAGGGTATTTACTCATCGATAATAAGCAGTTGTCTGTGAATCCAACTTAAAGATACGCAAACAGGAAAAAACAATCCTACTTCCTTCTGATCTGGGAAGTAGGATCACTTGGAAAGTGTAACCTATTCCTTGAATTTGAAAGACAGGCTGAGCTTCGTTCTGTACGCTGTGATCTTTCCTTTTTCAATTTTTACATCCTGTGAAAGGACTTGCGCTATGCGCAGATCAGAGAGAGATTTACTGGCACGGTCAACAGCTACTTTGGCTGCGTCTTCCCATGATTTTTCACTTGATCCTACTACTTCAATTACTTTGTAAACGCTTGACATATTTTTAATATTTAGTTAGTCTGAATGTACCAAGTTCTCAGAGCAATTCAAAGAAAGAAATACAATTAACCATCACCAAACCGGATTTTACACAGGCTGCACCTTCTCTACTTTCATATTATTAATAAAAGGCTGCCTTGTAACACGATTACCGGTAGCTGCATAAATGGCATTGGCCAATGCTGCTGCTATAGGTGGCAATGAAGGTTCGCCTAGCCCCGTAGGATCAATTCCATTCTCAACAAAGAATGTTTCAATCTCAATTGGTGCTTCTTTATGCCGGATCAAACGGTAGTTATGGAAGTTACTTTGATCAGGCTTACCATCTGTGAATGTCATGGCACTATACATGGCATGACCAATACCATCAATGATTCCTCCTTCCACCTGATTGATCGCACCCTCAGGATTCACAACGATTCCGCAGTCTATCGCACACCAAACTTTTTTGATTTTAGGCTCACCATCCTTCATTTCCAAATCAATTACCTGGGCTACGTATGAGTTATGACAATAATACGCAGACACTCCACGAGAAACACCAGGCATTGAGGTTCCCCATTTTGATTTCTCTTTAACTAATTTAAGTACACCTGCATAACGTGCCGCATCGTAATCATTGTTCTCACCAACCGGATTATCAATTGCCCGCTGAAATAACTCCAACCTGAAGTCGATGGGATCTTTACCTGCGGCTTCAGCCACTTCATCTAAAAATGATTGCTCGGCACAAGCGATAAAGTTGGATCGAGGAGCTCGCCATGCACCGGTAGAAATGTTTGATTCCAAAGTATGGCTTTCTGCGAGGTAGTTATCAACCGTTCCAGCAGGAAAGCGATTGGCAAAAACAGCACTGCCATGTATACCACTTCCTCGAACATGAAAACCAATTAAATTATTGTCTTTATCCAATGCAGCGCGATAACCAACTTCATACGCAGGACGGTACGTTCCCTGAGTCATATCGTCTTCGCGGGTATAGACCAACTTAATGGGAGCCTTCACTTTTTGTGAAATGACAGCCGCTTCAATTCCAAAATTTCCATAAAGCCTCCGACCAAATCCGCCACCTTGCCTGGTCATCATAATTGAAACATTTTCTTCAGCCATTCCAAGAACGGTAGCTACCGTTTTGCTTAAATTCTCCGGAGTTTGAATGGGTCCGACTAATTCCGCTTTGTCTGCTGTAACGTTTGCAAAGAAGTTCATCGGTTCTAAAGTATTATGCGCCAGGAACGGAGCACTGTATGTTTGTTCTACAACCTTTGCCGCATTTTTAAATGCTTTATCCGGATTGCCATCCTTCCGGGATGCTTCTTTTGCCGCCTGACTAATTAGTTTGGTCAATTGCTCCTTATGATCCCGCGTACTTTCTGGCTTTGTAACCGTTTCCCATTCTATAATTAACGCTTTCTTAGCTTCCATTACCTCCCACGTAGTATTTCCTACTACAACTACGAGCTGAGGAAATGCATTTACATCTGACCAGGCTTTTTCAATGGATTCGGGTAATGTATCGATAACGAAAATGTCTTTTATACCCGACATCGAGCGTGCTTTACTGTCATCAACAGATTTGGGCTTCATCCCGAAAGCCGGTGCATGCACCAGCATGGCTATAAGCATTCCTTCTTGCTTGTAATCCAATCCGAAAAGTGACTCTCCCTTTACAATTTTTAGCCCGTCCACATTCTTTGTTGGTACACCTATAATTTTGAAGTCTTTAGGGTCTTTCAACTCGACTTCAGTAGGCACTTCAACTGCAGTTGCTGCCATAGCCAATTCGCCATATCCAGCCGACTTACCAGAAGCATGTTTAATAATACCCTCTGATGTAGTCAATTCACCTACCGGAACATCCCATTGCTTAGCAGCGGTTTCAAGAAGCATTCTACGGGCAGTTGCCCCGGCCATACGCAAGCTTTGCCATCCTGCCCGGATAGACTGGCTACCACCGGCTACCTGCCGTTTGTACTTTTGGGTATCCAACCCGGCTTGCTCAACAATTACGTTTTTCCAATTCACATCAAGTTCTTCAGCCACAATCATGGGCATTGATGTTTTTACATTCTGACCGATCTCCGGGTTGGGGGAGAAGATGGTGACTACTCCATTGTTTCCAATTTTCAGGAATGCATTTATATTAAACCATTCCTCCGGCATTTGAAGTAACTGCTCTGAAGATGGAGTACATGAGACTAACCAGTTAAAGCCAAGCATTAAGCCGCCACCTGCAGCTGCCGTAGCTTTTATAAAGGATCTCCGATTATATGTTGTTTTAATTAATGTCATGGTAAAGTGTTTTGATGATTAACTGCTGGCCGTTGCTGCTGTTTTGATTGCTTTTTTAATTCTGATGTAAGTACCGCACCGGCAAATATTACCGTTCATGGCGGTATCTATTTCCATGTCCGTAGGGTTTGGCTTCTCGTTGAGGAGACTGGCAGCACTCATAATCTGACCTGCCTGGCAATATCCACATTGAGCCACATCATGCTCAATCCATGCATGCTGAACCGGATGATCGCCTTTTTCTGAGAGTCCTTCAATCGTGGTGATAGCTTTGTCACCCACCGAAGAAACTGGCGTAGAGCATGATTTGATTGCAATGCCGTCCAGATGAATTGTACATGCACCACATTGGCCGATTCCACAGCCAAATTTGGTGCCCACCAAGTCCAGGTGATCGCGAAGGACCCACAGAATGGGTGTGTTTTCTGCAACATCTACCTGCTTCTTTTTCCGTTGATTTTTAATGTGTATTGTGCCATGGGCTGAATTTAATTCCTTTTAATAGGGTAAACAAACCGATTGTAAATTCGATGACCAAATATTATAAATCATAAAGCAATATTATGTTCGTATTTTTGAATCTCGACTCTGCAATCCATTAGATACTATACTAAATGTTACAGTACACATTCGATAAAGGATCTTTTTTTAATCAGCTAAAAGAAAGGGTAGATCAATATTTTGCTGATCACAAGTTACATCCTGCCGGCAATAGGAAGCTTTATTTTAAAGGGGCACTTCAGGTAGCAACGGCAGTTGCATTATATATATGGTTAGTGTTTTTCACGCCCATTCCTATTGTCTCTATTATGCTCTGTGTTTTACTGGGATTAAACCTTGCCGTCATAGGTTTTAATGTGATGCATGAAGGTGGCCATCATAGCTTCTCACGAATTAAGTGGATTAATAATGTGTCGGCTTATTCACTAAACGTACTGGGAGGTAATTCTTATTTCTGGAAGATCAAACACAATGTAAATCACCATACCTATACAAATATCGAAGGGATGGATTCGGATATTGATGTAAAGCCATTTATGCGTTTGCACGAAGGACAACCCAGGCGTGCGTATCACCGGTTCCAGCATATTTATTGGGTTTTCCTGTATGGAATATCTTACCTCGTTTGGATATTCTATGACGACTTTCAAAAATATTTTAGTGGAAAAATTTCAACCAACTCCGAACGAAAGAAAATAGGGATTAAAAGACATCTTATTTTCTGGACAAGTAAATTGATGTATATAGGGATGTACATGGTGCTGCCCGTGATCATCATAGGCTGGTTACCTTGGCTCATTGGATTTCTTATTATAACGTTTGTTTGCGGGCTTGCCATCAGTATTGTTTTTCAGCTGGCGCATGTTGTTGAAGGAACGCAATTTAATTCTGCCCATTTTCAGGATGAAAAAGCGAAGCAAGAGTGGGCTATCCATCAGATTGCTACAACTGCCAATTTCTCAACATCCAGCAAAGTGTTGTACTGGCTTCTTGGTGGATTGAATTTTCAAATCGAACATCATTTGTTTCCTCGTGTAAGTCATATTCATTATCCGCAGATCAGCTTATTAGTAAAAGAGGCTTGCCGCGAGTACAACATTGTTTACAACGAATACACGACTATGTTCAAAGCGATTGCCTCTCACCTGGTTCATTTGCGGAAACTAGGTAGTGTATGATTGCATATTAAAGTAAAATAGTTGTTGACCCGCCAAAAATCGCACTGGCAAATAGGATGAAACCTAACCCGAAAGATCCAGTATATCTTTTGGATTGATCACTTTCTTGTCATAACCTTTTAACGTCACGTTGATCATCGCAAGCCCCAGTTGAGTAGTATTGACGATCGAATTCGGTGCGATGAATTTTATCAGCTTTACAAGCCACATAAAATAATCATACATGAACTGGTAGCTTTTTGTTTTTGATTTAATTCCCCGTAAGGGAATAATTCCTCCCGGCCTGAACATGTAGGCTTGTTTGAAGCTTAGGTTTAATAAATCATTTTCAGTTTTACCCTTAACCCTGGCCCACATGGACCGCCCTTTTTCCGAAGAATCAGTACCCTGCCCCGAGACATAGGTGCAAGTCATTTGAGGATTTTGTTCTATCAATGTCTTGGCCAATGCCAATGTATAACTGTACGTCAGTTCGCTGTATTTATCTTCGCTCATTCCGGCTGCACTTACGCCCATGCATAAGTAACAGGCATCAAAACCAGACAGATGATCTTTAATGGATGAGTAGTCTAAAAAATTCTTGTGAACCAATTCCTTCAATTTTGGATGAGTCATCCCTAAAGATGTCCTTCCTATGATCAACACCTCATTAATCGATGGATGATCGAGACATTCCAACAAAACACCCTTTCCGATCATGCCGGTGGCACCCGTAATGATTACTTTCATTTCGAAATTTTAATTTTGTTCAAAAAAAATTAGATTCTGAAGTTCTTTATTTTTTCAGGTTCTCTTTAAAAAAATCAACTGTACGATCCCAGGAAAGTTTGGCAGCTGCTTCATCAAATCGCCCCGTAGTATCATTGTGAAATCCATGATTGGTGCCCGGATAAAAATAGACTGTATATTTTTTGTTGTTTTCTTTTAATGCCTGTTCGTAGGCCGGCCAGCCTTCATTCACCCGGGTATCTAGTTCGGCATAATGCAAAAGGAGAGGAGCATTAATATTCTTAACCTCTTCCAATGGTGCCTGACCTCCATAGTAAGGAACAGATGCGGCAAGGTCAGGTACTCTCGCGGCCATCAGGTTGCAGATTCCTCCTCCAAAACAAAAACCAACAACACCCACTTTGCCAGTGCAGTCTTTGTGATTCTTCAAATAGGTAAAGGCTGCAATAAAATCCTCCAACATTTCAGTGCGGTCACGTTTACTCTGAAGGGCTCTACCTTCATCATCGGTTCCTGGATAACCACCAAGTGGTGTGAGTGCATCAGGGGAGATCGATATAAATCCAGCCAATGCTGCTCTTCTACCTACATCGGCAATGTGTGGGTTTAGGCCGCGGTTTTCATGTACCACGACAACTCCCGGAAGCTTGCCTTTGGCATCTACTGGTTTAGAAAGTTGGGCTTTGATTGACCCTCCTCCCTTTGGTGAATCGTAATTGATATACTCAGTCTTGAGTCGGGGATCATTTTGACCAACCTGAATTTTGTCCTGATAATTTGGCATGATGAACCCCAATAAAGCAGGAAGAGTAAGCCCACCTACAGCATAGGTGGAAAGTTTTTCCATAAACTCGCGTCTTTCAATTCGATTATGTGCATAGTCATCATACAAAGCGAATACTTCCTGATTGATATCCTCTTTTCTTATCTCTTTCATAGGTTTGTTTTGAAGGTTGAGCTTGATAAAATATTTTATAAGGTATAAAAACTGTAGTAATTTAACCTTGAAGAGTTATACAAATGGTGAAATTAAGATGCTGTGCGCAACAGGAGGTTGACCAATCAATTGAGAATCACTTATCTTTAATTCTTGAGAACTAATTGTACTTTATGAAAAGAATAATCAATCTCTTAGCTACTACTATTTCACTGAGCTCCGTTCTTGCCCAGGATAATCATCATTATCAAACTGACTTTTCTAAAGAGGAATTTGCTAAACGTAGAGCCAAAATAATTGAGGCAATTGGAAATAACGCAATCGCATTGATTCAGGGATCAAGCGGTATTGCTGGATTCACAGTCTTTAGACAATCCAACACATTCTATTATCTGACAGGGCTTGAATCTGCGCATGCTTACCTGCTTATAAACGGGAAAAACAAACGAACAACATTGTACTTGCCTCATCGCGATGAGGGTATGGAGCGCAGTCAGGGTAAAGTATTGTCGGCTGAGGATAATGAATTAGTGAAACAGCTGACAGATGTTGATCAAGTTAAAGGAATTGAATTTCTATCGTCCGACTTAGTTGGTACGGGATTGATCAGACCTCCCGCTCCATTGCTGTACACTCCGTTTAGTCCTGCAGAAATTGGCAATGATAGTCGTGATGAACTTCTTTTCCATCAGGCCAGATCTTCTTCAGACCCTTGGGATGGACATGTTACTAAGGAAGCCTCTTTTATTCAAAAACTTAAAGAACGAGTACCTCAATTTGAGATACATGATCTTTCTCCCATTCTGGATTCAATGCGGCTAATTAAAAGCTCAAAGGAAATCGAACTCATCCGAAGAGCAACACAAATTTCGGGTATGGGTATTATTGAAGCGATGAGATCAACGCAGCCAGGTGTGTATGAATACCAGTTGGATGCTGCGGCAAAATATATTTTTTATTTACACGGGGCACGAGGTGATGCTTACCCATCCATTATAGGAGGTGGAACAAATGCTTATATGGGGCATTACTTCCATAAAACGGATGTTCTCAATAATGGTGATCTTGTGCTGATGGATTATGCACCTGATTATAAATATTATACCAGTGATGTGACACGCATATGGCCTGTAAATGGAAAGTTTAGCGAAGCACAAAAAGAGCTGTACAATTTTATTGTCGCCTATAGAGATGCACTCTTTAGGTATGTGAAACCGGGTGTTACCTCCAATGAAGTACTTGACCAGGCTGCAGCGGATATGAGTCAATATTTAGAAGGAAAGAAATTTGCCAATGCTTCCCATTTGAAAGCTGTACAGGAAGGTGTGAAATTCCGTGGTCATTTTCAGCATCCTGTAGGTATGGCTGTTCATGATGTTGGCCAGGTGCACGGAGTGAAGCTCAGGCCCGGAATGGTATTCACAATTGATCCAATGATTTGGGTTCATGAAGAAAAACTGTATGTGCGTATTGAAGATGTGGCTCTTGTGACTGAACAAGGAGTCGAAAATTTGAGTGCGTTTGTTCCTTCCAGCATCGAGGATATTGAACGTACAATTAAAGAGAAGGGATTGATTGAATTCCGTCCCTCCGCTGAATTTCTACTTAAAAAATAATATGAAAATATATCGTATAAAAAACTGGCTGCTTTGTGTCTCGCTTCTCATTGTTAACTCGCCATTTTCTTTGGGAGATAACTATCCAAAAAATCCAAAGATTGATGTATTGAATTATATTTTTCAGATTGAGTTATCCGACAGATCAGATGAAATAAAAAGTGAAGTGACTATTGATGTCAGGTACCTGGGAGAAGGTGTAGAAATGCTGAGACTTGATCTTGTCAAAGCTCGCCCCGAACTGAACAATAAAGGAATGATAATAAGTCAGGTTACTTCTGAAGGTAAGTCCTTAGACTATATCCATGAAAAGGACGAGTTGAAGATCAAGCTTAAACAGCCGTCTCAACGTAATCAGCGAAGTCAGTATACCATATTGTATTCGGGTATACCCGCAACAGGGCTCAAGATTGCCAACAACAAGTACGGTGACAGAACTTTTTTTAGCGATAACTGGCCAGACAAAGGAAGAAACTGGTTGCCGATTATTGATCATCCTTATGATAAAGCTATGTGTGAGTTTGTGATCACCGCTCCGGCACATTACCAGGTGGTGTCTAATGGATTGATGGTGGAAGAAACGGATTTGTCAGATGGGAACAGGATTACACACTGGAAGCAATCTGTTCCGATAGCCTCCTGGTTGTACGTACTGGGTGCGGCTCGTTTTGCTGTTCAACAAGTAGATGAATTTGATAATAAATCTATCGAGACTTGGGTGTACTATCAGGATCGGGATGCCGGTTTTTACGATTTTGCTGTACCCACTAAAAGAGCATTGGAGTTTTACAGCGAAAATGTAGGGCCTTTTGTTTATGAAAAATTAGCAAACATTCAATCCAATAGCGTAAGCGGTGGGATGGAGGCAGCATCAGCAATATTATATAGCGAAAACTCTGTTGTAGGTGATAGAAATGAACGATGGCGCAACGTAGTCATCCATGAGATCGCTCATCAATGGTTTGGCAATGCCGTCACCGAATACGATTGGGATGATGTATGGCTAAGTGAGGGCTTTGCCACTTACTTCACCCTGCTATTTATTGAGCATGAGTATGGACGCGATGCTTTTCTATCAGGTCTTGCTTCCAGCAAGAAGAGTGTTGATGATTTTTATCAAAGAATCCTGATTACCGAATTGTTCATGACAACCTTTCCGATATGAGCAAGGTTACGAGTTCACATACGTATCAAAAAGGAAGTTGGATTTTACACATGTTGCGTGGTGTGATGGGTACGGAAGCTTTCTGGAAAGGTATTCAAGCCTACTATACAAAATATATGAACCTGAATGCGACTACAGCCGATTTTAAACGCGAAATGGAGGAAGCTTCGGGATTGGATTTGAATACTTTTTTGAGCAATGGCTTTATAAACCCGGCACTTTGAAAATTAACGGAACCTGGCAGTTCAATGCTAAGACGAATGAAATTAAACTTATGCTTGATCAGGTTCAGTCGGATGGAAGTCTTTTTAAGATGCCCATTCAGGTGGCGATATACTCGAAGAGCTCAAAACAACCAATGATTAAAACGATTCAGGTAACTGAAAAGTCAAACGCATTTGTAATTTCTACCGATTCAGAACCGGAAAAAATTATCATTGATCCTAATTTCTGGGTTTTGATGGATGGAAATATATCAAAGAAATAATGGTGCTTAGTATTTCGTGATAATTACACCTTAGCAAGGATATAGGTTATGAGCAGGATTATTAAATGCTAAAACAGGAAACTTTCCTTCCACTAATTTACTCGCTATAATCAAATCAAAATGTTCCTATATTTAGCCACTAAAAAATAAATTACATGAAGTACCTACTTATTCTTGTTTTAATCATTTCACAGATACCTGAATCCATTTCACAAACCCTGGACAGCGTATTTAAACACGTTAAATATAGAAACATCGGGCCTTTTCGCGGTGGACGCTCCAATATGGCTTCAGGAGTAGTGGGTGATCCGCTTACCTATTATATGGGAACAACAGGTGGGGGAGTTTGGAAGACGGAAGATGCCGGTGTACAGTGGGATAATATTTCCGATGGTTATTTTAAAACAGGATCAGTTGGGGCAGTTGCCGTTTCGGAGAGCGATCCGAATATTGTATATGTAGGAATGGGAGAACACGCACCACGGGGTGTGATGAGTTCTTATGGTGATGGCGTTTATAAATCTTATGATGCGGGCAAAACCTGGAAGCACATGGGACTGGAGAAAACCATGCAGATTTCAAGAATCGTCATTCACCCAAAAAATCCGGACATCGTTTTTGTTGCAGCACAGGGAGCTATTCATGGCGCCACTACAGATCGTGGTATCTATAAATCAATAGATGGTGGTGCAACCTGGAAAAAAACGTTGTACATCAATGATCTCACCGGGTGTTCTGAATTGTCAATGGACATGCATAATCCGAGAGTGCTTTATGCCGCTATGTGGCATTACCTCCGCCTGCCCTGGAAAGTGATCAGTGGCGGCCCCGGCAGCGCATTATACAAATCAACGGATGGTGGGGAGACATGGAATAAAATGGAAAAAGGCTTGCCTAAAGAGATGGGCAAAATGGCCATTGCCGTTTCTAGAGCTAACCCTGAAAAAGTTTATGCCTTAATTGAAAGTGATTATGAAAAGGATCTTGGAGGACTATACGCATCGCACGATGCTGGAAAAAGCTGGTCGAAGGTAAGTGGCGACCATCAGTTGATTCAGCGATCATGGTATTACATCGAAGTATTTCCTGATCCACAGGATGAGCACACTGTTTATGTGATGAGTGCACCCGCCCTGCGGTCCATCGATGGTGGAAAACATGGGAAACAATTTCTGGTCCGCATGGTGACTACCATGATTTATGGATTAATCCAAATAATTCAAAGAATATGGTCATCGCGGATGATGGTGGAGCTGGAGTTACTTTCAATAGGGGTAAAACATGGTCTTCACAAGCCAACATGCCCACAGCACAGTTTTACAGGATCAGTGTGGACAACCATTATCCATACCGGATTTATGGAGGCCAGCAGGATAACTCCTCAGTGCGTATTGAAAGCATGGCGTTAGGTGATTGGAGTATTTCAGAAAGAAACTGGACAAGATCTGCAGGAGGTGAAAGTGCGTTTCTGGCTTTTGACCCCGATGATCCTCGCTATGTTTTAGGTGGAAGCTATCTAGGTACCATTGAAGTCTTTGATTCAAAAACAGGGGGAGGCACCAACATCATGGCTGCACCCATTCAATACCTTGGTCGGGATTCCAAAGACATGAAATATCGGTTCAACTGGAACGCACCAATTATTGGTTCAAAACATGAACCGGGAACTTACTATCACGGAGCTCAACTATTATTGCGAACAAGAGATATGGGTGTTACCTGGGAGGAAGTGTCGCCTGATCTAACGCGAAATGAAAAAGACAAGCAGGGCAAGATGGGAGGACCTTATACGAATGAAGCGGTCGGGGCCGAAAACTATGGTACGCTGGCGTATGTTATTGAATCGCCACATGAGAAGGGAGTAATCTGGACGGGCAGCGATGACGGCTATGTTCAGCTTACACGTGATGGTGGAAAAACATGGACCAACGTAACCCCAAAAGGTTTAACCGAATGTTTGGTGAACGCAATCGATGTTTCACCACACAATCCGGCTACGGCCTACATTGCAACAACCCGCTATAAATTCAACGACCATACTCCGGCCATCTATAAAACGGCAGACTATGGAAAGACGTGGACAAACATTAGCAAGGGGATTCCAAACGGGGCATTCACCAGGGTAGTGCGTGAAGATAATGTGAGCAAAGGATTGCTTTACGCAGGTACAGAAACAGGTATTTATATATCATGGAATGATGGAGCAAGTTGGCAGCCACTCCAATTAAACATGCCCGCTACACCGATTACCGATTTGATAGTGAAAGAGGATGACCTTGTTGTAGCAACATCCGGCAGATCATTTTGGATTTTGGACGATCTGACATTATTGAGACAGTACAAAGCAAATAACAATGCTTTCACATTATACAAACCCCAAGATCTTATTTACGGAAGTTGGGGAAGTCAAATGAATGGCTCCAACGCAAAAGGTACAGATCCCTTTACCGGAGTGAATCCGGCCAGTGGCGTGGTGATGTATTATCAGTTACCCAAGTTGGCGGATTCAATTGAGTTGGTGATGGAGATAAAAGACAGTGCCGGTAAATTGGTAAGAAAACTGAGCTCTAAAAGGGATCCATCCTATCAAAGTTATCCTGGAGGCCCGAGCGCAGATCCGGTTATTCCAAAAGAAAAAGGAATCAATCGTTTTGTTTGGAACACGCGTTATCCAACTATGAAGGGAGCGCCAACGGCATACATTGAAGGCAATTTTAGCGGACATAGGGCACCTCCCGGATCATATACCATGACTATAAAGTATGCTGATCAGGAGACGAAGAGTGATTTTAAAATACTTCCGAGCCCGTTATATGAAATTAAACCTGAATCCTACAACGAACACCATACATTTATGCTTGGCATGGAAGAAACCCTAAGTGACATGCACGAAAAAGTGAATACAATATTGGCTATGCGCAACCAGATTAAAGAAGCTGTTGACAAAATGGGAGACAAAGCTGATTTTGCCCCGCTTAAAAAAGAGGGAAAAGCTTTGATGGAAAAAATGAAACTATGGGATGAAGATATGGTACAACGAAAATCAAAAGCGTACGATGATGTAGAGAATTTCCCAAACAAGTTTACGGCTAACTTCATTTTCTTAGTAAACGAGAGCGACAGTTCTATTCCCAGGGTTAATCAATCATCGCGGGATCGTCTTGCTGAGTTAACCAAAGAGTGGAATGCGTTGGATGAACGGGCAAAATCGATAATGCAAACTGATGTACCTACCTACACGAAGAAACTCTGGGAGGCAGGAATTGGAGCAGTTTGGGTTGGCAGTAAATAAACAGATGGCTAAATCCCTTTCATTAGTTTTCCTGTTGGCAATAGGAATATTCTCATGTTATCAACAAAAAGAAAAAAAAGTCGAGACACCGGAGAAAACGGAAAAAGTAACTATTGCAGAAATCGAAGAGGGAATAAAATCTTTCATACAGGAGAAAAGTGAAAAAAGCGGTGGTTATTTTGAGGTGCGCGACCGGGGCAGGGACTTCAAAATGAAATTAGTAAGGGTACATACTGAGTATCTGGCTAACCTTGGTCCGAACAATCATTTTGCATGCGTAGACCTGGTCGATACAAAAGGTGATGTTTATGATATCGACTTCTTTCTTGAAGGAGAACCGGAACAGATGAACGTAACCGAAACGAGTGTTCATAAACTCAACGGCAAACCATTCTATGCATGGAAGCAACAAAAGGATAAAACCTGGAATCGTGTTCCTGTTAAAGAAGCGACAACCCGTTTGCTTGGGGTAATTGAGGGCAGTGATTTCTTTGAATTTAATTATCGGATTGAATTGCCTGAAATCCAGGGTTTGGCCAAACTTTGGATTCCAATTGCCACGACCGATGAATATCAAGCCGTTGATATCACCACATCCATGAATATTCCGAGAGACTTTCAATTCCTTAAAGACAAAGATTTCAACAACACGATTCTTTATTTTGAACCCACGCCAGAACTTGGTAACCAGTTCATTGAAATTACATATCAGGTAAAACGGTTAGAAAAAGGACCTGCCATTGAATCGGGTCAGGTGGATTCAAAATATCTGAGCGAAAACGCACTGATGCCGGTAGGGGGTCGGTTTGAAACCATTGCTATGGAGGCGACAAAGGGACGCGATGAAACCAACCTGATGAAGGCCCGTGCATTATATGATTACATTATTGACAATATGCGGTATATGAAGTATGGTCAATATGGGTTGGGCGATGCCAACAATGCATGTGATTTGAAAACCGGAAACTGTACGGAATTTCATTCCTTTTTTATTTCTCTTGCCCGGTCGTCCGGAATTCCAGCAAGATTTGCCGTAGGTGCATCTATTCCCTCCGAGAGAAACGATGGAGGAATAGATGGTTATCACTGCTGGGCGGAGTTTTATGCGGATGGTAAATGGTGGCCTATTGATATCAGTGAAGCCAATAAATACACCGCATTGGCTACTTACTATTTTGGCCACCATCCGGCCAATCGAATTGAGCTTAGCCGGGGTCGTGACCTTAAAGTAGAACCAGGTCCGGTATCCGGGCCAATAAATTTTTTCGCCTATCCGGTATTGGAGATTAATGGCAAAGTTGCTTCAACGAAAACAACATTTTCATTTAAGCGGCTCGCTGCCCCGGAATTGTAGTGTGCCTATTTATTTTGGGTAGTATCTGAGGGGTGTTCGCTTGGATGCTCCGAAGGATGCTCGGTAGTATCTGAACCTGCTGGATGTTCTTCAGAATCAGTTGGATGCTCTTCAGTAGCCTCTTCGGTATCGGCACTCTGCTTGCCACCACATGATACGAGGGTGGCAGTAGCAAAAAGGGCAAGAAGAAAAATTGTTGCCAGTCTCTTTTTGAATGTTAATTTCATATAACAAATAGTTAGGTTTAAGTAAAATAATGTTGGCGAAGGTAACGGCTTTGATCGAATAATAATAGCCCAAGCAAGCCTAATATCCGATTGGATAAGATTTAACCGGAAGATAATTTTTCCCCAAAAGCATTCCAATCAAACCCTGTTTCTATCCGATTGTGCCTCAACGCAGGAATTTGTGTTGTGAGTATCAAGGTGGTATCCGGCAAGTCAGCCCGATGATACATTGGAATTTTTCCTTTGATTGCTTTGCTCATTTTGAATTTTACAGCTGGATAGAACTCCTGTACCGATTTTTTAAGCGTGTTAATGTTTTCCATACCATACATTACAACGACCTCAGGTTTGTACACCCCCACATTATTCAGGATAACCTGAATGCGATCTTTATATACATGCTGCTGGTAGGCTGCCCTGCTTTGAAGATAAGTCAGATGTGGCAGGTCGAGCCAGCTGTAGTACCAGGCGTGGTTGTGAGCGGGCAGCGGATACAACCGCAACAGAGCTTCGCTATTTTTGGATGCTGAAGCAAGTGATTTTTTTTGATACTCAAGGAGATCAGGAGCTGGTATGTTGGCAAAGCCAAATACAAAAGCAATCAGGTTCTTCCATGTTCCATGCTGAACTGCATGGCTGCCGAACCGGTACTCAAATAAGTTTTTGAAAAGGTCTGCTCTCGGGCCATTCAAAGAAAAGGATACTTGTCGGTACAGTTCACGAATATCACAAAGCATTCCGGGCTTTTCAGGAGCATGGATCTTGTGGAAATAATTTAACTTGTCAGCCACCTCTTGCGGCATGTCGCCACTGCCTTCTTCATGAGCGATAAACCAAATTCTGGCGTCCCACGATCCATAACCGTAAAAATTATTAACCCAATGGATGAGTGCTTTTTCTTTAATCAGCATGAGAACTTCTCGTATTCATAATGGATTACCCCTCTTAGAATTTCCTTCCATAAAATAAAGAGCGGTTCGTTGCAGAACCACTCTCTAACTATACTTCTGATCAGCACTCGATCGCTAAAACATATGGCTTCCGATTTCCCTACAAATCAAAACGATCAAGGTTCATCACCTTGCTCCAGGCTGCCACAAAGTCTTTTACAAATTTCTCTTTCGAATCTGTACAAGCATACACTTCGGCAAGAGCGCGCAACTCAGAGTTTGACCCAAAAATCAGATCAACACGAGTTCCGGTCCACTTCACCTCACCGCTTTTCCTGTCCTGCCCTTCAAACACTTTATCGGATGCTGAAGTTGCTTTCCAGGTTGTATTCATATCGAGCAGGTTTACAAAGAAATCATTGGTAAGTGCCTCAGGCTTCTTGGTAAAGACACCATGCTTCGATTGATCGAAGTTGGTGTTCAGCACGCGCATACCGCCAACAAGCACTGTCATTTCCGGTGCTGTGAGTGTAAGCAACTGCGCTCTATCCACCAGCATTTCTTCGGCTGACGCTTTATGCTTTGGTTTGTAGTAATTTCTGAATCCATCAGCTCCCGGCTCAAGTGCACCGAATGATTCTACATCCGTTTGCTTTTGAGAAGCATCTGCCCGCCCAGGAGTGAATGGCACAGTCACATTATGACCGGCTTTCTTTGCCGCTTCCTCAACACCTGCACATCCACCTAATACAATTAAGTCGGAAAGTGATACCTGTTTGCTGAAACCTTTTTGAATTCCCGTCAGTGTTTTTAGCACTTTCGTCAATTGGGCCGGGTTATTAACTTCCCAATTCTTTTGAGGTTCCAAACGAATACGTGCACCATTGGCACCACCACGTTTATCAGAACCACGGAATGTAGATGCCGATGCCCAGGCTGTAGAAACTAACTGCGAAACTGAAAGTCCTGAGGCAAGTATTTTTCTCTTTAAGGCCGCTATATCCTTATCATTAATAAGTTTGTGCTTAACTGCTGGAATAGGATCTTGCCAAATCAACTCCTCCTTAGGAACTTCCGTTCCGAGATAGCGTGAAGTGGGCCCCATGTCACGATGTGTCAATTTATACCATGCTCTTGCAAACGCATCTGCCAATTGTTTTGGATTTTTATGGAAACGTTTGGAAATGGGTGCATAGATAGGATCTAGTTTCAACGCCATGTCTGCCGTGGTCATCATTAGGGCTTGCGTCTTTGATGCATCTCCTGCTCTTGGTGCTTTTTTCGCATTAGAAGCTGCAGTTGGTGTCCACTGATGTGCCCCTGCTGGACTCTTGGTTAATTCCCAATCATAGCCAAGCAGTACTTCAAAATACTCATGATTCCATTTGGTTGGATTGGGTGTCCAGGCTCCTTCTAAACCACTCGTGATGGTATCGTCTCCGCGGCCAGTTCCAAATGTATTTTTCCAACCTAGTCCTTGCTCTTCAATACTTGCCCCTGCAGGTTCTCTTCCAACGTACTTGCCAGGATCTGCTGCACCATGTGCTTTTCCAAATGTATGTCCTCCAGCTACCAGTGCAACAGTCTCTTCATCGTTCATGGCCATACGCCCAAACGTTTCGCGAATATCGATCGCAGATTTTAGCGGGTCAGGATTACCATTAGGTCCTTCAGGGTTTACATAAATTAATCCCATCTGTACGGCTCCCAGCGGATTCTCCAGTTCACGATCTCCGGTATATCGCTTATCACCTAACCAATTCGTTTCAGCACCCCAGTAAATATCTTCTTCCGGATGCCAAACATCTTCTCGACCACCAGCGAAACCAAATGTCTTAAAACCCATGGATTCAAGAGCACAGTTACCTGCAAGTATCATCAGGTCTGCCCATGAAAGTTTCTTGCCGTATTTCTGCTTGATAGGCCAGAGTAGTAAACGTGCTTTGTCCAAATTTCCATTATCAGGCCAACTGTTTAGCGGTGCAAAGCGTTGAGAACCGGAACCTGCACCACCACGACCATCCGAGATGCGGTAGGTTCCTGCTGAGTGCCATGCCATTCTGATGAAGAGCCCCCCATAATGACCATAGTCGGCAGGCCACCAATCTTGTGAATCGGTCATCAG
>JAAUQD010000125.1 GCA_012032815.1 Flammeovirgaceae bacterium
CCGTTGATTTTGGGTAAAAAGGGAATTGAAAAAGTAATTGAGCTTAAACTTAACGATAAAGAAAAGGAACAGTTAGAGACCAGCCGTAAACACGTTAAGGAAGTTATGGATGTGCTTGAAAAACTCGGGAAATAAAATCTTTAAATAATGAAAATAATACCTGTCGCATGACAGGTATTATTTTTTTATAGCCCTATAGATGATTTCATTCTTTTGCAATCCAAACTTATTCAAATCTTCGTCAGAGAAGATAGTAACAAAGTCATCTTCCATCACTTCAAAACCAGCATATGAAATCCGGGTGGCATAGTCCTTTCCATATTTCCTTACATGATCCCTTTGTCCGAAAATTCTTTCCCGTTCAGCGGGATCGGTCATGGTGTTGTCTTCAAAGGTTTTGTCAGGAACGGGTGAGAAAAAGGGAACCTGTAAGATAGCCCACGCTCCCGGCTTTAAAACCCTATTAAATTCTCTCATTGCGGCTTGATCATCCTCGACATGCTCAAGAACATGATTGCATAGGATGACATCAATCGTGTTCGGTTCAAACGGAATTTTATGAATGTCCATTTTGATTTTTGCAAGAGGAGATTCAATGTCGGCTGTTATATAGTGTTTACCATGTTGCCGCTCAAAGCGCTTCATGAAGCAAGCTTCAGGTGCGATATGCAATACCATTAATTGAGTATTGAAAAATTTGTCTTTTGATTAAGATAAAGCCAAAGCAACCGATGTCGTTCAAGAGACTGACAGTTAGGGCAAAGCGCATTGGAACGCGGGTTGGTACGGCCGTAGGGTAAGAATATTCGGTACCGATGTTCGCATATTGGGCACCAAACTTTGTTACCGATATAGAATAGTCCCACTATTTTCAATCCCAGCCAACTCACTCGTTGAAGATACTTTCTGGGGACAAACCGTATAAGAAACGAAACAATTGCTTTCATGAGTCGGCAAAAATAGGGCAAAACCGTCAATCCCATAGAAACTCGAATAGGGGATTCCGGATAATTTGACTCAGGATAAAACTTTTTCTGATCTCTCGTCATCTTTATATCGTATTAGCAGTTAAAAGGATAAAACAAGGAAATTGGCCGGAACGTTATTGGATATTGCCATGATGCACTCTGACGGACTTATCGCGAGGGCCCGCGAGGGTAACTCAGTTGCTCAAAACAAGATTATCCAGTTGTGGTATAAGAGGATTTACAACTTCTCGTACAAGTTTTTTTTCGATCATGACCTTGCCATGGAAGTAACACAACGAACTTTTATTTCCATGCATAAAAATTTCCAGCAACTTCAGGATGTTGGCCGATTTAAATCCTGGCTGTACACTATCGCGGTGAATTACTGTCGTGAAGAACTTCGGAAAAAGAGGAAGGATAGATTGTCACCATTGAGTGAATTAACCACAGGAACCGAAGAATCACACGGCTGGGAAAAAAGTGAGCGAAGGGAAGAGAATCCTGAACATCAGATGCAACAGGCTGAACTATCTGATTTACTGCAGCAATGTTTATTGGAGTTGAGTCCGGAGCAACGGGAAGTGGTGATAATGAAAGAGTATGAAGGATTGAAGTTCAGGGAAATTGCAGAGGCATTGAATGTCTCAGAGAACACCGTTAAATCCAGAATGTACTACGGACTGAATGGTTTGAAAAAGATTTTTGATAAAAGAAATATAACTAAAGAAAATATTGGATATGAAATATAAACCAACAGAAAGCGATCTCATCTCTTACCTCTATGGTGAGTTGAGCCAAAGTGAAATGGAAAAGGTTGAAAAATATCTTTTAGAAAACCCTGATGCTAAGAATGCTTTTATGAAGCAGGCGGATGTACGGAAGATATTACAGGAAGTTGAAGAGAAGGAAGTAATTGCTCCACCCATTCTATTGGAGAGAAATTCTCAGGTAGTATTTTGGAAAACGACTTCGTTTAAGACCGTGTTAAGTATTGCAGCTTCTTTTATGCTGCTTGTTGTATTTGCCAGATTGATGGACTTACGGATTTTGAGCAGTGGAAATGAACTTCGTATCGGGTTTGGAGATAACCAGACAGAGAGCGTTCTGGTATCCCCTGTGACTAAAACAGAAGTCCAGCAATTAATTGATGCGTCACTGGTGAAAAACAATGGTCAACTGACGAGTCAGTGGTCAAATGATCGGGATGCCTTGAATAAATCGATTCAAAGTAACCTTGATCAAAACTCAAAAAAGATTGATGGCCTGATTCTGAATACATCAACTGCTTCTCAAACGGAGATTCAAAAATTTGTGTCAGGAATGCAGGATCAAAATCTGAAACTGATGAAGGACTATTTGCAGCTCAGCGCTGAGGACCAGAAGAGTTACATTGAAACTTTGCTAGTAGATTTTTCAAAATACCTTCAAGAGCAACGCAATCAGGATTTAATGTACTTACAAACCCGATTAAATTCGATTGAGAACAATACGGATTTGTTCAAGCAGGAGACGGAGCAAATTCTTTCCAGTATAATAACGAACGTGAGCAGCAGTGAACGAGTTAATTAAAAAGTGAATAAAAAATTTATAAGTATGAAAAGTGCAGTGAGAATTATAATTGGTGTAGTCATAGCAACCTTAGCGATGACAGAATTATTTGCCCAGAAGATTGACGCAGATCGAATGGATCGCGACATCGAGGTCGCTGAAAATATTTTAGGAACACTTATTCGTCAGAAATATGAGAAAAAACTTTTCTTCCCTTTGGAAGTTGAGGGGGCGTACACATCGGGGTATGGAGTCATTTTCAGGTTACCTGGTGATTATTTTGGGCCTTTGGTTTTTAGCACCAGCGATCGTGAGGGCAACATCATGATGTTGGATGCAGGGCCAGGTGCATATTCATTTGATTTTTCTGTTCCGGAAATCGCTTTTAATTTCAATGAGAATCACAATGAAGATGTAATCGAATTTGAAGATAAAATTATTGCTAAAGAAAAAGAGGCTAAGGAAAGGGAAAAAGAAGCAAATGAATTAAGCGGTAAAGCCGAGGAGATGGAACGAAAGGCAAGAGAAATGGAGCGATCATCAAGATCATACTCCAACCGGATTCAACTAAGCAACATGAGTTCGGATAGTTTGCGTCAAATCTATAAGGATAAGATTGTTGAGGCAAGCAAGACGTTTCTCGCAGACTATGGAGATTTAATTGGTCAATTAGGTACAGAAGAGAAGATAATGATAACCAATCGAAACGACCGCGGCCGGCAAGTGTGGGGTGGAAACATGAAGAATAGTTATTTATCCGTTGAGGTTTCAAAGGGAGATATACAACAGTATCGTTCCGGTAAGTTATCGCGCGAACAGTTTATGGGAAAGATAAAAGTTGTAAATACGGAATCTACCACAGAAACAGAACCTGATTTGGAATTGATGTCTTCAATTTTTAACAGATTATACCGAACGGATCTTTCAAAGACATACTTTACGAACGACCGCATTTATTATGAACGCCTGAAAGACTTTGGGGTCATCTATTATATGAAAGTTTATTCCAGTAACTATTTAAAAGAGCCCGGACATCACTCCATGCCTACCGTTGGTCTGCTCGATGTAAATCAACAAGAGCGCGATAAAAAGGTGAAGGAGTTGTTACCGCTGTTTGAAGAAGACATAAAGCAAAATATTTTGGACTATGGGAGAACTGTAAAAAGTCTGAAGGAAAATGAGGTACTTACTTTTGACATAAAACTCACCAAATGTGAGGGATGTGGAATCCCCACCAATCTCGAAGTATCAATTAAAGCATCTGTACTGAACGACTACAACACGGGGAAGATTACGAAGGAAGGAGCCCTTTCAAAATTTATGGTCAAAAGAGGCGAGAATCAGTAATTCAGGTTATTCCACTATAGGGAAGGGAATTATGCAGATGGTTGGGCACCTGTTTGATTCCCTTTTACTTTTGCACTACGTATAGTAATACATTAAAATGAAAAGAAACCTGTTAATAGGTGGAGTTGCAATGGTAGTGATCCTGATCGGCTACTGGTACTATGATAGCACACGAGTACCCGAAGGTCTGGAGATCATAACCAATGTAAAGAAAGGAACATTTAAGGTAGAGATAGAGACTACGGGTGAGCTTGAAGCTAAGAATTCAGTAAAGATCAAAGGCCCTGAAGCGTTGAGGGAATTTAGAATATTCAATTTAACCATTCAAAGCATAGTAGATGAAGGTACCGTGGTAAAGAAAGGAGATTGGATTGCCAATATTGATCGCTCTGAATTCCAGAATAGAATAAAGGATAAGGAAATCGAATTGGAAAAAGAACAATCCGAATTTATTCAGATTCAGCTGGATACCACATTACAATTGCGCCAGGCGAGAGATGAGCTGATCAATTTGAAATATGCCGTGGAGGAACGGGAGATCATTCTTGAGCAATCTCAGTTTGAACCACCAGCAACCATTAAGCAAGCCGAGATAAACCTTGACAAGTCAATACGTGCTTTAGATCAGGCCCAAGAGAATTATAAAATCAAAAAACGGCAGAATGTTGAGAAAATGCGTGAGCAAGCCGCTGAGTTAAGAAAAGTGCAGAATGAGTACAACGCGATGCAAAGTGTTTCTGAAGCATTTACAATTCTTGCACCTGAACCGGGTATGGTTATCTATACCAAAGGTTGGGACAACCGGCAGATCAAAGCGGGTTCTCAAATCAATGTTTGGGATCCTACTGTGGCTACACTCCCTGATTTAACAAAAATGATTTCGAAAACCTATGTAAATGAGGTTGACGTCAGAAAAGTAAAACCCGGCCAAAAGGTTGAGATCGGTTTGGATGCTTATCCGGATAAAAAAATTGGCAGGAATGGTAACCCGGGTTGCCAATGTGGGTGAGCAACGACAGAACAGTGATGCTAAAGTATTTCAGGTGGATGTTGAAATCGGTGGTTCAGATCCAACACTAAGACCAGCCATGACAACAAGTAATAAAATTCAGGCAAGTGTCTATGATTCGGTCAATTACATTCCGTTGGAATGCTTGCACAGTCAATTTGATTCAATCACGTATGTTTTTAAAAGGAAGGAATTGCAACCCTGAAGCAAGAAGTTATGATTGGAGAAACCAATGCTAATGATGTAATCATTATGGCTGGCCTTTTTGAAAATGACAAAGTATATCTTTCTGTTCCTTCCGGGCTCGAAAATCAGGACATCATTTTAATTCCTGAGATGGATGGTAAACGGAAAAAGAAGGAGCCTGAGCCGGCACAACCATCGTTTGACCAACCCTTTATAATGCAGATGGGAGGTCAGGGTGGACAAGGTCAGCAATTCAGGATGCAGGGAACAACTCCCAATGGCCAACAAGGAGCAAGATCGCCTCAAAGCGGACAAACCGTGCCGAATAGTGGCGAAAAGAAGAATAATTCAGTTAGACCTGAAGGCCGAGAACAAAAGAGAGATTCCGTTAGTAACAAATAGTTTGCCCAAATGAGAGAGCGGTTACTAGCCAACCTTTACATCGCAATCAGCGCGGTGATTACCAATAAGCTTAGATCCTTGCTTACTGCACTGGGTATCATTTTTGGTGTGGGGGCGGTAATAGCAATGTTAGCCATTGGTAATGGAGCACAACAGGAGATTCTTGAGCAGATAAAACTGGTGGGTGTTAATAATATTATAGTGAAGCCCGTTATCGAGCAGGAAGAAGAGCAGTTGGAATCGACAGATGCTACCAAAGAAAAAAAGAAGTTTTTCGCCCGGCCTTACGCTGCGAGATGTAAAAAGTATTCAGGCAGTCGTTCCGGGCATCTCCAAAATAAGCCCTGAAATAATCCTTGAAACCAATATTATTAAAAACGGAATACGCAGGTCGGCAAAACTGGTAGGCGTTCAACCAACCTATTTTGAGATATACGACTTTCATCTACAGGAGGGAAGTGAGTTTAATGATATTCAACTTAAAACAGGTGCTCCGGTTTGTATTATTGGCAATTCCATCAAAGCAAAGTTCTTCCCAACAGAAAATCCGGTTGGAAAATCCATTAAAGTCGGACCGCACTGGCTGACCATCATTGGGGTTTTAAACGAGCGGTATGTGTCACAATCCAGCATCAGCAAACTTGGAATTCGTGATTTTAATATGGATGTGTATGCCCCTCTTCAAACTGTACTTATCCGGTATGAAAACCGCGATTTGGTAACCCGATCACAACTAAGTGCCACAACACGCGGAGGAGGATTCAGCCGTGGTATGGTGATGATCACATCTACAACGGATGATGTTGAAGAAAAGGCAACTAACTATCACCAGCTCGATCGTCTGGTTGTTCAGATGGGCGAAACAACAGGTCTTACCCCGGCAGCTGATATCATGTCACGATTGCTACAGCGGAAGCACTATGATGTGATTGACTTTGAGATTGAAATCCCTGAATTATTATTAAAGCAGCAGCAACGTACAAACGACATTTTTAATTATGTGTTAGGTGCAATAGCCGGTATTTCACTTTTAGTCGGGGGTATCGGCATCATGAACATTATGCTGGCTTCGGTGTTGGAGCGAATAAAGGAAATTGGGTTGCGCCTGTCAATCGGAGCCAAGAAATCAGATATTGTACAGCAATTTTTATTTGAGGCGGTAATGATTAGCGTATCAGGTGGAATAATTGGAGTAATACTCGGAGTATCGCTTGCGTTTATCGTTGCGGAATTTGCAAATATTCCTACGGTTATCAGTTTTATGTCCATCCTAGTATCTTTTGGTGTAGCTGCTACGGTGGGATTAATTTTTGGAATTGCACCCGCCAGAAAAGCTGCGAGTCAGGATCCTATAGCTTCCCTACGTTATGAATAAATTTTTTTCAGGAATACTTCTTCTTGTTGTAATTAGTACGGTATCCCTTTCAGCGCAAAGCTTGCTGTCGCTGGAGGATATCATCCAGCGAGCTAAGGAACAGTCTCCTTCTTCAAAACAAGCTGAAACGCGTAAAGAAAACCGGTATTGGACGTACAGGAATTTTCGCTCCAACTATAAGTCCTCAGTTACGGCTTAACGGAAGCGCGCCTGCTTATAATGAAAGCTATATACCCGTTCGTCAGAATGATGGA
>JAAUQD010000003.1 GCA_012032815.1 Flammeovirgaceae bacterium
TTAAATTAAACCTTTGCAGGAACAAAGTTTTGAAGCCGTAGAGAAGGTAGCAAAGGCAAACCGACTTGCTATTATTTTTGATAAGGCAGGTGAACTGGTAATGATTTATACAGACCCCAGGCATGATTATACCGATTTTGTGCTTGAAGAACTTGGTCTTGGCGACCCAAACGATAAAATAAAGTAATAAAATGAATACAATGAGAACATTATTTTTAACCCTTTTTCTTGGCTGTTTAAGCGTAGCGGCCTTTTCACAAACGGCTCCAACGCAAAAAATAGGCTATGCCGATTGGGATTATGTATTTAGTCAAATGCCAGATTACAAGCGCATTGATAATGAACTTAAAACCCATGGAACACAGCTTGAGAATCAATTGAAAGCGAAGTATCAGGATTATGACACAAAACTTAAAGCCTATCAGGCCAGTGCCCCAACGATGGTTGATGCCGTAAGACGGGATAAAGAATTAGAATTGACTCAACTTCAGGAGAGCATTCAAAAGTTTCAACAGGATGCACAGACTTCGTTGCAGAACAAACAAAATACATTAATGGAACCTGTATTTGCCAAAGTCGGAAAAGCTATCGAGGAAGTTGCTAAAGAAAATGGATATACATTTATCCTAAACCCGCAGCTCATGGGAGGTGGTGATATACTTCTATACAGTGACGAAAAATATGATATTTCCGATATGGTCTTGAAAAAGATGGGAATAACCCCACAAGCAGTAAAAACAAATTAGTTGATAAACCCCATGAAAGTGGGGTTTGTTTTTTGATTCAGTCTTGGTTTTCCAGCGTTAGAACAATAGTTCTTTTTGGGGCTTTAATCCCTATGGCATATAAGAACTCCAGTGAGCCATCCGGCTGAGTTCGCAATATCGGCTTGGTATAAAGAATTGAGTCGGTATCGGTAATCTGAATGTTATCGTCCAATGTCACCTCGGTTGATCCTGAAAGATAGGCTTCCAGAATTTTTCTTTCAATTTCAAATAAGGTGGAATCGTTTTCCTGGAGTTTAAAAATACGAATGTCATATTTTCTTTCAATGGAATCCAGGATTTTGCGGTTGACATAATACTTGTCAGATTTCTCAATGACTTGAGTAAGAGATCGCCCGAAAGAAAATCCTCCATTGATTAATTCTGCTTCCGTTACGCGTTGTATTTTGCCGGCATCCATTTCATCTTTTATTTTCTTCCTTTGCTCTTCAGACAGAGAGCCCTGGCAGGCCGAAAGACCCAGCATGACGATACAGACAATTGCGATTTTAAGATTCATGCTGCAAATTTAACCGTATTGACCGGTTGATAGCAAGAATAGATTTCGGACTCCTGTATTTCTAACTTTGCTAACTTTGTGCCCGCTAAAATTATGATAGACAAGTTAGAGGAAATTAAAGGTAGGTTTGAAGAGGTAGGACAGCTTATTATTCAACCCGATCTGGTCAGTGATCGAAAGAAATTCACGCTTCTGAGCAAGGAATACAAAGACCTAGAAAAGATTGTCAGAAAGTATGATCGGTTTATTGTCGTTTTAAATAATCTAAAGCATGCGCGTGAGGTTTTGGAGAAAGAGAAAGACGAGGAGCTGCGCGAACTGGCTAAAATGGAATTGGAGGAGCTCGCTCCAACGCGTGAAGAAATGGAGCAGGAGTTAAAGCAATTACTCATGCCTAAAGATCCGAACGATGAGAAGAACGCAATTCTGGAAATAAGAGCGGGTACCGGGGGAGATGAAGCTGCAATTTTTGCAGGGGATTTGTTTCGCATGTATCAACGATTTTGTGAGCGCAAGAAGTTAAAAGTTAATGTGGTTGATATCACAGAAGGAACTGCAGGCGGATATAAGGAGATCGTAAGTTCAATTGAGGGTGATGGAGCGTATGGTCTGCTAAAATTTGAATCAGGAGTACATCGTGTGCAGCGCGTACCGGATACAGAACAACAAGGGAGGGTCCATACTTCCGCGGCATCTGTGGTTGTGCTTCCTGAGGCGGAGGAAGTAGATATTGATATTAATCCGGCAGACCTTGAATACCAAACTGCACGATCAAGCGGAGCCGGGGGTCAGAATGTAAATAAAGTTGAAACAAAAGTTCAGCTGACACATAAACCATCGGGTATCGTCATAACCTGCCAGGCTGAGCGTTCTCAACATGCAAATCGGGAACGTGCTCTAAATATGCTGAGGACCAAACTCTATGAGATAGAAGTGGAAAAACAGCAATCAACAACAGGCGCTCAGCGTAAGTCTATGGTAGGCAGTGGCGATCGATCAGATAAAATCAGAACCTACAACTATCCACAAAGCCGGGTAACTGATCATCGTGTGGGATTTACACAACATAATCTCCCCGCCATTATGAACGGGGAGATCGATGATTTTATTGAACAGGTGCGGATTGCAGATACCGCAGATCGAATGACGGAAAATCAGTAAATTTTAGTTTTCGTCCTCCTCTACTTTCTTCAGCTCCTCATCAAGGATTTTGTCAATTAATTCAAGCTGACGTTCATCAATGGTATTGTCGACACGCGCTTGTTTTTTCATAAACCTAAACATCGCGTTTTTCTTGATTTCATAAGCAATGAAGACCGTGTAGGATTGAGCCTTCTCATTGTAAAATTTTTCTTGTCCTATTTTCCTTAAATCAGCCATGTCGGTATTCATGACCTGGCGTACAAGACTTTGAAATTTATCTGCAACATCGGCAGCTCTTTCATTTTCAGTTTGACCAAGATATTGATCTGCTACCTGTTTCATGGTAGTATTTATCTGTCCAGCCAATTGAGCTTTAGCTTCAATGTCAGCTTTACCCTGAGCAATATTATCCTTGGAACTTTCTCCCTTTCCGGTAGCCCTGAAAAAACGATTGTTGGATTCATAAGCTGATCCACGGAAAGGCTCCTTTACCTTTTGCCAAATGGACTTGCGCAGGCAATGGCCAGGAATAATAAGCTAAGCGTGCTAATTTTTACGAGCGTTTTCATACGATTAACATTTTGTTCGTGTTCTCAAATGTATAAAAACTATGCCAGAAAGAACGGTTATGTGAATCAAATCAAAATTCATGGTTTTGCCTTAGTTTGGTAAACTATCTATAACTTGAGAACTATGTTTTCATTCTCCACCTGGCTCCACTTGCGATTTCCTTTTAGTTATTTTTTGCTACCGGTTTTTCTGTTTGCCGTTAGCATTTCACCGAATATTAATGGCTCAAGACTTCTTTGGACTTTCCTCGTTTTACATCTTATGCTTTATCCAGCGAGCAACGGATATAATAGCTATTTTGATAAAGACAAAAAGAGCATTGGAGGACTTAAGAATCCACCTTTAGTAAAAAAAGGGCTTTATTATATGGCTCTGCTGCTGGACGTTCTCGCTTTGCTCTTGGGATATTTTAAAATCAGTCTTCTCTTTTCGGTAATGATTTTTCTTTATGGATTAGCCTCTAAAGCATACAGTCATCCAGCAATCCGGTTAAAAAAATTACCAATCACGGGTTGGATTGTGGCTGGATTTTTTCAAGGCTTTTTTACCTTTCTCAGTGCCTATATCGGTCTCAATAACTTTTCACTGGATATCGCACTCCGCCCATCTATTATGTGGCCAGCGGCATTGTGTACACTATTGCTTTGGGCGAACTATCCAATGACCCAAATTTATCAGCATGAAGAGGATGGAGCCCGAGGAGATAAAACGCTGAGTGTCTTTTTGGGAATAAAAAAAACATTCATTTTCTCACTTGTATTTTTTGGAATTGGAGCGGCAGGCTTTATAGTGTATTTCAGGACGTACCATCAACAACAGTTTGCGATCGATTTTCTTCTGGCGCTATCTCCGGCAATTGTGTTTTTTTAATATGGATGATCCGAACTTGGAAGGATGAGACGAAAGCAAATTACACAAATACCATGTGGCTTAATTTTATCTCAGCAACATGCCTTTCAGGTTTTTTTATATATCTGTTTCTTGAAATCAGCCAGATTGGTCAGATATTTTAGATCAAAGTTGAGACCCAACATTATTTAATAGATTGAGTGTAGCTGCGATTCCTTCTTTTTCAGACAAGCGTGAGCCTTCGTATTCAATTCCAATATATCCGGTGTAGTCGGACTTTTTAATAATCTGAAGCATCTTTAGGTAATCCGTTTCAATGCAATTTCCATTGGCGTCAAAGTCGTAACTTTTTGCGCTCACGGCTTTGGCATATGGCATCAATTCTTCGACACCTAAATATCGATCGTATTCCTCCGCACATCCATTGCTTTCCCACTTCACACAAAAATTACCAAAGTCGGGAAGTGTTCCACAATTAGGTAAGTTGACTTGAGCGATTACATTCGAAAGCCAGCTTCCGATGGATGAATAACCTCCATGGTTTTCAACGATTACATTAAGTTTCATTTGGCCGGCTCTTTCACTTAGTTTGTACAATCCATCAGCTGCTGTTTTGGAAATTTCCTCTTTTGATCCTTTACCGGCAGCGTTAACGCGGATTGAGTGACAACCCAGGTGAGCAGCAGCTTCCAACCAACGAAAGTGATTTTCTACAGCTTTTGTTCGTAATGATTGGTCTGGATCACCCAAAGAGCCCTCCCCGTCACACATGATCAACAGATTTTTTATACCCTCTCCATTGCACCGGGATAGAAGCTCCTTTAGATACGATGCGTCCTGAGCTTTGTCCTTGAAAAAGGAGTTAACGTATTCAACAGCGGATATGCCAAATTCCTGCTTTGCCACAATTGGAAAATTCAGATTAGTCATTTTTCCGGATTGAAGCGTCCTATGCAAAGACCATTCCGCCAACGATATTTTAAAGAAAGGCGCCTTAGATCCAAAAGTTATGGATGGGGCTACCAAGCCCGTTATAGATAGTATACTTAATGATTTAATTAATTCTCGTCTATTCATAAGCCTGTGTACATTTTTTGAAATTATAAATTACAATTGATAAAAAATAGTGAATCGATAACCCCCAATGGGGGTATTCATATTTGTTTTGAAAGAACGGGTTACTAATTATTAAACTTTTCCATCAAATATCAGTTTAACTCATGAGACTTAAATTAAAATGAAGGAGTTTAACATTTTGGTGATCGGGAATAATCCCATTGATCTAAGCACCATTTTTACCCGGCTGGAAGAGGTTGTCGATTTAAAATTCTCAGCTCGTGTTGCCTTTGATTGGGAATCGATTGAAAGCCGACTTGAAAATTTTAAGCCTGCTTATGTACTTATCGATGACAATATTGGCAGGGCAGAATTGGAGAGAACAGTTGGTGCACTTTGTAAACACCGTAAAACCAGAAGTGCTCCGATTACCGTGATTAAAAATTCTAACTACGAGTCACTTGTCTCATCGGGAATTATGGATTACATCCTGAAAGATCACTCAACCGGAGAGAATCTTTACCGGTCGTTTCTGAATTCAATCAAATTCAGGAAAGCCCAGGTTTTATTGGCAAGAGCATATTACAAGAGAAAAAGGAAAATCAGGGATATACTGACGAGCGCTTAGATCTGGTCCTCCAGGCGCATTACCTTTTTCATTTTTACACCAGCCCGTTCTATTTCAAGTGTTACTTTCCGTTGTGGTTTTGAATTAAAAAAGCCATTCAAAATAGTCAGGCTTAAACTTTCAGCTGCAATGCCATTTACAGAAAGAATGATATCTCCGTTTTGAAGTCCACCCCGTTCGCCACTTGAATTTGCCCTAACATCGGTTATTTCATAACGTCTGAGTCGCGCGCCTTTAGCTTTGATGGTGATGCCGCTTAGGTTGTAGTAAAATTTCTTTTTATAAGAAGAATTCTTTTTTAAGTAGAGTTTTTCTCCGGGCAGGTTAATCGCAACATTGAAACGGGTCAATACTTCTCCGCCAATGGAACCGTTGCGAAAAACGTCTCGATCGAGTTTCAGTGTATCGTTATAGCTGTTTGGATCAGGAAAGTTTGCGATTACATTTTTCAGCGTATACTTCCCGAGTTCCAGGGCATCAATTCGTCCGATTTTCCCCGTGATTACTCCACCAAGCCCCCGGCCAATTATGCTTTCTATATGTCGTTCTGGAGCTGCTAGATTTAAATTTGATTCGGGATCTATCATTATTCCATGGCTGGCCCCGCTGTCCACCAGTAGCTTGGCATCTACCTGTGTTGAATCATTCATAACAATAGTAGCCATCATATAGGGCTTGGTATCTTCTACTGTAAGTGGAAAAACCTGATATCTTCGACCGGGTTTAAATTTGTCTGGCTGTGTTAAGACAATACGATTGTTTTTGTAATCGATTTGGATAACAAAACGACTAAATAGTTCATAACCGAGCACACCATGTACATCAGTTCCGAGATAGTTCCGCAATTCAAGGTAGTCTTGTTCAAGAACCAACATCGCATGTCCCTTTCCACGGATGCCTGGAAGATCTATTGACACATTATTAGTGACAAAAGCCTCAATTAGTTTTTCGCCTCCCGGGCCGGAGATAGAATACTGTCTGGAATAGGGAAGGTCAAGTATATCGCTAAAGGATTTCTCGGTAAGTATTGTGGTACGCACTCCCGTATCAAGGATAAATTTTAAAGGGAGCTGATTGTTGATTACTACAGGAAGTACAATAAGGTTGTTGTGAATTTCTATTGGTATCTGTACCCGCTTCACATTTTCGGCAAGAGAGAACCCAAGTTGTTGGCCGGGCAACTTGATGTAAAATACAACAATCAAACAAAAGACAACCAGTACACGATTCATATCAAGTCTTTGATAAAACTATTGATTTTTCTCGAAAGCCTTTTTATTTAACGAAATCTACCCCCAACATGGTTAACAAATTAACCGGGGTTTCACTAACAGTGAGGTTTTGGCGAGTTTCTTTAGGCAGGAACCCTTCTTTTACCATCAGGTCCATCTGTTGTATGAGAAAATTAAAGTACGAATTTATGTTCAGTAAGCCTATTGGTTTTTTAACTAAGCCCAGCTGATGCCAGGTAAGAATTTCGGCTAGCTCATCAAGCGTTCCCCAGCCACCCGGAAGCGCAATAAAAGCATCAGATATATCCGCCATTCTTTGCTTCCGTTCGTGCATACTGCTTACCACCTCAAGCGTTGAAAGGCCATGATGCGCAACCTCTTTCTGCACTAAAAACTCAGGGATTACACCAACAACTTTGCCTTTGTGCTGCAACACGCCATCTGCCAAAATTCCCATTAGGCCAATGTTGCCACCCCCGTATACCAGCGTGTGATTATTTTCTCCTATTAGTTTTGAAAGATCCCTGGCAGTCTTCTCATAGATTCCATTAAGACCACTACTGGAACCACAGAAGACGCAAAGGTTCATTCGCGAATTTCAATGCTTAATGTCATGTTCGTTCTTGCTCACCATCTTGTTTGGAAATAACCATGGTGAAATAATAGCAAGTACGAATAGCGCGATAACAACAGAAATGGCAGACATGTTTAGTATAGTTTAATTAGTTTTAAAGTTAAACCAGTATCAGGAACAATAGAAACTCAAAAGAAAGAAAATTGTGGATAGAAACCATTTATTTTATCTTCCGTATATAAGTCTCTTTATACCTTAAGATGCGAAGATTACTAATTATTACAGGGATTGTTGTTTTGCTGGTCATCATTACGATAGTCCTACTCCGCATGAGAACCAAATCTTTTAGTCCGGAGGCTGATGTGAAGTTTGAGGACCAGGGGTTCAAAATCGAGGTATTTTATAACCGTCCTTTTAAAAAGGGCCGTGAAATCTTTGGCGGATTAGTTCCGTATGGTGAAGTGTGGCGTACCGGGGCAAATGAAGCCACAATTATATCCACAACAACCGATCTATTAATTAAAGACAAAGTCCTGAAAGCAGGCTCTTACTCACTCTGGACAATTCCTTCTGAGCAAAACTGGACGATTATTTTCAATTCAGAAATTGGGCAATGGGGTGTAAAACTGATAGACGGAAAAGCAAACCGGGATGAAAAGAGAGACGTTTTAAAATTTGAAGTGCCGGTGTTCAAACATAAAAAGGAGATCGAGCAATTCACAATTTTGATTGAAAAAATTGACGATGGCAATGAGTTGAATCTAATGTGGGATTCAACATTGGTTTCAATCCCGTTTACGGTCGTTTGGCAATCAATTTCACAATAGTTTTTTGTTTTCAATGGCTTCAATAGGAATAGCACGGTGTGTCCATTGAATTCTGTCGGAACCAATACCTTCACTTAACAGCGCATTGAGTACAGTCTGTAGTTGTTCTGATGTGCGATCATTGTGGTACGTTGTTTTAACCACAATGCTGTCCCTGCTGTATGTGGTGCGAATGGTATCATATTGGATAGGCAAGGTTAAACTATCCGGAACCGTAGATAGCGTTAGACTGTCTGGTGGAATTTCGACCAATGAATCTACGGAATAGTTCAGGGTATAAATGATTGTATCGTGAATAATTTCAGTGAGATCCGGATTTCGCTGTACCGAATCTTTCTCCAATCCATAGAGCGTAACATCCAGATTAAATTTGAAATTGGTATTAGCCCTTACAAGTCGTGATGCTCTGCGTATTTCGTTTGATGATGCTGGACTAAGTTGGGAAGAGTATGGAGCAAAGTGTACACCCGTTAACTCAAGTTCATCTCCTGCCGCCAATTCACGAAGTTCCACTTCAATTTTTTCATAGGTTGGGAATCGATCTCCCGCTAAATCATATGTTTTAGAAAAATAGGTTAGCCTGTCAGACTCCGGTTCAATGGACAGATCATATTGACTTCCTTCCTTTAAATAGATGACAAAACTTCCATCTTCCGAAGGCCTGGAGCTGCTAAGCTTCTCCTGAGTGTTTAAATCAAAAATTACTAGGTAGGAATGCGTTCCTCCTTTCATCTGTCCATCAATTTTCATCAATCCCTTTGGCTTTACCTCTTTCGGAAAAAGCAGTTCTACAAGCTCAGTAGACCGATCTCCTTTTACGTCTTTTAATAAATAACGTCCCAGAGATGTTGCACTAACAAACTGATCGTCTTCATTGGTATTTACAAAATCCAGGGACACGGGTTTTGACCACATTCCATTTGTATTTCTGGTCATGTACAAATCCATCCCCCCCTTATTAGAAGGAAATTTATCGGACGAAAAAAGTAAGGTTTCATCATCGCCTAAAATTCTGGGAACTTGAGAATTTCCGGTATTGATATGAGCGGGTAATTCGGTGGGCTCTTCCCACTGCCCGCTTAAATCTTTATTTGATACAAATAGTTTGCAACCATCCGCCCTATTCATATCCATTTGTTCACAGCGCATAAAGTACATGGTTTGTCCATTTGACGATAATGATGGACAGGCCTCGTTACTTTTCGTGTTCAAAGGAAATCCGGGGTTCACAGGTTCTGTCCAAAAAGCTCCCCTTTTTTCTGATATAAGAATATCATATCCACCCAATCCACCGGATTTTTGATTTGTGAGGAATAAAAACTTACCCTCTGTATCGAGGGCGTACCCCCTGAGAAAGTTGAGCCGGCTTTGAATATGACGTGGCATCAATATCGGGTCTTTCCAGTTTACACCATCTACTTTATATGTATAGTTCATGCTTAGGGCATTGTCTTCCCCATTATCTGCAATAAAGATCATGCTGTTTCCATCCAGGCTAATGTATGGCGAACTTTGATTGACGGAGGGATGGTTAATATTATTGGGCATTCTTCGAACTTTCGGTTGGCCGATTAGAGTCGAAGAAACTTCAAGGAGCATGAAAAGTGTAAGAAAGATTCTCATAATCGCTTTGCTGTCTTACTAAAATATTGAAAAAAAACCACTTCACAGTCACATGCAAAATATTGGCCAAATGATTGGCCTTTGATGGAGGTCTGACTAAATTTAATGTCGATTATTTAAATAAATGATTCAGGTAATACCATCGATTGCGATCCGTAAAGGGAAAGTAGTTAAAATGAGAAAGGGAGATCCTTCGAGTGAAAAAGCTTATGATGAAAACCCCTTGGATCTTGCTAGAAAGTTCGAAGACCATGGGATAGAGGTAATACATTTGGTTGATCTGGATGGTGCTGAAAAAGGCTGCCCAAAAAATTACAATGTATGTGAAGCCATCTCAGGGTATACCAATTTGAAAATTGATTTTACAGGTGGCATAAGTACAGATGGGGATATAACAAAGGCATACGAGTTTGGAGCATCATACATCACTGCTTCAAGCATTGCAGTTACGGATCCTGAATTATTTGCTTCATGGATTGTTTCTTATGGACGTGAGAAGATTACGTTGGGTGCAGACGTTACGGATATCAAGTCAAAAAAAATTGCATACCGGGGATGGCTGAAAAAATCAGATATCGGCCTGATCGATCACTTGCAATATTTTTATGATCGTGGATTAAAATATGTGAAGTCTACAGACATATCTCGTGATGGCGTGTTGGAAGGTCCTGCATTTTCGTACTATCAGGATATTATAAGTTCGCTTTTCGGATCTGAAATTTTAGCCAGCGGAGGAGTGAGAGGCGTAGATGACATAAAGAAGCTTGACGAAATAGGAATTTTTGCCGTGATATTCGGAAAAGCCTATTATGAAGGTTTACTTAAGCTAAAAGATTTGGAACAGTTTCTGGTAAAGAAAGTCTGATCAATATTATTGATCAATAATATCTGAAAACTTATACTTCTGAATGATGTAGTACAGAAAATTAAAGGAGAGTGCATCTTCTTCTTTACCAGAATCAGGCTTGCCGGGAACTTTAGGTTTTGCAGCTGACCGATTGGTTACAGAATCTCTTAAATTACTTTGAAGTACAACACGTGGCGCCTTATTTTCCTGCTCGAATACTGTGATTTTGTCATCAGGACGTTGGTCAAGTGAGCTGTTTTCTGAATAGCCGTAGCTTGCGCCTGACTCTTCCTGACCAATTGCAGGAACAGCAAACAGAATGAAGAAACATCCTGCTAAGACCGTCAGTACGTTGGAAAGATTTATTTTCATCAAGACTATTAACGAAACGCTACTTGCTTGCCGTAAGTTGCAATAAAATACACAAATCCAGATGATTTCATTGGGTGATTTTTTAAAAATTGATTTCCGTTCGGGAACGGTCGTTAGGGCAGAATCCTTTCCTGAGGCCAAAAAACCAGCTTTTAAGCTTTGGGTTGATTTTGGACCAGAAATTGGCATAAAAAAATCCAGTGCCCAGATTACAGAGTATTATAGTTTGGAGCAACTGGCCGGAAAGCAGGTTGTGGGAATTGTTAATTTTCCGCCAAAGCAAATCGCCAATTTTGTATCTGAAGTTTTAATAACCGGTTTCCCGGATAAGGATGGAAAAGTCATCCTGTGTTCTATAGACCAGCCTGTAGCCAATGGCTCAAAATTATTTTAGTCATGTTTCAGTTCTCTGATCTGCCGGAAATTTCTACAGGGTCAATTCTTCAGCTAAAAGATGATCTTCAGTTTACCAATCTGTTGATTGATAGCCGCAAAAACATACTGCCCAAGAACACTCTTTTCTTTGCCATCAAAGGCGACCGACATGACGGTCATCAATATATTGAAGAGCTTTACAAGAAGGGGTTTCGTCAATTTGTCATTGAGCAACCAATCTCAGCAACTAATTTTCCTCAGGCTAATTTTTTTCTCTCGCGTTCGAGTGTAGCAACCTTGCAGGATGTTAGCGGCAGCCTTCGCAAAAGAATTTCTATTCCTGTCATTGGAATTACGGGAAGCAATGGGAAGACCATTATCAAGGAATGGCTTCACCAGTTACTTTCTGTGGATTTTCGAATAATCAAGAATCCCGGAAGTTATAACTCGCAAGTTGGTGTCCCGCTTTCGGTTTGGTCAATCAAGGGACACCATGAGCTTGGAATTTTTGAGGCCGGAATATCAAAGCCGGGAGAAATGACGAAGCTTCAAAAGGTTATCCAACCAACGTTGGGAATCCTTACAAATCTTGGATCGGCTCATGATGCCGGCTTTAAGAACAGACTTGAAAAACTTCAGGAAAATTAAAATTATTCACTGATGCAAAGAAAATTTTCTTCTGCAGCAACGATAAGTTACTGGCTGATGAAGTCGAAAGAATTTTTCCTAAAGAAAAGTTATTTAGTTGGGGGTCTTCTCCTGATTCAAGTTTGAAAATAGACTTGATTTCAAAATCCAGTATTCACATTTTTTATCAGGATAAATCGGATGATTATCTATTACCCTATAGCGACAGCACATCCATTGAAAATTTAGCTCATTGCATAGCTGTATTGTACTATTTCAATGTGCCTCCAAATGAAATTCAGAAAAGACTAGCATTGATAAAACCGGTATCCATGCGGCTCGAAGTAAAGAAAGGAATAAATGGATGTCTGCTGGTTGATGACACGTATAACAACGATGTAGCGGGACTGGAAATGAGTCTGGACTTTATGTCCAGTCTTCCCGGTAAGGACAAGTCAATCATTTTATCGGATATTCATCAATCAGCATTGCTAGAAGGTGAACTAACTAAACAGATAAGTGAGATATTGCTGTCCAAAGGAGTGCGAAAGTTTGTTGGAATAGGTCCGATGCTGTCGGCCAATAAAAGAGTTTTTAGTGAGTTAAAGGCAGAAAAGAAATTCTTTCCTGACACGGAAAATTTTTTACACCATTTTTCTGATGAGATGTTCAACCGCGAGAAAGTGCTCATCAAAGGAAGTCGATCATTTACGTTTGAAAAAATTGTTTCCCGACTTCAAGAGAAAGTTCATGGCACTGTACTTGAAATAGATTTAAATGCAGTAGTAAGCAACCTAAACTACTTTAAAAGTAAACTTAAGCCAGGAGTGAAACTGATGGCGATGGTGAAAGCGCTGGCATATGGAGGAGGCAGCGATGAGATTGCATCCGTATTGCAATACCACAACCTTGATTATCTGGCTGTCGCTTACGTTGATGAAGGCGTTCAACTCAGAAAGGCCGGTGTCTCATTACCCATAATGGTAATGAACCCATCACCCGAAAGTTTTGACCTCTTGATTCAGAATAATCTTGAGCCTGAGATTTACAGTCCAATGTTATTGAAAAAATGGCTTGGTTTTTTACAGGGAAATCCGTCAAGCATTCATATCAAAGTAGAAACGGGAATGAACCGGCTGGGATTTGATGAAGAGCAATTGGATGAATTGGTGGATGTGTTAAAAACCAACACAAATCTTACAGTTGTATCCATTTTTTCTCATCTCGCCTCTGCGGATAAAGAAGATCACGATGCCTTTAGCAAATTACAGGCAGAAAAGCTTCTTAAATTCTCAGAAAAAATAAAGAGGGCGCTTACCCAGAAGCCTCTTATACACATTCTTAATTCAGCGGGTATATTAAAATTTCCTGAAATGCAGCTTGATATGGTACGGTTGGGGATTGGCCTTTACGGCATTGATCCGGAGCTAAAAGAAAATCCTGAGCTTGAATCTGTTTTCTCGCTAAAGACAACTATCTCACAACTGAAGATGGTAATGCCGGAGGAAACAGTGGGCTATGGCCGGTTGGGTAAGTCTGATAAGCCTATGAAAATTGCAACGTTATCAATTGGGTATGCAGACGGGTACTCCAGGGCTTTTTCGAATGGGGTTGGCCAATTTTACATTGGTGGAGCGAGGGCAAGAGTAGTTGGTAATGTGTGCATGGATATGACCATGATTGATGTGACGGGACTCGATGTTTCAGAAAATGATAAGGTCCTTGTTTATGGTAAGGAGTTGAGTCTCATTGAAGTGGCAACATGGATAAATACAATTCCGTATGAAATCCTAACCAATACCGGACCCCGGGTTAGAAAAGTATATCACATTGAAAGCGTGTAATCGGTTTATCCACAACCAAGGTTCTTTTTCAACTCACGTGGTGGGATGCCGCCAAAATCGAAATTGTCTTCTTTTTGGATAGGATTCCTGACTCCTACCTTCTTTTTGGACTTTTTCTTTTTAATTTTTTTACCCATCTATAATACTAAACTAGTGATAGAAATCATTGAAATTGAATACGTGTAGGCATATATTCGCACTTGTTTATAATTAATCTAAATAAAGTGGATGTAGCTCGGAAGGTTTCCGATATGCAAATTGGGGAAAAGGCCATTATTACCGGATTTCTGGATGAACAGTTATCAACCAAGCTTCTTGAAATGGGGTTTATACCAGGGACAACTATACAGTTTAATTTTTCTGCTCCTCTTGGCGATCCAATTTGTGTTACTGTTTCGGGTTATGACCTTTCCATTCGTATGGACGAAGCGTCTATGATTTTAATAGGCAATGGATGATCATCAACGTATAAAAGTTGCGCTAGCGGGCAAACCGAATTCAGGTAAATCATCTCTCTTCAACCAACTCACCGGACTAAATCAAAAGACCGGAAATTTTCCAGGCATTACGGTGGAAATGAAGACCGGTGTTTGTCAACTTTCCCGAAATCAAAAGGCAGAAATCATTGACCTACCGGGTGTTTATACCCTGTACCCGCGGTCAGTGGACGAAAAAATTGTTGCCGAAATTTTTTCCAATAACAACAGTATTTTTTTTCCAGACCGTGTCATTGTTTTGGCTGATGCTACAAACCTTCGGAACTGTCTGCTGCTGCTCACACAACTGATAGATTTGGGATTTCCAACCGTACTCGCTCTAAACATGATGGACTTAGCAGTAAAGTCCGGACAAAGTGTAGATGTTGGCAAACTTTCAAAAATGCTGGACGTGCCGGTGGTGATTGTAAATGCCAGAGAAGGACATGGAATTGATGAGTTAAAAAAGATTCTGGTGAATCCGATTAAACCTTCGGGAAAAAGAGTTTTTAATTTAAATGGAGAGCTTGCGTCAATAGTTGATGAAATAAAAAATCACTTCAAGCTACAATCTGAATACGAGGCTTATCAATATATTCAGCAATATCCACACTTGTCATTTCTTTCCGTTGAGGATAAAAATTTTATAAATGATGTTTGTGAGCGAAATAAGTTTTTTCATGGGAAATTTCAAGGAGCAGAAACTATTCATCGGTTTGGTTTCATTCAGGATTTACTCAATGAAGTAATTTTAGAATTGCCGAAACCCGAATGGAATTTACGCACCCGTCAGCTGGACAGAATTTTAACTCACAAGATTTGGGGTTATATAATTTTTCTGGGTCTTCTGTTTGTAATTTTTCAAGCCATCTTTTCCTGGGCCCAGCAACCCATGGATTTAATTGACTATGGATTTGCAGAATTAGGTTCATTTCTAAATCAAAAACTCCCCAACGGCCCGTTCTTTGATTTGATAACTCAGGGCATTCTGCCAGGATTAGCTGGCATTATCATCTTTATTCCCCAAATCGCAATTTTGTTTGCCTTTGTATCGGTGCTTGAAGAATCAGGCTATATGGCAAGAGTTGTGTTCATCATGGATAAGATCATGAGGAAGTTTGGTCTTAATGGCAGAAGCGTTGTTCCACTCATGTCAGGGTGGGCATGCGCTATCCCGGCAATAATGGCTACACGAACAATTGATAATTGGAAAGATCGTTTGATAACCATATTTGTAACTCCATTCATGAGTTGCTCGGCTCGACTACCGGTATATGCCATTCTTGTGGCATTGATTATTCCATCTGATCAGTTTCTGGGCATTCTTAGCCTTCAGGGGATTACCATGATGGGGCTATACCTTCTTGGATTTCTTGCCGCAATTATTTCGGCCTACATCATGAAGCTTATTATTCAGTCAAAGGAAAGAAGCTATCTGGTTATGGAACTTCCTACTTACAGAATGCCGAAGTGGAGCAACGTGGGATATACTATTGTTGACAAAACAAAAGCGTTTGTTTTTGAAGCCGGCAAAATAATATTGGCCATATCGGTAATACTTTGGGTTTTAGCTTCGTACGGGCCCTCGGAAAAAATGAATAATGCCGAGAGTATTGTCCGAAATGAAGTGGTATCAGAGGGGTTGAGTGAATTGGAATTACAAAATCGTATTGCTTCTTATCGTCTTGAGCAATCGTATGCGGGGATAATTGGTAAATCTATAGAGCCGGTCATACAACCTCTCGGTTACGACTGGAAAATTGGAATTGCACTGGTTACATCCTTTGCTGCTCGCGAAGTTTTGTGAGTACGATGGCTACTATTTATAGTTTGGGCGATGCAAGTGATCACGAAACCATTAAAAACCGGCTGAAGAAAGAAGTCGATCCTAAAACAGGCAATCCGAGATTTTCACTGGCCACAGGTTTTTCACTTTTGTTATTCTACACCTTCGCCATGCAATGCATGAGTACGTTGGCCGTTGTTAAACGTGAAACTAAAAGCTGGAAGTGGCCAATCCTGCAATTAATCTACATGACCATGTTAGCTTATTTATCAGCACTGCTGGTCTACCAGCTAATGAACTAACTGAATTTGGAAGAAATAATAATTCTTCATGTATATTTAAGGCCTTAACTGTTGTAGAATGAACTCATCAAAAAATTTTCAATTCGGACTCTTATACCTGATCCATCTACTAACACACGCTGATGGCAGTATGGATGATCATGAGATAAGTGCTATCAATGATATTAGGGCGAGGGAAAGCATAAGTGACGAAGTGTTTGAAGAGTTTAAATCTGAAATCGAGGGAAAAAAGGAAAAGGTTGTTTATGACAGAGGAATAGAATTGATTAAGGATTGTTCAGACGAAGAGCGACTTAGAGCGTTCGTTCATCTATATAAATTATCTGAAGTGGATGGAAGAGTGCATGTTAAGGAAGTTCGCTTGCTTTTGTACTCCGTTAAAATGGCAGGTCTTGAATTCAATGATGTTGTTAAAGCGTCACAGGCTTAAATGAATGTTACGAAGGGCTTTTTCTTTTTATTGGGAGTAACCTTCTTATCATGTTCATCAGATCCGCCAAATTCCTTTTCGGATCCGCGTCTTATCCAAATTGCAGATTTTCAGGACAGACGGCTGTCCGATAGTTTGTATAGTTTTCTGATTGACGAAAATCCCATTTATCGCAGAGCATCCGCACTTGCCTTTGGATCAATTCAGGATACGTTAGCATCTTCGGCATTGGGTGACGTTTTACTGGGTGACTCAGACGAACAGGCAAGAATAAACGCAGCCTTTTCGCTTGGACAAACAGGAGGTTTTGAGGCGGTAAATGCGCTAATTCCGGCAAAGGAAGACAGCAGTCCGGCAGTAGTACAGGAAGTTCTGGAAGCACTGGGTAAAACTATTGGGGAAAAGGAAACAGGAGAATTAACAAATTATCAACCAGAGGATTCTACAACTGCTATCGGTTTGGCCCGAGGGATTTATCGAATAGGCTTGCGAAATATAATCGACTCTGCGGTTAGCGCAAAAGCAATTGCTTATCTGGAGCCATCCAATCCTGAATCTGTACGTTTAGCTATAGCTCATTACTTTTCTCGAACAAACGCACCAATTACTCATTCGAAAGAAAAAATTATTTTCGCTGCATTATCCGACCCATCAGTTGATGTTCGGATGGCTTCGGCATCTGCGTTAAGGAGACTTGACTCAGCCAGTGTTTTAACTACAATTAAAAAAATATTAGAATCAGAAAATGATTATCGGGTTCGGAGCAACGCAGTACGTTCGTTAACGGCACTTTCATTTCAATTGGCGTTGCCGATCCTTATTGAAGCACTCAAGGATAGAGATGTTAATGTTAGGATCACGGCCTCAGAAGTACTTAGGAGTAAATCGAGCAAAGGAGTTTCATTAACGATTTCACCAGCAAAATTCTCGGACGGGCGGATCAGGGGAAATCTCTATGCATCGCTTTTGAAAGTAAATTCATCAGAAGATTTGGTAGCGGAAATAATTGACGCTTATCAAGAAGATGAAAACACATACAATCGGGTACATCTAATTTCCGCTTTAAGCGAATGTGGCATTAAGTCGACATTAGAAGTTGCGAATTGGTTAATTACAGAATTAACGAAAAGTGAATCACCCGTAATTAAAACGTCAACGGCCTCGGCTCTGGTACGAATCAATAATCAGGACTTTTTTCCCAAAGAATTTTCAAGCGATTTTGCAACGATGTACAAGCAAGCCATTCAGGATGGTGACGCGGCAACAATTGGAATTGTATGCAGCGCGCTAAGTAATCCTAAGAACGGGTATAAAGACATTCTTGTCGATTTTCAATTTTTGAAAGATGCGAGATCCAATCTAAATCTACCGAAAGACTTTGAAGCAATTGAGCCACTGGATATTGCCATTGCTTATTTTGAAGGCAAACCGAAACCTGAATCACTTCGGAATGAATTCAACCATCCAATCAATTGGGATCTGGCAAAAACTATTTCCTCAAACCAGCTAGTTAAAATCATGACGTCCAAAGGAGAAGTAGTAATCAGGTTATTAATTGATGAATCTCCGGGCTCCGTTACAAATTTTGTTGACTTAATGAGCAACGGATATTTTGATGGGAAATTTGTTCATCGTGTTGTTCCGAATTTTGTGATTCAGGCAGGATGTTATCGGGGTGATGGTTACGGAAGCGAAGATTATTCAATCAGGTCAGAATTTGGACTGAGAAGGTATTCGCGTGGTTCGGTTGGGATGGCATCTGCCGGAAAGGATACAGAAGGAACCCAATGGTTTATCACACACTCACCCACTCCACACCTTGATGGCAGGTATACTATTTTTGCAGTGGTTGAAAACGGAATGGAAGTAGTAGATCAAATCGAAGTTGGCGATACGATTCTGCGCATGGAAATGATCAATTAGTAGAATGGAAAAACTTTACGGCCGTACTCGCATAGGTATTTTGGGCGGAGGGCAATTAGGAAGGATGTTGATACAAGCAGGCCTGAATTTTAACATTGAGTTTTCTGTGCTTGATCCGGATCTGATGCGCCTTGCACCAAGCTTTGTGATTTTGCAGTGGGCAAACTCACCGATAAAGAAACTGTACTTTCGTTTGCAAAGGATTGTGATGTTGTAACCATTGAGATCGAAAACGTAAGCACTGAGGCACTTAAAGTTCTTGAACAGCAGGGCAAGCGTGTTTTTCCGCCATCGTCCGTAATTGAATTAATTCAGGATAAACGTCTCCAGAAGAAGTTTTATCAGACCAATTCTTATCCTACTGCTGATTTCGTGTTGGTAAATAATAGGGAAGAGGTAATGCGCCATGAGGAATTCTTGCCTGCGGTAAACAAACTGGGAAAGGAAGGCTATGACGGAAGAGGAGTCCAGATAATTGAATCGAAGCAAGCGCTTTCTAAGGCTTTTGATCAACCCGGTATTCTTGAAAAGCTGGTTGATTTTGAAAAGGAAATTTCAATCATTGTTTCTCGTAATTTATCGGGTGAAATAGAAGTTTATGATCCTGTTGAAATGGAATTTCATCCGGAGAAAAATTTAGTGGAATATCTGTTTGCACCAGCGTCTATTTCGGAGGATGTTAAAATTGAAGCACAACAATTGGCCAGGGATATAGTTTACAAGTTAGATATGGTTGGTATTCTGGCTATTGAAATGTTTGTTACCAAGGACCAAAAAATTTTAATCAACGAAATGGCTCCCAGACCTCATAATAGCGGCCATCACAGCATTGAAGCGTGCACCACATCACAGTATGAACAGCACTTGAGAGCCATTTTGAATCTTCCACCTGGTGATCCGACCTTGATAATTCCAGCTGCGATGGTAAATTTACTGGGTGAACCGGGATATGAGGGAGAAGCGAAGTATCAAGGTGTGGAAGAGGTGATGAATATTGCGGGTGCGCACCTGCATTTATATGGAAAAGCATTAACAAAACCATATCGAAAAATGGGACACGTTACGATAACGGATTACGACCATAACCAATTAAGAAGAAAAGCTGAGAAAGTTAAGAAGACATTAAAGGTAGTAGCATGAACAAACCAGTTGTGGGTATTATAATGGGGAGTCAATCGGACCTTCGAATTATGAAAGAGGCAGCGGAATTCCTTGAAGAGTTTACTATTGGTTTTGAGGTTTCGGTGGTATCGGCTCACCGCACACCAAAGCGAATGGTTGAGTATGCAACTTCAGCCCGTCAGCGGGGTATCAAAGTAATAATTGCCGGGGCAGGAGGAGCGGCCCATTTGCCCGGAATGGTAGCTTCAATGACTACCTTACCTGTAATAGGAGTTCCCATTAAGTCATCAAACTCAATCGATGGATGGGATTCAGTGCTTTCCATTTGCAGATGCCGTCAGGGGTTCCTGTGGCAACTGTAGCGCTCAACGGAGCACGAAATGCCGGAATTCTTGCGGCACAGATTTTAGGAACATCAGATGAAAAGGTTGCAAAGAAAATAGAAGGACTCAAGAAAAAACTTGAAACTAAAGTTGCTGAATCTGTTAAGGTGCTCAATAAAAAAGGATGGAAATCTTCTTCCTGATAAGAAATGAAACCCGATAAGAAAGGATGGCTTGTAGAGTACCTGGAGTTTCGCAAAGATCTTCTCCGGGATTTAACGGAAGAAAGCAAAGACGCCCTTCATCCAGATCAATCGCTGTATAAGATAATTCAACCAACCGGGGTTATGTATGGTCAGTCGGTTGATTTATTTGATCATCCCGATTCTAAATTCTGGAGCCAAAAAGACAGGCTTAAGATTCTGCTTGCTGAAAGTCTGGTTGGTAGTTCATTTTTCTTTCAGGGCAAGTCTATTCAGGATCCAAATGATTTGTCTGAAGCTGTTCTTAAGGCTCTGGAGAATATTGGAAATTTTTATAACACTGTGTTCCCCGAAGTGTCGGTTCCGTCTCGTACTTTTTTTGGAAGGAAGAAAGCACCAGCTGAACTGGCAGAAAAGATACTGGCCAGGCGTGTTGATATGACCTCCGATTCAGCAGATAACTTCTGGTCAAAGTTTTTTAATAACAGTCTTCTCTTTCTTGACATTTATATTTTCGGGCAATGGATTCATACTAATGCGAATAAAATTGTTTCTGATTTTTTTAAATATGAAAGAGAAGAGCTGCGGTTTTCTGTGGTAAGGGTAATCACTGCGGCATCACATGCCAACAAGAGGATTGAGGAGGAGGAAACAAAAATGTTTGACTATTTTATTGACGGATCAGGTCTTTCAGATGAAAAAAGAAAGAAGCTTATTCTCTTTTTAAGGAAGGTATGGAGATAGAGGAGGTCAGTTTGCCCACTAATAATTCCTGGATTCTTAAGAAGTACTTTCTTGAAATAGCCATTCTCGTGGTTTGGGCTGACAAAAAAATAGAGGATGTTGAATTGAATTTTTTAAACCGGGTAGCGAGCCATCTTGGTATATCTTCCGATGAATTAGAGAACAGTTTGATTGCCGTAGAAGGCTTTGTTCTGGAACATTGGCAACAGTTGGATTATTTGCAAAGCAAGCATAGTTACGAAGAAGTAAGCGAGCAATACATGAACCGGGTCATGCGGGTGATTAATCAAAATAAAGATCAATTGATTTCAGGTGTCAGAAGCAGCGGAGAGCTGGTTTCGTTATTAAAAAAGGCACGGTCAATGGAGTTATCCGATGATGAGAAAAGTAAAACTCAGGAACTTTTGTTAACGGTTTTTAAAACAATTCCAACTTTTGTAATCACATCCCTTCCACAGAAGTACCTCACCCTTCCTGTGATGATGAAGATTTTGCCAAGTTCGTTTTTTACGGAAAGTCTAGAAAATCACTAAGATAGTTCTTCAGACTTGGGAGTCTTTTTGGGCACAATGACCGAAAAAATAATGGCGGCCGTGAGTGTGACAATAATGACTGTAAAAGACATGTTAACCGGTACCTCAATATCAAAGATTTCCAAGAGCATTTTTGCGCCAATGAAAAACAGGATAATTGATAGCCCCTTTTGAAGCAGATAAAACTTGTCGATAATTCCTGCTAACAGGAAGAACATCGCCCGTAATCCCATAACCGCAAAAATATTTGATGTGTAAATCAAGAATTCATTTTGGGTAATTGCAAAGGCTGCCGGAATTGAATCAACAGCAAAAATTAAGTCCGTTGTTTCTATTAAAATGATAACCAGGAAAAGTGAAGTAAATACTAACTTCCCTTCTTCACGTGCAATGAAATTGCCCCCGTGCTCATGATCTGTAAAGGGGAGATATTTCTTACAAAAACGCAGAATCGGATTTTTTCCCGGGTCGATCTGCTCATCACCTTCATCAAAATAGATTTTAATACCAGAATAAATGAGGAATACACCGAAGATGTAAAGTATCCAGTGAAACTTGGCAACCAGAATGGCGCCAACGAAAATGAAAATTCCTCTAAATACAATGGCTCCAAGAATCCCCCAGAACAATACGTTGTGGTAGTATTCCTCCTTGACTCTGAAGTATTTTAAGATGAGCAGGATTACAAATATGTTGTCGACAGAAAGTGCATATTCTGTGAGGTAAGCCGAAAAATATTCAAGCGCTGCATCCGACCCGCTTAGAGAGCGCTCAACCCCACCCACGACTTCGTTATAGGGCCCCTCCAGGTATATGAAATAACCGAAAATTGTACTTACAATAACCCAAAAGATAGATTGTATAAGAGCTGACTTAGTACTTATCTTTTTAGCAGTCTTATGGAAAACGCCAAGATCAAGAAGCAAAAAGGTGATAATAATAACAGCAAATGCTACATAGAGAAGTGTTTCCGTATTAATCTCCAATCCTAATAAACTAATAAGTAGCATGCTGTAATCCGAAAATTTATTCTTTAAATAAAGAGGTGATTATCGCCTATCACAAGGTCAGGTAATCACCTCTTTAATGAGTAAAGCTACAAATATATCCTTATCGTAAAATCTGAACTGACGGTTAATACTGAGCCCAAAATAAAGGAAACCCACACTCAATCAATTAGTTCCAGTCCCTGAATGAGGGGTGCGTTATAATCAATTCATTATCAATAAAATACCTACCTAAAAATGGATAATTGAAGTGAATAAACCACACTATCGGACAATATCATTTTCTGAAATCCGGTAACCTTGAATTTTTCAAGCCGAATTGATTGCCCCTCCTCCAAAAATTCAAGATCAAAGTGACGTTCACTTTTGTAAAGCGAATTTTTCTCGATATAAGTTGACGTTATTCGCCTTAGATTTTCGAAAGAATTGCGATAATAAAATTTAATAACCGGCACCGGAACATCCTGTGTCGTTGAATACGATCGAATCTTCAGATTGCTTTCAGAGTCCAACTGATTATCTTCCTGAGTATACAGATCCTGATAAATCGGTTTGTTGATTATGGTTAGTTGTCTAAGGATATCAAGTTCTGTCCTCCACGCCAAAGAGTCAGGTCGATACTTTTTTTCTTCTTTGGCTCCATTCATTACCAATTGCTTTTGCAGTTCGGCATTCAATGATTTCAAAAGTAAGGATTGCGAACTAACCAAACTGTCGATGTTCAAAATGACTTGAGTTTCTTTAGTGGGTTGCTGGGTGCAAGCCGTGATAAGAACACAGCAAGAAACGAAGATTATCTTCTTATACATTCAGTAGTGATTTTCCGGTCATGATGGAGGGAGCGGTCAATCCCATTAAGTGAAGTATGGTAGGCGCTAAATCAGCGAGTTTTCCATCCGACAGTTTTCCTTTGAAGTCACTCATTAAAATACAAGGTACGGGGTTCGTGGTGTGTGAAGTATGCGGAGAGCCATCCTCATTAAACATAGTCTCTGCATTTCCATGATCAGCAATAATTAGCACGGCATAATCATTTTCAATGGCAACTTTAGCCACATCACCGGCACATTGGTCAACCGTCTCACACGCTGTGATAGCAGCTTTAAATACGCCTGTATGGCCTACCATATCAGGATTTGCAAAATTGAGACAAATAAAATCAGCGGTTCGATTTTTTAGTTCAGGAATTATTTGGTCCCGGATATCAGAGGCACTCATTTCAGGCTGTAGATCATAAGTAGGGACTTTTGGTGAAGGACAAAGAATTCTCTTTTCTCCCGGAAATGGCTCTTCCCGTCCGCCAGAAAAGAAGAAGGTTACATGCGGATACTTTTCTGTCTCTGCAATTCGGATCTGTTTTTTACCTTCTTTTGAAAGTACTTCCCCAAGGGTAAGCTCAAGATTATCTTTTTCAAAAACTACATTAACATTTTTGAATGTGTTGTCATAACGTGCCATCGTAATGTAATGAAGGCTTAGCCGATGCATGTTGTATTCATGGAAATCCTGCTGCGTAAGGGCCATGGTGATTTGCCGGGCGCGATCTGTTCTGAAATTAAAGCAAATGACAACATCACCATCCTGTATGACCGCTATGGGTTGATCATTCTCAACAACTACTATGGGCTTTATGAATTCATCGGTAATATTTTCTTCATAAGAAGCGTTAACAGCTGTAAAAATATCAGTCGTTTTTATACCAGTTCCATGAACGAGTAAATTGTAAGCAACCTTTGTTCGTTCCCAGCGTTTGTCCCGATCCATTGCATAATACCTCCCCATTATTGATGCAATTTTTCCAGTCGTGGCCGACAAATGTTGTTGCAGATCATCGAGGAAATCTAGCCCACTGTTCGGATCAGTGTCCCGGCCATCCGTAAAGGCATGAATATATAAGTTAGAAATCGCTCTGGTCTTAGCCACTGTACACAGGCCTTTAAGATGATTAATATGAGAATGTACTCCACCGTCCGAGACAAGACCCATTATGTGAATATTTTTATTCTGCTTTTTAGAATAACTAAAAGCCTCCTCAAGAATTGGATGTTGATCAATTTCTGATTTTTCGAATGCTTTGTTGATGCGTACAAGATCCTGGTAGACGATTCGGCCAGCACCAATGTTCATGTGCCCCACTTCAGAATTTCCCATCTGGCCTTCGGGCAATCCAACCGCCCCGCTTGAAGCTTCCAGCTTACTGTTTGGGTATTTGGCGTATAAAGAATCAATAAAAGGGGTTTGACCTTGGTCGATGGCGGAATATTTTTTGTTGTTGGCAATTCCCCAACCATCCAAAATCATCAACAAAACCTTTTTATTCATTGACCAAACATCTGTTAAGCAGCAAATATACCCTGAATAGCCAAGGATTTGAATGAATTAGTATGAGTCTTAAAATTCAAATGAGTTTATTAATTAACTTTCGAAATAGTACAATCATGGCACAATTTTGGCCGGAATTTACAGCAATGAAAGACCTGCGTTTTTTAATGAGATTAGTTTTTATCCTGATGATAAGTTTATTGATCGGCCCGCTATCGTATGCTCAGCACAGCGCTTTTGATCCGATCAGGGATGTTTTTAAAACGGGAAGTTCAAAAGAGGTATCCCGGTATTTGAATGCTTCTGTTGAAATTAATGTATTGGGAGACATCAATACCTATAGTAAAGCGCAGGCAGAATTTGTTTTGCGCGACTTTTTAAAAAATATCCAGTATCCGATTTTTCCATTGTGCATTCGGGCTCATCAAAGAGTGGGTTGCAATTTGCCATTGGCCGCTATGTAAGCAATGGTACTAATTACAGCGTTATGATAAGGGTTAAAGAAGTTGACAAAGTGCTTCTTATACATGAACTCGCTTTTCTGAAGGAATGACCCGTCCTTATTTCGTAACTCAATCAGCACTCGAACAATTTATTAGATCTGCCCTGGCTGAAGACATAGGCTCAGGAGATTATTCAACCCTGGCTACGGTTTCTGAAAATCAAAAGGGGAAAGGAATCCTAAAATCGAAACAGGACGGAGTTATTGCGGGCGTTGAATTAGCGAAAGAAATTTTCCTGCACATTGATTCATCTTTGCAAGTCAAAGCAATCGTTAAGGATGGTGCGATTGTGAATTCTTCAGGCATCGTTTTAGAGGTAAGCGGGCCCATTCGCTCTATTCTTATGGGCGAAAGACTGGTGCTAAATTGTCTTCAGCGAATGAGCGGAATTGCAACCCATACAAATAAATTAAATAAACTTATTGCGCATACCAAGGCTAAGGTGATGGATACGCGTAAGACAACACCAAATTTCAGATTAGCGGAGAAGTGGGCGGTATGGATAGGGGGAGGGACGAATCACCGAATGGGATTGTTCGATATGATTATGCTAAAAGATAATCACATTGATGTTTGTGGTGGTGTAGCGGAGGCAATAAAAAAAGCCCACAACTATCTAAAGGAAACCCAACAGCCTCTTGACATAGAAGTTGAAGCCAGGACTTTGCACGATGTAGAAACTATTCTTGGCATAGGTGGTATCAGTGTCATAATGCTTGATAACATGTCAGTTGGTATGATGAAAGACGCAGTGTCATTAATAAACGGAAAATATAGAACCGAAGCCAGTGGAGGAATTACCGAGGATACCATTGTTGATGTCGCTGAAACCGGAGTTGATTTTATATCGATAGGCGCGTTAACGCATACCGTAAAAAGCCTTGATCTAAATTTGAAGCTTGTTCCGAGTTAATTCAGAAATGTTTTCAATCCATTTTTATCAAGACGTAAACCACGTACTTTTGGGCTCCAGAAATTGAATTTCGACTATGATTGTTAAAACCAAAAATTACCGGCTTGAGAAGAAACAGTACATACGCTTTGCAATGCGCAACGTATTAAAACAACAGTGGTGGGTAACCTTGATAATCATAGCCATATGTTCAGGATTTATTTGGATACCCAGCATGTGGTGGTTTATTAGTGCTCTCATTGGCACCGTATTGTACTTACTTTTCTGGTGGATTCAGTTTTATGGGGTGTCTCAAATGGATCAGGGAAAGATGCTTTTCGAAAGATTTTCGTACGAAATAACAAGCCAGCAAATCGTTATGAAGATCAGTGCGCGGGAAGGGATGCCTTTAAAATGGGATCAGATTAAAAGAGCTCAGGTGGGCAAAGATCATTTTTTGTTGGTTGTCAATAAAGCTCAGATGATTCACCTTCCATTTAAAATTTTTAATACCGATAATGAACGAAAGTTTGTCGCCAGTATTCTAAAGAATAAAGGGTTCATCAAGAGCATGCCCGGTTAAATCACTTGGCAAGAAATTGGCAAAGGAAATCACACCCGAATCGGCACGCCAAAAAATAGTACGGTACTGCGCCTATCAGGAAAGATCGCATCGACAGGTTAAGGAAAAGCTCTATGGCTACGGGCTTTGGAAATCGCAGGTAGATGAAATTATAGCCTACCTTATTGAAGAGAAGTTCTTAAATGAAGAACGGTTTGCCAGGACTTTTGCCGGAGGCAAGTTCCGGATTAAAAAATGGGGGAAGATAAAAATTACAAGAGGACTGGAGTCTCATGGGCTTTCCTCTAACTGTATAAAATTGGGACTTTCTGAAATTGACAAGGAAGATTACCAAAAGACACTTAAAACTCTTTTACGAAAAAAAATGAGTGAAATCGGGACATCGAATCCGTACGTGCTGAAGCACCAACTGTCTCAATTTCTTATTCGCAAAGGATTTGAACCTGACCTGGTCTGGCGGGAGATTAATGCAATAATGCCAGATTAATCGGTCCGGAAAATTTATTTTTGAACGGTAAACTCAAATTTTAAAATCTGCGTTTACACCTTATCAAAGTATGAAAACACTAATCTTCAGCTTCCTTTTAAGTCAATTGCTGCAAGGATCACCTGCCGAAATGCGGCTGACCCATTTTAATGTAAAAGATAAAATTGCCATTTCGGGGTATGATCCGGTGAGCTATTTTGAATCAAAGCCAACAGAAGGTAAAAAAGAATTCTTTCATATTCATGAAGGAGTTCATTACTATTTCGCGTCAATAGCGAATAGAAATACCTTTAAAGCAAATCCGGAAAAATATGAACCTGCCTATGGAGGCTGGTGTGCCTTTGCGATGGGAGATTCCGGTGAAAAAGTCAAAGTAGATCCCGAAACCTATAAAATCAGCAACGGGAAATTGTTTTTGTTTTACAATTTCTGGACAACCAATACGCTGACCAGCTGGAATAAGAATGAGCCAGGCCTGAAAGCCAGTGCAGATAAAAACTGGAACGCGATTTATAAAAAATGACATCCCCCATTTCACGAACTCATAATTCAATTATCTTTACCGATTAAGTTAGAAAACCATGCTCAAGAACGCTGCCGGTACAATTCTTTTCAATTATCTGAAGTGCTTGAGAACATCCACGAGTCCGATTTTACAAAACCCTTGGCCACGCTGAGCCAGGCAACAATAGGACAGCATGTACGGCACACACTGGAGTTCTTTATTTGTCTTGAAGAGGGTTTGAAAACCGGCACAGTAAATTATGACTTGAGAAATCATGATAAATTGATCGAATCAGATAGGGTGATTGCGCTTGGTGCCATTGAGAAAATAAAGAAGTTCATTTTGAATATAACCGAAAATGAAACGTTGCGCTTTGAGGTTGGGTATGATGCGCTATCCGATAACATAGCTTCAATGGATACTAACTTCAATCGTGAACTGACCTATAATATTGAGCATGCTGTTCATCACATGGCTATACTTAAAATTGCAATTCGTGAGGCAGCACCTTACATTTCGTTACCTGCTGATTTTGGTGTGGCAGTCTCTACAATTAAATATAAAAAAGAGGAAACCGCTATACCGCAGTAGTTACCCGCCTGATTCATGGCGAATATTTTAAGAAGTAATTTTTTTATTCGGTTGACACACTGGGAGTACTGGCCATTTTGGGTTTTTCAATGGCCTCTTTTTTTGTATTGGATTTGGCTTTCGGTGAAAAGCCGGTCATTGCTTTTTTCAGCGCATCCAATCCGGGTATTGTCATGGGGGGAATGTTGGGGGAGTCCAAATTCACGGTGCTTGAAAAAATCCCAAAAAGCTAAAGCCGGCAGCGATTTTGGTTAATAAAGATGAACCTTTTGCTTCAATTCTTGAAAGAATCCAATCTGCAGACATAAGTTTTCCATTTATCGCAAAACCGGATTTTGGAGAACGGGGCTGGATGGTCAGAAAGATTCATTCTGCGGATGGATTGAACGATTACATAATCAGAATTAACCAGAAATTTATCATTCAGGAATTTGTTGACCTTCCGCTTGAGTTTGGTGTGTTTTACACACGCCTCCCAAATGCTGCAACCGGAAGGGTAACTTCCATCACCGGAAAAGAAATGCTATTTGTTGAAGGCGATGGAGATCGTTCGCTTAAGGAATTAATTCTCGCCAAAGATCGATCTAAACTTCAATGGGAAACATTGAAAATTAAATTTAAAGATAGGCTTGATCAGATTCCTGACAAAGGTGAACGAATGGAGTTGGGTTCAATCGGTAATCATTGCCTGGGCACAAAATTCCTGAACCGGAACGATCTTATTACGGACAAGGTTTCACAAACGTTTGATGAGATCAGTAAGGGAATTGAAGGATTTTATTTTGGCCGGTATGATTTGCGAACAGCAACTGAGGAGAATCTTGAAAGTGGAGATTTTAAAGTAATGGAATTGAATGGTTGTGGAGCGGAACCTTCCCACATCTATGATCCGAAAAGTTCGGTGTGGAATGCATATCTTGATTTAATCAAGCACTGGAACACCATGTATACGATCAGCACAATTAATCATAAACAGGGAATACCCTATACAAGCTTTGCTGAAGCCAGGAAAATTTATGCTGAGTTTAAAAAGTACACCAAATAATAATTATGGAATACCTGTTGGTTTTTGCCTTGGGCTTATTATTCAGTTTTATTGGCTCCATTCCACCCGGTACGATCAATCTGTCTGTTCTCCAGCTCGGGCTTGAGCAGAAGATCAGAATTGCTATGAAGTTTACGGTGGCAGCGGCTATTATCGAATATCCTTACGCCTGGATTGCCGTTCAGTTCGAGGCTTGGATTACATCAGCCCCTGTAGTGCTTGATAATTTTCAGTTAATAACGGCCATTGTGATGACGGTGCTGGGTATCCTTAATTTATGGACGGTAAGTAAACCAACAGAGTTCTACCAAAAATTTCAGGAAAGCGGATTCCGAAGAGGTATAGTCATTGCACTGCTCAATCCCCTGGCGATTCCCTTCTGGATTGGTGTTACGGCCTACCTTAAAGCACAGGGATGGTTGCAACTTTCATCAACCGGATTATTACACAGTTATATTTTCGGGATATCCATTGGCACACTGCTGCTACTTTCCTTGTATACGTTCCTGGCCAATAAGCTGGCTTCGATGCTGAGGCATAGCCTGTGGCTGAAGCGGGTGCCGGGTATTACGCTGCTCGTGCTGGGGGTATATGCCTTTTATATTTACTTCACGTAGTCTTTAGCTTCAATTGCGTTAGCGAATTATTTTCAGCTGGTATCCCTGCAGATTTCCTTATACCGAAAACAATCCACCAGGTGGTCATTGACCAGCCCGCACGCTTGCAAATGAGCGTAGATAATCGTACTTCCTACAAACTTAAATCCTCTTTTTTCAGATCGGCACTTAGCGCATCCGATACTTTTGACCGCGGAGGAATCTGCTTCATGGTCTTCCATTTATTTACAATGGGTTTATTGTTCACAAAAGACCAGATATACGCATCAAACGATCCCCATTCTTTTTGCACCGCCAAAAAACATTTCGCGTTGTTTACCGCGGATCTTACTTTTAACTGATTTCTCACGATATCCGGATTCAAAAGCAGCTGACCGATTTTTTTCTCAGTGAACCGGGAAACTTTTTGCGGATCAAAATTCGCAAAAGCCTTTCGATAGCCTTCCCGTTTTTTTAAAATAGTCGACCAACTGAGCCCGGCCTGTGCTCCTTCAAGAATTAAGAATTCGAAATGTTTTTGATCATTATGAACCGGCATACCCCACTCCGTGTCATGGTATTCAATGTATTGATCAAAGCCCAGGCTCCATGCGCATCTGTGTTTTTCAGAAATCGTTTTCTTCATACTACAAGGTACTCAATTGACTTTTTGATTGAACATTATTTCATAACTTGGTCGAAATTCAAATTTCATGAAAGCCTACGTTAGTATTCTTTGCCTATGTCTCATGTCCACCATTGCTTTATCACAAAACGTGGATTATGATAAAAAACTAAAAGAACTGGGCATCGAATTGAAACCCCCGACACAACCGATGGCCAATTATGTCAAAGCGGTTCGTACGGGTAATCTCATTTTTCTTGCAGGTCATGGTCCTGCAGAAGGTTCAGATTTTGGAAGAGGAAAAGTAGGCAAAGATATGACCTGGGAACAAGGGTATGAGGCGGCAAAATATACAGGCATTTCCATTCTATCTACTTTAAAAGCAGAATTAGGCGATCTGAATAAAGTAAAGCGAATTGTTAAAGTGCTGGGCATGGTCAATTGTTCCAGCGATTTTACGGATCAGCCAAAAGTAATCAATGGTTTTTCCGATTTGATGGTTTCTGTTTTTGGTGAGAAAGGTAAGCATGCCCGATCAGCCGTGGGGATGAATTCGCTACCCAATAATATTTCTGTTGAAATTGAAATTATTGTTGAAGTAGAAAATTAGTCCTTCATCCACTCATACACCTTGTAATGATTGCCATCCATGTGCAAGTGTTCGTACACTTTTTGCGCGGCTGTATTTGATTTATCCACATACAGACGAATGCCTTTCATGTGGGAGTCATTCTTTACCTGCTCTTTAATGTAAGCATATAATTGAGAATAAATTCCTTTTCCTCTTTGATCAGGATTTACATAAACGGATTGAATCCACAATACAATTCCGTTTCTCCAATCGCTCCACTCAAACGTAGTGAGCAGGCAACCAATGATTTTTCCGTTTTTTTCGGCTACAAAATATTTTCCTTTTGATGGATCCAGGAAAACTTTAGCTACTCCTTCCACCAAAATTAATGATTCAAGATCGAGGCCTTCCGTTTCTTTAGCCATGGCAATTTGAAAATCTACAATGGATGGCGCATCAGCGAGGAGGGCTTCTCTGATTTTGATCATAAGGCGCGTTGTAAGTCTTCGATCAGGTCGGTCGTTTCTTCAATACCTACGGATAATCGCAATAACTTATCACTGATGCCAACCTTTTTGCGTTCTTCAGGCGTAAGTTTAGCGTGAGAGGTTCTGGCCGGTGTACAAATAGTTGATTCCACTCCTCCCAAACTGACTGCTCGCTTAATGTATTTAAGTTTATTGATAAACCGGGTTGGGTCACTTGTAATCTCAAATGACAACATTCCCCCAAATCCTCCCGGCATCTGTTTTTTTGCAATGGCATGTCCGGCATGATTCTTTAATCCGGGATAGAAAACTCTAGGCACCTTAGCATGTCCTTCAAGAAATTTAGCAATAGCCAGCGCATTTTTATTTTGTTGCTGCACACGCAGCACAATGGTCTTCAGGCTGCGTTCCACCATATAACAGGTTTGCGCATCGAGGTTGCCACCAAAATGAATGGCACTTTCCCAGATTCGCTCTACCAATTTTTTAGAGGTAACAACGACACCGCAACTTAAATCACTGTGTCCGCCAATGTATTTTGTGCCGCTGTGAGTTACGATGTCAATTCCCAGATCAATCGGGTTTTGATTGACAGGTGAGGCAAACGTATTATCAATGATGGTTATGATCCCATGCTTTCGGGCAATTTTTGCTACCGCATTGATATCCGTAATTTTCAAAAGTGGATTGGATGGCGTTTCGATATAAATGACTTTAGTGTTCTTTTGAATAGCCTTTTCAAAAGCTGACGGATTCACTGCCGGGACCATTATATGTTCAATGCCGTATCGATCAAGTTCGTTCAATGCAGCATGATGGGTTCCTCCATAAAGATCATCCTGAAAAATGATATGATCGCCTTTCCTGACCATAGCAAAATAGACGTCATGATGGCGGCCATTCCGGAACTAAAGATCATCCCATCTTCACCGTTTTCCAGAGCTGCTAGTTTTTCAACAACAGCTTTTTGATTGGGTGTGTTAAAATACCGGGGATAAAAAGCACCTTCTTCATAATCGTATGCTGAAGATGGATAAACCGGAGTTACGATACCGTTGAATTGTGGATCTCCATGCGAGCCGGCATGAACACTCTGAGTAAGTTTTGAAAGTTTGGATTTCATTACCTGATCGGGTTAATAATTCTTCCCTTAATATTATTACAATAGACGACAAGATGGGAAACAAAGCCGTTTTTTCTCAGCAAATTATACCGTTTTTGATGGGATATTACCTCCATGTTATTTAACTGTTAATCCCTTATTTACAGAACTTTAGGTAAATCTTTTTCGTTAAATTTGTTATACAACAACCACTTGTAATTATATGAGAAACTCACCTAAAATCGCTATTCAAGCTTCCCTTGAGGAATTGAATAGCACTCAGGCTGAAAAAGTTCTCCGCTATATGAAAGCGCTTTTGCGAAAGTCTGGGAAACACCGAGATTATCGCTCGTTTAAAAAAGAAGCCATGCAGGAGATCCGAAATGCATTGGGAGATAAAGGGCTGAAACTCTCAGCGTAGAGTTTTTCCTTTCAAATGACACGGTGGATATTCAATACATATCCGGATCAATTCGTATCCTCTTTCCATTCTGTTAATTGTACCTGACATAGTTTTCCCATTTGTCAAGAACACTTTTAAAATCATCAGGTAGTTCCGATTCAAACAACATGTGTTCCTTGGTGGCAGGATGTACAAAGCCAAGGGTCTTAGCGTGAAGTGCTTGCCTGGGTATCATTTTAAAGCAGTTGTCAACAAACTGCTTGTATTTAGAAAATGTTGTTCCCTTTAAAATTTCGCTCCCTCCATATTGTGTGTCATTAAAAAGGGGATGCCCCAGAAATTTCATGTGCGCTCTTATCTGATGAGTGCGACCTGTTTCAAGTTTGCACTCCACTAATGAAACATAACGTAATGCCTTCAGGACTTTAAAATGTGTGATGGCATTTCGCCCCATATCACCTGCCGGAAAGGCTACTGTAATTCTGCGATCCTTTAAGCTTCGGCCTACATTAACATCGATAGTTCCTTCTGTGTTTTCAGGTTCGCCCCAAACCAGCGCCCAGTATGTTCGCTCAATGGTATGATCATAAAATTGTTTGGCGAGGGCTGTAAGTGCTTCTTCCGTTTTACCAATCACGAGCAAGCCGGAGGTGTCTTTGTCGATCCGGTGAACCAGTCCGGGCCTTCCTTCATTGCCCGGCATTTGCGGTAAATTTTGAAAATGATAGGTCAACGCATTCACCAGCGTGCCTGTCCAGTTTTGATGGGCAGGATGAACAACCATACCTGCGGGTTTATTAACAATCAAAAGGTGGGCATCTTCATACACAATATTAAGCGGAATATTTTCAGCTATAACATCTGTATTGCGTGGTGGCTCGGGAAGTGAAACCACAACCACATCATGGGGGTGTATTTTATGATTGGGTTTAATGTCCTTGTCATTGACTTTTACAAACCCTTCGTTAATGGCGGTTTGTATTTTTGATCGCGTCACATTTCGCAAACGATCAGCGAGGAATTTGTCGACCCTGATCAGGCTCTGGCCTGGATCAGCCACAATTCTGAAGTGTTCGAATAAATCATCATCCAGTAATTCCTCCTCCACGCTCATCAGGATTGCCTTTCAATCAATCCGACAATAAATTTTTTGAGGGCTTCCTTTTTATGACTATCGAGCTGAAGGGATTCAAGTGACCTGAATCCGACATCAAACTGTTCGCTGATTCTCTTTTCGGTGAGTTCACGAATCTTCAGCTTGTCGTAAATGCTCTTAATAACAGCAACTTTTTCCTTGCTATCAAATTTCTTTTTATTAATCCACGTTTTAAGAATGTCTTTGTCTTTTCCTTTGGCCTTTGACAGGGCATTAATCAACAAGAATGTTTTTTTGTTGGAAAGAATATCACCCCCAAGTTTTTTCCCAACCTTATTCGAGTTACCATAAACATCGAGCAGATCATCTTTAAGTTGAAATCCAATTCCGATATTAATACCGAGTTCACGCAATGCTACTTGATCTTGCTTTTTTGCCCCCGCCAGAAGAGCTCCGAATTCCATGCAAAACCCGAGAAGAACAGCAGTCTTTTGGCGGATCATGTTAATGTATTCTTTTTCCGAAACCCGATTGATTTTTTCAAACTCCATGTCGGTTTGTTGGCCTTCGCAAACTTCCAGGGCCATGGCATTGAAAATAGTCAGGGCTTCAGTCAAGATGGAGGGTTCCAGATTCAGAAACTGATCATACACTTTAACCAACATGGTATCCCCTGCAAGAATGGCTGTACTGTTATCCCATTTTTCATGTACTGTTTTCTTTCCCCTTCGCAGTGGGGCTTCATCCATGATATCATCGTGAATGAGTGTAAAGTTGTGAAAACGCTCAACCGTTACGGCAAATGGAATGATGCGGAGGATATCGTTTTTGTATAATCGATAACTCAACGCCACCAGCAGGGGCCTCACTCGCTTTCCGCCCAGCGCAAGGATATAACGTTGTGCTTCATAAAGCGATTTTGGCGTACCTCCGCGATTTTGCTTTATGATTTCAGCTTCAATCCATTGAAGGTATGTAGAAATCTCTTCGCGCATCATTCGAGGACCAGATCAATTAATCGTCTGTCAACATCCGCTTTCTTTACCCGAACTTCTACTTTATCGCCCAACCTGTAGATTTTCTTTCTTCGTCTGCCGATAATCCTGAAATTTCTCTCATCGAATTCATAGAAGTCGTCTTTCATATCCATCATTCTCACCATGCCTTCACATTTTGTGTCAATGATTTCTACAAACATTCCAAAGTCGGTCACCCCCGTTATGATTCCTTCATATACTTTGTCTTCAGCCATACTCATAAACTCCACCTGCTTGTATTTGATGGATGCACGCTCAGCATCAGCAGCGCGTTTTTCACGTTCAGATGAATGAGCACACTTATCCTCGGTATCTTTTTTATTAGGAGGTTTCCCTTCGTCAAGATAATGTTGCAGGAGCCGGTGCACCATCAAATCCGGATATCGCCTGATGGGAGAAGTAAAATGTGTGTAGTGGGCGAAAGCCAATCCAAAATGTCCGTTGGTTTCTGTGGTGTATTTTGCTTTAGCCATGGATCGAACGGCAAGCTGCTGGAGAACATTTTGTTCGGGCTTACCTTCAATCTCCTCCATCAACAAATTAAGTGAGCGGCTGAGGGACGCACCTTCAAGATTTATTTTATGCCCGAATTGTTTGGCAAACTGTGCAAAGTCCTGCACTTTTTCAGGATCAGGATTGTCATGGGTTCGGTACACAAATGTTTTTTGGTCTTTATCCTTACCCATTTTAAATATGTACGTGGCTACGGATTTATTAGCCAATAACATAAACTCTTCAATCAATTTATGGGCATCTTTTCTGACTTTAGGGACCACAGCGAGGGGCTTGCCTTGTTTGTCGAGTTTGAATTTTACTTCGGTCGATTCAAAATTAACGGCACCTTTTGCGAAACGTTCCTTCCTTAATTTCTTTGCCAGACTATTCAATCGAGTAAGTTCTTCCGCGTAAGTTCCAGCACCGGATTCAATGACAGCCTGTGCATCCTCATACGAAAACCTGTGATTTGAATGAATAATGGTTCTGCCAAACCAGCGGTTATGAATTTTGCATCATCATCCATTTGAAAGACCGCAGAAAATGTCAGCTTATCTTCACGCGGACGCAGTGAGCAAAGTTCGTTTGATAAGCGTTCGGGCAACATCGGAATTGTACGATCCACCAGATATACAGAAGTAGCCCTGTCATAGGCATCTTCATCCAACAGGTTGCCGGGTTGAACATAATGGCTTACATCAGCAATGTGTACACCAATTTCATAAAGGCCATTTTCTAATTTTTTTATGGATACAGCGTCATCAAAATCCTTGGCATCTTCAGGATCAATCGTGAATGTTAACACATCACGAAAATCCAAACGCTTCTTTATTTCCTTGTCACTGATCTCCCCTTCAATTTTTTCAGCATACTGGATTACCTGTTCTGGAAATCGAAATGGAAGATCGAATTCTGCCATAATGGAATGAATCTCCGCTTCGTTTTCTCCCGTTTTCCCAAGGATCTCGATCACCTTCGCTTCCGGGCTTTTATCCCGACTACCCCACTTCACGACTTCAAACAATACCTTATCGTTATGCTTTGCGTTTTGCTGGTTCTCGGGGTAGATAATAAAATCCTGGTAAATTCGCTTGAAGTCGGGAATAACGAATGCAAACCGGGCAGACATTTCCAGCCGGCCAACGAATCGAGTCCGGTTTCTGGCCAGCACTTCTACAACCCGACCTTCCGGTTTTGAGCCGGTCTTACGTTTTAGCAATTCTACTTTTACCCGATCATTATGAATGGCAGTGCCCAGGTCAGATGACCTGACATAAACATCAGGAAGATCATTTCCAATCAATATGTACGCGAACTTGGGATTTACATGTTCGACAATTCCTTCCAGTGCTCCTGAGCTTCGTCCGCTTTTATAACTTCCATTACTTAGAATCTCAATGCGTCCTTCTTCCTCCAGTTTATCGAGGCTCCTGAAAAGCTCCTTGATCAACTCCTTTTTTTTAACGCCAATTTTTTTTGCAATCTGTTGTGGCGAATAGGCTTTTCCCGTGCTTTCTTCAAGCAGTCGAAGTATGTCCGGTTGCAGACCAGACTTTTCCTTTTTGTCCTTTTTCTTTTTTCTTTCCTTAAATTTTTTCTTGCTCATTTGATGAGATAATTTTTTGGGGATCAACAATCGGCTCACCTTTGAGACGAAGGTACAACTGCGCTACAGCCACCACATCAGCAACACAGTATTCACTGATTTTGTTAAGGTTCTTTTCTTTGTAGTAAACCTCATTGACTTTACTTCCATCCATTGATCCTTTGCTGGATGGGATTTTAAACAAAGCGGTAAGAAGATCCAGCGAAGTATAATGCTTATAGTCGCCAAACTTCCAAAGTTCCATCGTATCCAAATGGGGGATCTCCCAGGATTTTTTTCCGGACAAGCTGAGGACCGCAGGAAGCGGGATACCATTGATCAGCATTCTTCTCGACAAGTACGGGAAATCGAATTCTTTACCATTATGGGCACACAATTTTAAATTGCTCAGATCTTTTTTCTCCACCAACTGACGAAAGTGAGACAGTACCTGATACTCATTATCATCAGCAAAATATTTTGTTTTTATACATAGTTCATGACTTTCATTTTCATAAAATTTGGCCACCGCAATACACACCACCTTCCCAAATTCAGCATAAATACCTGCGCGTTGGTGAAACAGCTGCTCATCCGTTGTAAGCTCATCACGCTGTTTAAAAAAGCCTGCTTTCCGGGACCACTGAACTTTTAATCGCTCGTCAAGAGTGTTGTAGTTGTCTGAAATGGCTACGGTTTCGATATCCAGGAAAAGAATGTCTTTCAAGTCAGAATTCATGGCACCAAATTAAGGTAATATCATTACAAAATTCTTTTATATGGATTGGATTGTTAATGACTTGCTTAATTTCGAACAACGAACATGCTCTCTTTCAAACATGAAGTTTTTCTCGAGGTTGTCCGTCAACTAAGCTACACCAAGGCTAGTCAGATATTGTACATCAGCCAGCCTGCCGTGACTAAGCATATTCAACAACTGGAAGCAAACTATAAAACCAGTCTCTTCGACCGAAAAGGGAATTCTATTTCATTAACTGAAGTAGGAAAGATTTTGTATGACTATTTGCTTCAGGCAAAAAATCTTGAGAAGCAACTCGATTTTGAAATCAGCACTCACTTCAACAATACCGATGCCAGGGGTGAGCTTCGGCTGGGTGCCAGCACTACCGTAGCCTTGTACATTATTCCACCCGTATTATCAGGCTTTCGAAAAAGTTTTCCTTCGGTTCAGTTAAGTCTGCTCAATCGAAATTCAGAAAACATATTAACAGCTTTGCTAAACCATGAGATTGATTTAGGAATTATTGAAGGGAAAAAGAAAATGCCGCGTGTAAAAAGTGAGCATTTTCTGACAGACGAAGTGGTTCCGGTTTGCTCATCTAAAAGTGACCTTACCAAAAAAAGCAGTATTACATTAAAGGAATTAAAAGAAACGGCTGTTGCTCTGCGAGAACGAGGTTCAGGAACGTTGACTGCGTTAAAAAGTGCACTCGCAAGCAAATCAATTAAGCTTACGGACCTTAACGTTGTGATGCAACTGGGCGGTACTGAAGCCCTTAAAAATTTTATTCTAGCCGATGAATGTATTGGTTTTTTACCGATGCGTTCAATAACGAAAGAATTGGCAGCCGGTGAGTTGGTCCGGTTATTTATTGATGACCTTAGCATTATACGTCATTTTTATTTTGTGCATCGCCAGGGTGAAGAACAACGTGGCTTGCATAAAATGTTTGTCCGGTATGCCAAAACACATTATAACGTAAAGTTATAGTAGATAAGAATTTAATATTGGATTGGAATAAGTTCCAGAACTACTTTCGCCCCCATGTTTTTAGATTCTTTCATTTCAGACAAAACATCACGGCTTCAGTTTTTGCAATGCTCAGCATGTGATCGGCAATATGATAAACTCGAAAAAATTCATTTGCCAAATGTGATTTGTGTACCGGGAATCCAATCATTGCTAAGTATGACTTGCGCTCATCAAAGCCCAAGCGCGTAATTGACAAGAAAGAAAACTCCATGTGGCGATACGGGAGTTTGTTACCATTGGCCAATCAGAAAAACCGGGTAACATTAGGCGAAGGATGGACTCCGATTCTGCCGCTTAATAAAATAAAGCAAAAGACAGGTTTGGAATGGCTCATGATGAAGGATGAGTCGCTTAACCCAACCGGGTCATTTAAGGCCAGGGGTTTAAGTATGGCTGTATCAATGGCTAAAGAACTTGGAATCAATTCATGTATCATTCCGACTGCCGGAAACGCAGGGGGCGCGATGAGTGCATATTGTGCACGGGCAGGAATGAAAGCAGTTGTGGTAATGCCAAGGCATACTCCAAACGCGTTCAAAAAGGAATGTCAATACTATGGCGCTGAACTGATAGAGGTTGATGGTCTGATAAGCGATTGTGCGAAAAAAGTCAGGGAGATAGCCGCATCAAAAGGGTGCTTTGACATGTCTACTATGAAGGAACCCTATCGTCTGGAGGGCAAAAGACTATGGGTTATGAAATTGCTGAACAGTTGAACTGGGAACTGCCGGATGTAATACTCTACCCAGCCGGTGGAGGCACAGGGCTGATTGGTATTTGGAAAGCGTTCTATGAAATGAAAAAAATGAAATGGCTGGACGGCAGTTTTCCTAAAATGATTGCTGTTCAAACAGTGACCATACAACCGGTTGTGAGTGAATTTCACCAGAAGCCTATAACTGGTAAAGACAATGGTGAATTTACTGTTGCCAATGGACTAGCCGTTCCGAATCCATTTGCATTAAAATTAATGGTGCAGGTTCTCCGGGAATCAAAAGGAACCGCTGTGGCTGTTTCAGACCAGGAAATTAAGGACTCCATCAAAGAACTTTCAAGAGAAGAGGGTTTACTGGTAGCACCTGAAGGAGCCTCACTGCTTCCTGCCTTGAAAAAATTGTTAAGCAAAGGCGACATTAAGCAGGATGAGAAAGTATTGATGTTAAATACCGGAGCGGTTTATAAGTATCTTGAAAACTTATGAATGGAGAATTCCGTCTTTCTCCAGCGTTTTAATAAACGTAAGATTCTCTTTACTTATACTTTCGGGCACAAAAACGAATCGCTTATCAAATATCTGTTGTCCGATATAATAGCTCACCCAGTACTCGTTGTTGAGATGGAAAACGGCAGGATCAATCGGTTCAATCAAAGCACTGCTGTTTGCCGGAACGGTTTCTAGAAAATGTCTCAGTGTTGATGTCTTCTGAATTTCTTTGTTTTTTTCTCCATATCCTTTACTGGCCACCAACGTATTTTCAATATCAAAATCATTATTGTTGATTAAATAGGCTTTCCATTCCTCCTCATCGAGCAATGATTTCTCCGGCACAATGGCTACCGTTACCTTTTCAACTTTGGGAATTCTAATGTCCTTCTTCATCTTTAGTGTTTTCCATTTCAAATACCGAGTACAACTTCTCGAGCAGGACATCGCCCACCTTTTTTATGTCTTGGGCTTTGGCCAATTCCTTTTGCATTGAAGTTACTGCCTTGTCGTCAATAGCGCAGGGAATAATATTATTGAAATAATCCAGGTTGGTGTTTACATTTAACGCCAGCCCGTGCAATGTTACCCACCGGCTTGTTTTTACACCAAGGGCACAAATTTTTCTTGCTTTTTGAGCATTAAGGGGATCGATCCAAACCCCCGTAATTCCCTGAAGCCGTCCGGCCTGAATATTAAACGTTTCGAGTGTTTGAATAACCGCTTCTTCGAGCGACCTCATGTAACGATGGATGTCGGTAAAAAAGTTTTCAAGGTCCAACACCGGATATACAACAAGCTGGCCGGGCCCGTGATACGTAATATCGCCTCCGCGATTTGTTTGATAATATGAGGCATCTATTTTTTTTAACTGATCTTCATTAACCAGGAGGTTTTTTTTGTCACCAGTTTTTCCGAGCGTATATACATGCCGATGCTCACAGAAAAGAAGGTAATTCGGAGTCGGAAGATCTCCACTTTTTTTAATAGCCAGTATTTCATTGAATAAACCGGTCTGGTAGTCCCAGGCTTCCTGATAATTGATCAGGCCCAGATCAATGACCTTGGTTTGCTTGTTAGCAATTTCATTCACTTTATTTTCGAAAGTTCGTCCTTCAAATAGGTAATAACATCAACTGGATCGGGATCGATTTGGTTTTCTTTGGCCAGATAATATGAAATCCAGTCGGTAAGGTGAATCAAATAATAGTATTGCTCGAGCAGGGAGGCACCTTCTGCAACGATGTCGATGATGTGAGTAGATTTTTTTTCAATAATGCCCCGGCAGATTTCCATTCTTTTTTCAACACGATCGTGATCATGATCAGAGTAGAGATATATAACCTGGGACTGCTTCAGTAAATTTTCAGGAAACATCCATCCTACAATTTCATTGTGGTTCATTTCGGGGAATGTATTGACATGGGCCAGCTGTTTTGAGTTTTCATTGATTTGATTTTGAAAACGCACGGCCATGGCTTCCAATCGGCCATCACAATAAATAATGGGGAGTTTCCCTTTTAGCTTTTTAGCGATAAGTTCCGCTTCTGCACGAATCGCTTTAGCACCACGGTCAATGTATTCAACTGCGTTCTCGGTTTCTTTTATAAAGGCTGCGCCAATAAGATTGGAATGATACAGTGCAAACAATAACGAAGTAATAGAATACCCGATCATAGCCCTGGGACTTGGCGATCCGGGCGGTACCTGGATATACAAGAGATTGTATTCTTTAGCAATCTCCAGCATCTTTCCACCCGATGTAATACAAATAACATGCGCCCGTTTCAGCATTGCCTTTTGGATGGATGCCAATGTCTCTTCGGTATTTCCACTATAAGAGCAAGCAATAAATAATGTGTGTGGCCCAACAAATTGAGGGATATTATATCCTTTGCAAACGGAAACGGGTATTGGAATTCTTCCGAAGGTGAGAGACTGCACCAGATTGGCGCCAATGCCGGAACCACCCATTCCTGAAATCAACACATTGCGAATGTCACTACCCGGTCTTTGTAAGTCCACTGCCTGCCCGATTTTCAGTGCATCGGTAAGTTGTACTGTAAAACTTTCTATAAGTTTTTTCATTTACATTAATTTCAACGCCAAATGTAGCGCATGAGCGATAATATCAAAAGGGGCAATGAGGGTGAAGAACGGGCAGCGAATTTCCTGACAGAAAAAGGGTACGAAATTCTTGACAGGAATTACCGTTTCAAAAGGTCCGAAATTGATCTGGTGGTAAGAAAGGATAATGTGTTGGTTTTTGTAGAGGTAAAAATGCGGAGCTCGGCATCACATGGATTTCCCGAAGAGTTTGTTGACCGTGCAAAACAGCTAAAAGTTTTGGAAGGGGCGGAGCAATACATGATGGAAAACCAATGGCATGGACGCGTGCGTTACGATGTGGTGTCTGTTCAGGGCCGGGGTGCTGATTCTGATGTGCGCCACTTTGAAGACGCCTTTTACTGACCCTTGCTGCTCGAATAAACTTCGCGGCCCTGCGGGTTGTATTCTTTTTTAATGAAAGGCTCGATACCCTGGAAAGGTTCGTCCGGATACTCCAGAATTTTTTTTCTTTTCCCGTCCTCATAGTTTTCAATCCAATCACCGACAGGCTCGCCCCACGAATACTCCCCGATAACAGCAACCTTTCCGTTTTCGTGAAACCGGTAGTAGTATCCTTCCTTTTCGTGGAATTCGATGGGAATAATTTCCTTAATTTTTTTCTCTCCATCGGATCATAGTAGGTAATGAGCGATTCCTTTGGCCACCCTTTGTAGTATTTCTCCTTGTCTTCCAAGATATGATCGCGGGTATATTTCATCCAGCGACCATGCTTGGTGCCTTTGTAATAAATACCTTCTTCGAGTACGATATCGCCTTGCATTTTTTTGTACGGACCGTGAAGCAGGACTCCTTTTTCGGGATCGAATGTGCTTGACCTCCTGATTTCCCGTCTTGTATAATCGTACCAGTAGATATCGCGAACAAATGTGCTTGGCTTTTCGGTATGCTTGAGGTAGTAGAATAACTCGATGGTGATCCGATCGCCAAAGCCTTTCCGTGTAAAACCTTTTTTCGTTTTAATCCCGTAGTATACCTTTTTGCGGGGTTTCTTTTTCTTGGTCACGATTGGTTCGGAAATGTCTTCGTCCAGTTCAAGTAATTTGAATGGCTTGTCGGTGTCAAATGTAAATTCACCCTCCTGAACACGGGGCTCGTGCTGGGCGTAGACTGATCCAACAGCCATGAAGATCAGAATGAATGGAATTCGTTTTAACATGGGATAATTAAAACGAAGGTATTGAAAAAATATTTTTCATTCTGTTAAGAAACAAGGTCCACGCTACGCTTAATAAAATTAGTCAGATCAGCGCCCGTTAGCATGTTTTGAGAGAGTAGTGCAAGATCGAGTGATTGTTTGGCCAATTTTGTTTTTTGTTCATCACCTTCAGCTTTCAAAATCTTTTGGATGATGGAGTGATTTCCATTAACTGAAACACTGTATTGATCAGGCATACCGCCTCCCATAAACGCATACGGGCTGCCACCCGTCTTCGACATATCTTTCATTCTTCGCATCCACTCACTCATCGTAATGGTTACCGGCAAATCGTCCGGTGATTGCGGATCAACGGTAATGGTGAAATTTTTATTGTTAGCCGCTTTTTCAAAGACAGTTTTTATGCTCTCCTCCTCTTCCTTGCTTAGTATACTTTCTTTCTTCTCATCGGTCTGTATGAGTTTGTCGATGGTATCGCTGTCCACACGCTTGATCTGCGTTTTCTCAAGTTTCTGCTCGAGGTTGCTGATGAAATGGCTGTCGAGTACACCATCCATTAAAAGCACATCGTAGGATTTGGCTTTAGCTGCCTGCACAAACGTATCCTGCTTTCCAGGGTCAGATGTGTAGAGATAAACGGTTTGTTTTTCTTTATCCGTTTGCAGCGTACTTACTTTTGCTTTGTATTCGTCAAATGTGAAATATTCACTATCGGTATTTTTTAGAAGTGCGAAATCTTTTGCCTTGTCATAGAATTTTTCATCGCTGATAATTCCGTACTTGACGAAGATGCTGACATCATCCCATTTGGTTTCGAATGCTTTACGGTCTTTTTTGAAAAGTTCCTGAAGCTTGTCGGCTACTTTTTTTGTTATGTGCTGACTGATCTTTTTTACACTGCTGTCCGATTGTAAATAGCTGCGCGAAACATTTAATGGAATATCCGGAGAATCCAACACACCGTGAAGCAGCATTAAAAAGTCAGGCACAACATCCTTGACCTCATCGGTAATAAATACCTGGCGAGAGTACAACTGGATTTTGTTTTTCTGCAATTCAAAATCACTTTTCACTTTTGGAAAATAGAGAACCCCTGTCAGAGTAAACGGGTAATCGACATTCAGATGAATCCAAAACAATGGATCTTCTGAAAAGGGATAGAGCTCTTTGTAAAATTTCAGGTAATCTTCATCCGTTAAATCTTTGGGAGATTTTGTCCAGATGGGATTTGGATTATTGATGATCCGGTCAACTTTTACCGTTTTGTGTTTTGGCTTTCCTTCCTTGTCTTCACCATCCGGAACACTTTCATCCTTAGTGCCAAATTTTATTTCAACCGGAAGAAACTTGCAATATTTTTCCAGAATTCCTTTTAGTTTCCACTCATCCAGAAATTCTTCTGAGTCTTTATTGATGTGAAGTATAACATCGGTGCCCCGTTGTTTTTTGGTAGTGGGACTGATTTCAAATTCGGTTGATCCGTCACATTCCCATTTTACTGCTTCTTCGTCTTCAATCGTATGTGATTTGGAAATGATCTCCACTTTATCGGCCACCATGAAAGAACTGTAAAAGCCAAGACCAAACTTGCCGATGATGTCTTTCGCATCACCCTTGTCTTTAAATTTCTCAACGAACTCTGTAGCTCCGGAGAAAGCGATCTGGTTTATATATTTCTTGACTTCCTCTGCCGTCATCCCGATTCCCATATCACTTACGGTAATTGTTTTTTTCTTTTTATTGAAGCTTACTTCGATCTGAACATTGCCAAGTTCGTTCTTGTACTCACCAATGGATGCCAGTTTCTTCAACTTTTGGGTGGCATCTACGGCATTACTCACCAATTCACGAAGGAAAATCTCGTGATCGGAGTACAGGAATTTTTTGATGATGGGAAAGATGTTCTCGGTGTGAATGGATATTGAGCCTTTTTCTTTTACGGAAGCCATAGTGTGTCAGTTATTTCTAAAAATTTAGTGATTTCCGAGGGGTTCAAAAGTTGTTCCATGATGGAATGGGGTGACAGGATGACAGGATTGAAGCTCTTTTGTGGCCTCAATTGCAATTTATTTGGTAAACTCACACCTTAATTTTAACTCCGCATTGATCAGGTTGTAGGATGGTATTTGCCAGTTTAGTCTTCCTTTTCATTTTCCTGCCGCTCAATTTTATTTTCTACTACAGCTCGGGCAATAAGAACTATCGCAACATCGTCCTGATCGTTTTTTCCTTCATCTTCTATGCCTGGGGCGAACCCGTTTGGATAATCCTCATGATCATCTCCGCATCGGTCGACTACATCAACGGTCTTGTGATCGAGAAATACAGAGGAAAGATAGGTGCGAAGATTGGATTGGTTTCATCTCTGGTTGTGAACCTGGGGCTGCTGGGTATCTTCAAATACAGTGGGTTTTTTTATCAATCCTTGAACGATTGGTTTAATTTATCTCTAACGGTTCCGGCATTCACACTTCCCATCGGAATTTCATTTTATACATTTCAAACTATCTCCTACACTGTAGACGTGTACCGAAATGAAGTGAAAGCCCAACATTCATTCATGAAATTTTTCATGTTTGTTTCCTTGTATCATCAACTGGTGGCCGGTCCTATTGTGCGCTACAGTCATATAGCTCATGAAATCGATAACCGTCAGGTAACACTGGAAGATATAAGCAGTGGCGTGAGTCGTTTTTGTGTTGGGTTATTCAAGAAAGTTTTTTTTGCCAATGTAGCCGGAGAGTTAGTAACCGGATATCTGGATGGTGATTTGAGTTCCTTGAGTGCGGGTGAAGCCTGGTGGGCCCTGATACTGTTCAGCTTTCAGATCTATTTCGATTTTTCAGGCTACAGCGATATGGCCATTGGGTTGGGCCGCATGTTTGGGTTTCACTACCACGAAAATTTTAATTACCCCTACATTGCGAAATCAGCTACTGATTTTTGGAGGCGATGGCACATTTCACTGGGAACCTTTTTCAGGGATTATCTTTACATCCCCCTCGGTGGGAACAAAACAAACTTTTATCGAAATCTTTTAATTGTCTGGTTTCTAACAGGCCTTTGGCATGGGGCCAGCTGGAACTTTGTGTTATGGGGTCTTTACTTTGGCGTATTAATAGCCCTTGAAAAAGCTTTACTAAATAAATTATTTTCTCGAATTCCCACTTTCTTTTCACACGTGTATCTCTTATTTGCTGCGGTTTTGGGGTGGGCCATTTTTTACTTTACGGATTTATCCAGGTTGTCTTCTTTCTTTTCCATCCTGTTCGGACAGAGTGGTTCTGCAGGTTGGAATTTTGAGTTAACGATTCAACTTCAAAATTATTCGCTCTGGTTATCTGCAGCAATCCTTTTCTCTATGCCCGTTGTGCCTTTCATTACGAAATGGTTGTTGGAAAAGAATCGGATACGGCAGCATGTTTTCTCATATTCCTTATCAGCCATCAACATTATTCTCCTTATTGTTTCCACCGCTTTTTTAATTGGTAAAAGCTATAACCCATTTCTTTATTTCAGATTCTGATGCAAAAAGGAAGTGACCAAATCGAAAATAATTTTTCAAAAAAAGGCAGTGTCCTGAATATTGCATCCTTTTTGTTTGTTCTTTTATTGGGTGGAGTGTTGTCAATTGTTATTCCCAAAGAAAATGTTTCACAGGTAGAACAAAGAGCACTCACGCCCTTTCCGCAATATTCTTTTTATGCACTGGTAGAAGAAAAATATACTGACAGTCTGGATTTGTACTATGCCGATAACTTTCCGTTTCGTGAGAATTGGGTTGTCCTGGCAAGTTCATTAAGAAACAAGATGGGCTTCCGCGAAAACGATATGATGATTTATAATGCAGCATTGAGTGAAGTTCCTGTTGACACCACAAAAATTGACTCTGTATTCGTGAACGAAATTGCAAAGCCTGAGTTGGTTCCGGTGCCCGCTGAAAAGCCCGGAGGAATAATCATTTACAACGGGCGCGCTTTTCAACGGTTTCAGGGCTCCGAAACGATTGGACTTAAATATGCTGAAGTGATTAATGAATACCGTGCGATCCTTCCCGACTGTGTTACGGTATATTCACTCATTATACCAGGACCCAATGACTTTTACCTCCCGGAAAAATTTACAACAACATTCTATAGCAAAGAAGAAAACAGTATAGATTTCATTACTTCCAACCTGGACAGCTCGGTGGTTGCTGTAGACGCGTATTCGGAAATCAAGGCGCATCAAAATGAATACCTATACTTCCACACGGATCATCATTGGACTGTGCGAGGAGCCTATTATGCATACCGTGCATTTTGTAAGTCAGCGCATTTGGGTTCAGTTGATATGGGTGTTTATCAGCTAAAAGTAAGAAGGAACTATTTTGGTTCTTTGTACAACCAAACATTGGATGCCAGGCTAAAGGCAAATCCAGACAGCGTTGAGTATTTCAGAATTCCGGTGGAGACACAGGCTTTCCGGTACATCGACCCTGCACTGGATACCATGGTAAAATCGTCCATGATCTATGAGCGGATAAAGGGGCCAAGCTATTTGACTTTTTTGGGCGGAGACCATCCTCTCATTCATATTAAAACTACCAACACCAACAACCGGAGGATTTTCATTTTTAAGGATTCATTTGGGAATGCTTTTGTACCATTTCTGGCCATGCACTATCAGGATATTTTTGTTGCTGATTACCGTTATTTCAATAAAAATGTCCCGGATTTCATTAAACGCAATAAAATCACTGATCTTTTGTTTATTCATAATACCTTTGTTGTGAACTCGAAGTTTGTAATTACCCGCGAACGGTATCTTAAGCGGTCATCGAATCGGGCACCAAGATTAATTCCGCTCGACTCCGTTGATCTAGAATACGATTCCATTCCGGAAAATTAATTTTTAGCAGACTTGGCAATATTTTTTAACCTGAAATAACAGATCTGAATATGGGCCACAAACCGATTCATTATTTTTTGATTTTTGTTCTGATAGCCGGAGCAACTCAATTCTCAAATGGCAATCCGGGAGACTCTTTAAAAGCCAGCCAGTACATTGATTTTAAATTCAACTTTATTCAGTTCTTTAACAAAAGTGATTTTCAAACTTTTTATGAAGCCTGGAAGAATAAACCTAAGATAACTATTGCTCACTTTGGTGATTCACATGTGCAGCCGGATATCTATTCCGGTAAGGTTCGTCAGCAGCTACAGCAGTCAAAAGGACAGGGAGGATTAGGAATGTTCTTTCCCTATTCCATTGCGGATACGTATTCCAGCATACACTATACATCAAATCATACGGGTATATGGCAGTCTGCAAAAAGCATAGCGCGTAAACCTGAGTTGCCTCTGGGTGTAACCGGAATCAGTGCCCGTACTACTGACGAGAATGCGTCTTTTACTATCGCGTTTAAAAATCAATTACCGGCTTCGTATAAGAAGCTTCTCATTTTCTGTAAACAGGATAAAAGCAGCTTCGATATTCAGGTGAAAACCGGGAGCGAAGAAATTCTGGTTCCTGTGGGGGAGACAGGTTCTGACCAACCGTTTTTAGAAATTGGTCTGTCAGCAGTGCCCCAAATCCTCGAAGTTAAAGTCAGGAAAACCGGAGATCATGAGACCGCCTTTGAACTTTATGGATTGAGTTTAATGAGTGAAGAGGAATCAGGACTAACACTTCATGCCATGGGTATTGGCGGTTCGCAGTATGGAAGCCTGCTTCGGGAGAATCTTTTCGATTTTCAATTTCCTGCACTCAATGCAGATGTTGTCATTCTCGATTTTGGCACTAATGATTTCTTGTATACCAATGAGATACCGGGATCATTGAAAAATGAAATCGTTGAAGTAATCAAAAAGGTGAGAAGGGCAACACCTAAGAGTAACATATTGCTTACGAGTGCTCAGGATATGTACCGCAAAGGTTTGAATACTACGGCTTCGGTGGAGTTTTCTGAATTGATCAGAACTATTGCGCGTGAGCAGCATTGCCTGGTCTACGACTGGTATTGGGTTTCGGGTGGTCCTGAAAAAATGTTGTTATGGGAAAGAGCCGGACTTGCTCAAAAAGATCTGATCCATCTTACTTTGAAAGGGTATGAACAAAAGGGAGATCTGTTAGTTCAAGCCCTTGAAAATACACTTAGCTGGTATGAAGCCGAAGAGATTGATTCATTAGTAATTCCTGTTAATCCTACTCAATCGGTCAGCGATCCTAAAATTATTCTTGTCAATGAGGAAAAGCCGAAACCTGTTAATTCAGCAACCATCAATCACCAAATTGAAAAAGGAGAGAGCCTTTATAGTATTGCAAAAAAATACAATGTTTCTGTAGCCGAACTGATGGAACTCAACGAGCTTTCGAGTACTACCATTATTGCTGGTAAGACACTTAAAGTGGTGCCGAATGAAACTTCTAAAAAAATTACATCTGTCTTGCCAGAATCTCCCAAAATAATCCGCCACAAAATCCAGTCTGGAGAAACACTAAGCGAAATCGCAGAGAAGTACCACGTTTCCGTAAGAAGTATAAAAAAGGCTAATGGATTGAAATCATCAAGAATTATTGCAGGAAAAACACTGATCATTCCCTCTGCTCCGGTAGCCAGGGATGAATCATAAGCTGAGTAATTAATTCACTTCTTTTTCTACACTGACAACCTCAGTTCCGTTCTTCTCTTTTGAGCCATTTAGCTCAATTTCTTCGCCTTCTCTGTTCACAAACTTGAATTCAGTAATTCCCAATGAAGAATCCCGCACAAGGTTTACCCACTTCTTGTATTTGAAAAACCATCGCATCCGTTTTGAAATCATGCCGTGGCTGTAGTATGAATGAAGAAAAGGATGAACAGCCAGCACGAGGTGTTTCTCATTTTGTTTTACAAAAAGATGTTGAACATGCTGCTCGATAAGATCGGTAACGAGAATAGAAGCTGATATTGAGCCAGTGCCATTGCAACTTGGACAAGTCTCTTTAGTTACAATATTCATCTGAGGGCGTACGCGCTCCCGTGTGATTTGCATCAAACCGAATTTTGAAAGCGGCAGAACGGTGTGTTTGGCCCTGTCGTTGGCTGCCATCTCATCCTTCATGATTTTGTGAATGAGGCTTTTGTTTTTGGCATGACGCATGTCAATAAAGTCCACCACAATAATTCCACCCATGTCGCGAAGCTGAAGCTGGCGTGCAATCTCTTTTGCGGCCTCCGTATTTACGGAAGTAGCGGTAGTTTCCTGATTTTCTTCCCGGTTGGATTTGTTGCCACTATTGACATCAATGACATGAAGTGCTTCGGTATGCTCTATGATCAGGTACCCTCCACCTTTAAGGCTTACGGTTTGGCCAAAGGCAGACTTAATTTGTTTTTCAATTCCGAATTGCTCAAAGATTTTTGCTTTACCGGAGTATAATTTTACTATTTTCTCCTTGTCAGGAGCAATTTGCTGGATATATCCTTTCACCTCCTCATAAATCTTGCGATCATCCACCTGAATGTTATCGAAAGATTCATTGAGTACATCGCGCAGCAAGGATGAAGTCTTGCTGAGTTCACCGATGAGTTTCTCTCTCGGAGCTGCTTTTGGAAGCCGGTCGATGCCATCCTCCCACGTTTTCACCAGGTTTTTTAGGTCCCGATCCAGTTCAGCCACTTCCTTACCTTCGGCCACTGTCCTGATTATAACTCCAAAATTTTCAGGTTTGATTGATTGTACCAGACGAACAAGACGCTTTCGCTCATCGCTGCTACCGATGCGTTTTGAAATGCTCACGGCACTAGAAAACGGAACCAGAACGAGAAATCGTCCGGCTATTGACAGCTCACAGGATAATCGCGGCCCTTTTGTAGATATAGGTTCTTTTACAACCTGTACCGGAATAAGCTGATTCTTGGAAAGTTGCTGGGATATTTTCCCATGCTTGTCAATGTCTTTCTCAGCTCTGAACTTAGTCAGCTTTCCTCCGGTAATCTTTTTTGCTCGGATAAGTTTGGTGAACTTTTGCAACGAATTGAATTGGGCTCCTAAATCAAGATAATGCAGAAATGCATCCTTTTCGTACCCAATATCTATAAACGCTGCGTTTAATCCGGGAACCACTTTCTTTACTGTTCCCAGGTAAATGTCACCCACTACAAACTTGCTGCCTTCCACATCATGGTGAAATTCAACAAGTGACTTATCCTTAAGTAGGGCTATGCGGCATCCTGTTTGAGCTGAACTTATGATTAGTTCTTTACTCAAAACATTTTTATTTAGATGTCCAACAAAACTTTTTTTGCAGTTTGAAGATTACTTCTTCTTATGACGATTCTTTCTCAAGCGCTTTTTGCGTTTGTGAGTCGCCATTTTGTGTCTTTTTCTCTTTTTACCACTTGGCATAATTTTCTTTATTTTTTTTGAGATGACCTTTCAGCCATCGGGTTTATTAATTTAAGTTTTTCAGATACGAATCTGCAGCCGCCTGCACGGAAGGATCCGGATCCAATGTTTTTACTTTTTCAAATTGCTTCTTCGCGTTTTCTTTATCTCCCTTGTTTTGATAGGCAACACCCAGCAACAACTGGCCTTGAAGGTGTTGTTCATTAACGGTAATCAATTGATTCAACCAATCAATAGCACGGTCATTTTGACCCGATTGAATAGCCAACATGCCCATATTGAAGAGCGCTGTTTCATTTTCTGGCGCTTCTTCAAGAATTTTTCGCAGTAATTGTATGCCCTGCATGGGTGAAGAAGAACTCATGTAGGTCATGGCAATTTTATTACGCGCGTCAAAATCGGAAGCATTATTCTCCACCACTCTGGAGAGGTATTCTCTTGCTTTTTCGCCCATTTTGGCTTGTTTTTCAGCTTCCATGGCGAAAGTATACGCATCATAATAGCTGTTTCCGGCTTTTCGGTAGCTATCCATAGTGTTAAAGAACGATGCCGACCTTTCGGCAAACCAGGCCGCGCTGTCATATTGACCCGCTTCCCGGTACAGGGTATTTAAAGAATCGGCAAAGATAGCACTTTTATCAGATGAAGGGTCTTTAAAATAATCAAGGCGCAATGAAACGATGGAATTACGGGTATTTTCAGGAATTGTATTGTGGGGGTTTTCATCCTCCGTCTGAACCTCACTTTTAAGTGAACCCTCATTCTCAACCACCACACGAGGTAAGAGAAAAAGAAGCCAGATTAAAATTAATCCGGCTGCCAATAATGCGATCCTGGTTTTCACTATCCCGGCTTGACTTACTTTTCGGCCAACTCCCTTACTTTATCGCTGTTCTTGATTTTGCTGATAAAAATCTTTGCGGGTTTAAAGCTGGGTACAAAATGCTCATCGATAACGATGGCCGTGTTTCGGGAAATATTGCGCGCAATCTTTTTCTTACGTTTTTTGTTTACAAAGCTTCCAAAGCCCCTCACATAAATGTTCTGGCCGCTGGCCATTGAACTTTTGACTATTGAAAAGAACGCTTCAACCGTTGCAGTAACATCTGCTTTATCGATTCCGGTTTTGTCGGCAATTTGATTGATTACATCAGCTTTGGTCACGTAGATTAGATTTAGAGATTAGATTTCAGGTCGGCAAATTTAAACGAGATTGTATAAACTCAAAATGAAATCGTATTGATTATCACCAACATGTAAAAAAAACCATTCCCCCATTCACATTATAAAATCTCTCGTAAGCCGAATTTCAGCATTTTTGATCTTAATAGCAGGACAAGGTTAACTTGAACAAGAAATCATTCTTTACACAACAGGTACTAATCTGGTATTCGGATCATCAGCGCAACTTACCCTGGCGTTCCACACGCGATCCGTATACAATCTGGTTATCTGAAATAATTCTCCAACAAACTAGGGTTGCTCAGGGACTTCCTTATTTTATGAGGTTTATAAAAAAATTTCCTTCAGTCTATGATTTGGCAAAAGCTTCGGAGAAAAAAGTGCTGAAAGAATGGGAAGGACTTGGATACTACACACGCGCAAGGAACTTACACCGATGTGCTAAAAGAGTTGTGTCAAAATACAATGGCAGATTCCCGGATACCTACAATGAGTTGATCACTTTGCCCGGAATCGGGTCATATACTGCAGCTGCCATAGCATCCATATCGTTTAATGAATGTGTGCCTGTAGTGGATGGAAATGTAAACCGGGTGTTATGCCGCGTATTTGGAATACATGATGAAATTCAAAGCAGTACCGGTAAAAAAAGGATTTATGCCCTGGCTGAGAAACTTATTGACTGCCGGCAACCGGCCGCCTTTAATCAGGCCATCATGGAATTTGGCGCGCTGCATTGTACGCCCAAAGCGCCCCGCTGTTCCGATTGCACTTTAGCAAAGATATGTGTCGCCAATAAAGAACAGCTTCAGGAATGGTTGCCGGTAAAGAAAAAGAAAGCTCCTGTGAGAAAACGATTCTTTACCTACTTTATGATAAAGGATGGCAGACGCTGGGCGATGCAACAACGAAAAGGAAATGACATCTGGAAGGGATTATACGAACCATATCTTATCGAAACCAAACAACAGAAAACAGTTAGCGAATTAATTAAGAAGGATACCTTTTTGAAGGTACTCAACCCAGATCCCAATGTAAAGCCATCACCGGTTTATCATCATTTGCTTTCGCATCAAAAACTTACTATTCGGTTTGTTGAACTGGCAATCAAAAGGAAACCGGGTAAGGATTTTAAAATGCCCGGAATTATCAAATTTTATTCTAAATCTGCATTGGAAAGTCTTCCAAAAGCCATAATCGTGCACCGCTTTATTAAAGAACACGTAGCGACATGACGCAATTTTTTGGTAATTTTGCGCTCTGCTCTTCTAATAGAGACAATCTCGATTGGATGATTTTAAAGAAATAAAATATAACTTATGTCTGGCGTAAATAAAGTAATCCTGGTAGGTCGACTGGGAAAAGATCCTGAAGTTAGAAATCTTGATAGCGGTGCTACCGTTTGTAATTTTACTATGGCTACCTCCGAGTCTTATCGTGACAAAACCACCGGAGAGAAAAAGGAAATAACCGAGTGGCACAACATTGTATTGTGGAGAGGTTTGGCCGATGTAGCCGCAAAATATTTACACAAAGGGGATCAGGTATATATTGAAGGGAAGCTTCGCACACGAAGCTGGGAAAAGGAAGGTGTCACAAAATACACAACCGAGATCATCGGGGATAACATGACCATGTTGGGCTCTCGTTCTTCTGGAAGTTCGTCAGGGTCTGATTATGCGTCTTCTTCTGCACCTGCCCGCTCTGCTTCGGATGAGTTTAAGCCGTCTGCGAATAATGACACTGACGACTTGCCCTTTTAATGTTGTACCAATTAATTAATTGTTGGAAAATCCTAGTTCATTAGACGAACCTCCTAGTCAGTACCTTCTTGCGGATATTCTCACCGGTGACCCCACCCAGTTTTATTGGATAGGATTCACATCCATTGCTGTTCTTTTAGTGATGTCCGGAATTATTTCTGCTTCTGAAGTGGCATTCTTTTCATTGAAAGGAGACGATCTTGAGCGATGTCGCGAATCGGACGATCCCAGAAAACGAGGAATTGTAGAGCTGCTAAAGAATCCACGACTGCTTCTGGCTACTATTTTGGTCATGAACAATTTCGTAAACGTGGCGATCGTCACGTTGGCAACGTTCATTATGTGGGAAATGGTTGGCACACGCGAACCAACAGAAATGGTGGTGGGTATCGTTACGTTTGTCGTTACGTTTGCCATTACATTTTTTGGTGAGATTGTTCCTAAAGTATATGCAACCCAGCGGAACGTATCATTTGCCAGAATGCTCAGCAGCGCGTGGTCGGTTTTGAAGTCATTTGCCGGCCCATTACCTGGCCATTAATGCACCTTAGCAACGTCATTGAAAGACATGTAGAAAAAAAGGGTTACATCACCACTGTTGACGAATTGAATCAGGCTCTCGAGCTGACCACCCGTAATGATGAAACCACCGATGAGGAAAAAGATATACTCAAGGGCATCGTAAACTTTGGTACACTTAACGCCAAGCAAATCATGCGGGCGAGGGTTGATATTAATGCGGTGGATATCGATATGGATTTTTCACAACTTTTGGCTTTCGTCCATAAATCGGGGTATTCGAGAATTCCGGTTTATCGCGAGTCATTGGATCGAATTGAAGGAATTCTTTATATCAAAGATTTGCTTCCGTTCCTTTCCGAATCGGCAAGTTTTAAATGGCAACGTTTGTTGCGCCCTGGGTTTTTCGTTCCTGAATCAAAAAAACTGGATTCTCTGCTCAAAGATTTTCAAAGCAAGCGTATTCATGCTGCCGTAGTAGTGGACGAATATGGAGGAACAGCCGGTTGGGTTACTCTTGAAGATCTCATTGAAGAAATCATTGGAGAAATCAATGATGAGTTTGATGAAATCCACATTCCTTATCAAAAAATTGATGATCGGAATTTTGTCTTTGAAGGAAAAACTTCACTTCACGACTTCAGCAAAGCAGTAGGAGTAGACACCGAAGTTTTTGACGATAAGAAAGGAGAAAGTGAGTCGCTGGGCGGGTTGATTCTGGAACTGAATGCCGTGTTACCCCAGGTCGGTGAGACCATTAAGTACAAGGAGTTTACGTTTATCATCGTAGGTGTAGATGCAACGAATTAAACGCATCAGGGTACAAATAGATCCACCCATACCATCCGAATAGACAGTGAAAGTTCAAAAAGTCTTCATCGTTGTTTATTTAGGTTTGATCAGTCTGGGGTTCTTATCGTGCAGCCGGGATTATCAGCCGAAACCAAAAGGATACAACCGTCTTGACCTACCGGATCATAACTATAGCATTACCCCTGACTCACTGCCATACCAATTTGAGTATTCCAGCCATGCGCAACTTTTGAAAGATACCTCCTGGATCAGGGAAGAACATTGGGTTGAAATATACTATCCGCTATTCAAAGCAACCATACATGTTACTTATAAAGAAATAAACTCCAGCGAAAAGTTGTTGAGGGAGTTTTTGAATGACGCGTATGTGCTTACGTCCAAGCACCAGATAAAAGCTAATGCGATAAATGAAACCCTGGTAAAAACACCCGGGGGCAAGTCAGCCATGATTGCGGAAATTGAAGGAGAGGTGCCGAGCCAGTTTCAGTTTACCGTCACCGATTCCGTAAAGCATTTTCTCAGGGGTGCGGTGTATTTCAATGTCCAGGTTCAAAACGATTCATTGGCTCCCGCCATTGACTATATGAAAATAGATGCGATGCATCTGATCAATACACTGGATTGGAAAAAGCGCTAATCTGAATTTCAGATTGGTTAGCCGTAAAATACTGGGTTACTTTACATGAGTAATGCCTGATTTTTTTGAATCGTCCATAGAGTTCCTCAAAGGCGTAGGGCCGCAGCGTGCTGCTCTGCTCCAAAAAGAACTGCACATTTCTACTTTTGGTGATTTATTAACCTACTACCCATTCCGGTATGACGATCGCACCACTTTTTACAAAGTAAATGAAGTCAACGAAGAGTTGCCGTCAGTTCAGCTTCAGGGAAAGATTCTGCGATTGGGTATTGCCGGTGGTGGGAGAAAAAAAAGACTGGTGGGTACATTCAGGGATGATACCGGTGATCTGGATTTAGTCTGGTTTCAGGGAATAAAATGGACCCTGGAAAAAATTAAGCCGGGCGTTGAGTACATCGTATTTGGAAAACCCAATCGATATGGAAGCCGGATTTCCATAGCCCATCCTGAAATTGAACCGGTATCCGAAAAATCAGAACGCGGAGGATATTTACAACCGGTATATCCGCTGACTGAAATCCTGCGGTCAAAGTATTTTGATAATAAAGTCCTTGGGAAACTCCAGGCACAACTTCAACTGATCGGGGCCCGGCACATCACGGAAACTCTTCCGCAGTGGTTAATTGAAAAGCTGAAAATGGTGAGCAGGATGGAGGCGTTGTCGCAGATTCACTTCCCGGCCGATTGGGAAAAACTGAAGGCTGCCCAGTATCGGTTGAAGTTTGAAGAACTTTTCTATTTGCAGATACAGCTCATCCGGATGAAACTGGTACGGCAACAAAAATCAATCGGTTTCATGCTTTCAGATACCTCCTTGCTCACTAAGTTCTATAAAGAGCATCTTCCATTTGAATTGACGGATGCTCAAAAAAAAGTGATACGCGAAATCTATACCGATATGAAGGCAGGCCAGCAGATGAATCGGTTATTGCAAGGTGATGTGGGCAGTGGAAAAACAATTGTTGCATTTATCAGCATACTGATTGCGGTGGGTTCCGGCTTTCAGGCAGCACTCATGGCACCAACTGAGATTTTGGCGCAGCAGCATTATACCAATCTCAAAAAACATGCTGACAAAATGGGAATCACCATCGCCTTGCTTTCAGGCTCGACCAAAAAAGCAGTCCGCAAAACACTTCATGAAGAATTAACATCAGGCCGGCTAAACATTCTCATCGGCACGCATGCCTTGATTGAAGAGGAAGTGAAATTTCATCAACTCGGTCTGGCGATTATCGATGAGCAGCATCGATTTGGTGTATCACAGCGATCAAAACTGTGGCAGAAAAATGAAAAGGGGTATCCGCATGTGCTTGTGATGACGGCCACACCCATCCCGCGCACGCTGGCTATGACGCTTTATGGCGACCTGGACATTTCGGTGATTGATGAATTACCAAAAGGAAGGAAACCGATTAAAACAACACACCGGTATGATTCACACCGGTTACAGTTAAATCAATTTCTGCGCGAGCAAATTAAAGAGGGACGGCAAATCTATATCGTGTATCCGCTCATTGAAGAATCAGAAAAGCTGGACCTCAAACATCTGATGGATGGATATGAAAGCATTTCGAGGGCGTTTCCCGATGTGCCGCTGAGTATCCTTCACGGAAAAATGAAAGCCGAAGCCAAAGATTTTGAGATGGATCGCTTCATTCGCAATGAAACAAAAATCATGGTGGCCACTACGGTGATTGAAGTGGGTGTGGATGTGCCCAACGCATCGGTCATGGTGATAGAAAGTGCCGAGCGTTTTGGGTTGTCGCAACTGCATCAACTCAGAGGTCGCGTTGGGCGAGGCGCTTCACAGTCCTATTGCATTTTAGTTTCCAGTTATAAGCTGAGTAAAGAATCAAAAGTGCGCATGGAAACGATGGTGAAGACCAACAATGGCTTCGACATTGCTGAAACGGATTTGCGGCTTCGCGGGCCTGGCGACCTATTGGGAACTCAACAGAGCGGGTTATTGGATTTATCCATAGCCGATCTTTCTAAAGATGGAAAAATCATTAAGCTGGCCAGGGAGATTGCCCTGCGCATTCTTGATCAGGACCCGGAGCTAAAGAAAGGTTCAAACCTGGAAATCAAAAAACACCTTGAATCCAAAAGAAAAAAGGGTATTTCATGGAGTAAGGTGAGCTAATCCAAAAGGTTACTATTCAATAGCTTGCAAGATTAACCAAAGCTCCATTCCGCTTAATACAAATGATTAGATTTTGTACCTTTATGGGCTAAACTTCTGTTTATGAAAAGAATTTTACTTATTCCTCTCTTTATTTTGATCGTAGTAACCGCGGTTGGTCAAAAAGTTTTCATTACAAAGGTTGAATTGGCGGGTGAAAAGATCATCGTGCATTACAACCTGGAAGATTCCAATCCGGGAAGTGAATATTTGCTTAGTCTGTACACTTCGCGAGATAATTTTGCTGCACCGGTAGTTAAAGTAACAGGCGATGTTGGTTCAGGCATAAAGCCCGGATCAAATAAAAAAATCGAATGGAGTATAATTCAGGATTATGGCGCTTATAAAGGTAAGATTGCTTTGGAAATAAGGGGGAGGATTTTTATTCCATTTGCTAAGTTTTCCAATACGTCTTTTTCAGAGTCATATAAACGCGGCAAATCGTACACGATTCATTGGAATCCCGGAGCAAATGATCCTATAAACATTGAATTATATAAAGGAGAAAGCCGGGTTAGCGGGGAAGTCAATAAGCCGAACACAGGAAGCTATGTCTTTCAGGTACCATCAAAAACAAAGCCCGGAAAAGACTATCGATTGAAATTTACCAGTACAAGGAATTCTGATGAAGTGCTGTACTCAAGCGTTTTTGCTGTAAAACCAAAAACCTCAATGGTTATAAAAGTGGTACCCATTGTGGTGGCAGGGGTTGTGGCATATCTTCTCATTCCAAAACCTGATGAGGATATCGATGATCCACCATTGCCTGATCGTTAATCTGTAAATATGAACACCAAGCCCATTTATAATAATCAAATGAAAAGACTTGTAATTGTACTATTAGTTTCATCATTGGTTTTCTTTACAGGATATTCACAGAATTACACTGCGCTGAACGGACCGTATGGAGGCTCTCCCAGTAAGATTGTAAGTACAGGGTCAGCTCTGATAAGCATAGTATATAGTGCAGGAGTTTTTAAAAGCACAGATGGAGGCGGAACCTGGACACCATCAAATACAGGCTTAGGGACCGACTTATATCCCAATGATTTAATTAGACACGCTGCCACAGGTAAGTTGTATTATCTCACAAGCAACAAATTATATACCTCCACCAACGATGGAGCTAACTGGACGCTGACAGCCAACTCCGGATTTAGCAGCGCCCGCTTTATCCGAAAAACCACTTCATTTGTATTTATAATTAGTGGAAATTCTCAAGTCTATCGGTCGTCCAATGATGGCACGTCCTGGTCATTGGTGAATTCATTTAGTGGATTCCCACGTGATTTTGCGGTGAATACATCGGGGCATTTTTATATAGCTACAGATGGAAATGGAGTTTACCGGTCTACAAACAACGGTTTAAATCTCGATCAACTGGATTCGGGTGAGGGTCTCTCAAACCCGAATATCTATTCCGTTTACACAAATGGGGCTACGATATATGCGTTATCATCTTCCGGATTATTTAAATCAACTAATAACGGAGACTCATGGACGGTTTCCATGGGGACTGCTCCAACTGAAATTACTGATTGTTGTTTTGGATGGCAGTCCAAGATAGTGGCAGACCCTTCCGCAAATATTTATGTCATAAATGGATTGCTCATTTGGAAATCAACCAATGCGGGAGCTTCGTGGACTAGTTTTAATTCACCTGTCCCCTCAGGACTTTACGGAGATATAGAATCAATTTATTTTGAATCATCCTCGGTGATTTATGCTGGTATACGAGAGGTGGGTTTATATAAATCCATCGATGGTGGAAGCAGTTGGTTTTCAGTGAATGAAGGAATCACTGGATTATACCCTAGGGATCTCGAAATAACAAACAACGGTCGTTTGTTATATGCCAAAGGGTGGCCCTGGGGTTTTTACATGTCTATTGATGATGGCGCTACCTGGGATTTTCTGGCAACCGGCACCACCGCCCGGAGTGTCGATGGTTTTCTGAAAATTGGGTCCACGGTGTTTGGACATGGATCAGGTATCATCAAAACTATCGATAATGGTTCAAATTGGACTGAAGTAGAACAAGGTAATTACTACTTTGAGAGCTTATTATCTAATGATGGTATTTCCATGTTTTCCCCAACTTATGATTATAGTGCCTCACCTCCTGTTTATGCGATCAACAGATCCAATGATAGCGGTGTTACATGGTCATTGCAGCAGATAACAGGGATGCCCTCCCTGGATTGCAGTTATTATAGTTCCATTGAAAGGACCATACTGGGAAGTGGGGGTAATGTGTTTGCTTCGGTCTATGAGTATTGCAGTCAAAATAAGATCCTATTGTTTAAAATCGATCCGGCAACGGGAGCGGCCACCGAGATCACCTCCTTCCCTGCGGGCAATATTGCTGATGTCGGTTATTTCAATAACAAGCTTTATGTGTTTACCTCCAACAGCAAACTTCATATTTCTTCAGATGCAGGCCAGACCTGGACAACTAAAAATACTACCACTGGAAATGGTACACTGAAAATTATTTCAGATAATACATTTTACATTCTTAACACCAGCGTTTTTCTGAGTAATGATGGAGGAACTACCTGGACAAACACTGGTTCTCCGGATGGTAACAATAAATACAACGTTGATATTTTGTTATCCTCAGCCAATTATTCGTATGTGGCTCAGGATCGCGGGAAAACGTACCGAAGCAATCTTCAGGTTGTACCGCCAACAGCCCCGTCCAACCTCAGCGCTTTTTATTTCGATCGCAACAGCATTGGAGTGATTTTCGATGACAACTCCACAACCGAAACGGGTTTTGTCATTGAGTTAGCAGAGGGAGCCAGCTCCGTGTTTGACAGCGTGGCATGGACAACGCGGCCAGCCAGCTATGCGCGAAATCAGGCGACCGCCCTAGTTTACCTTACTAAAAATGGTGTTGCCCTATCATCAAACACTTTGTACAAGATTAGGGTTAGGGCTTCTGGTTCAGGGGGAAAATCAACTCCCAGCAATGAAATTACAGTGACTACTGCTCAGGATTGCTCGGCCACTTCAGATGTTCCCGATAACCGCAGTTGGACCGCTACCACACAAAACATAAGCGGGGTAGGTGTCATGACTAAACTGAATCAAGTAGTCAGCGGCTCCAATGGATTTTATTCCATCGAGGATTTACCAATTGGAGCATCCACAGGATTATCACCGGTACCTCCAGATCCATACGGAGTTGGGTTTGAAGAGAATTGTGGTGTCGTTTCAATGAGTTCCACATTCGATTATATTGCTAACGGCAACGGAACCTGGGATTCCGGAACAGGAACAATAACCATTCCGTGGATTACGCACCCGCAATATCCCTATCGGGAAGAAACCACTGTGTATACGCTCAACCTCGTTGATCCGGCACCAGGCACACCAGCCTCCCTTACAGTTATTCCTTTTTTACCCAACACAACTTTGCTCAATTGGTCTACAAGTTTCTTTGCCACTGAATATGAACTGGAAAGAT
>JAAUQD010000126.1 GCA_012032815.1 Flammeovirgaceae bacterium
CGATAAAGACAAAGAGTTTGTTGTTACCGACTTGAATAAGAAATTTCCTGTCTACCAAATAGTAGCGCGCGACATCTGGACATACGCTGAGCTCGGCTTTTTAGAAACACAAAGCACCGAACGGTTACAAGGCGTTCTGAAAAATGAAGGCTTTTCGGTTAAGACTGGAGTATCAGAAATGCCTACCGCCTTCGTGGCCTCCTACGGAAGTGGTGGCCCGGTGATTGGTATTTTGGCCGAGTTTGATGCCCTTCCGGGATTATCGCAGGATTCTATACCGGATAGAAAAATTATAACGGAAGGCGGACCGGGCCATGCGTGTGGCCATCACTTATTTGGAACAGCCTCTGTGGCTGCGGCCGTCACACTGAAAGACTGGTTGATTAAAAACAAGAAAGCAGGAACGGTAAAATTATTTGGAACGCCCGCTGAAGAAGGTGGCTCGGCAAAAGTATACATGGTACGTGATGGGCTGTTCGATGATGTCGATGTTGTACTTCATTGGCATCCATCGAGTGCGAATGATGCCAGCCCGCAATCCTGCCTGGCGATCAAGCAAACAATTTTTAAATTCTATGGTCGCTCTGCCCACGCGGCCGCAGCTCCACAAGCGGGTCGGTCAGCGTTGGATGGTTTAGAGGCCATGAACTACATGGTAAACCTGATGCGCGAACATGTACCCCCGGAGGCACGCATACATTATGTGATTAATAAGGGCGGGCTAGCGGCTAATGTTGTTCCCGACTATGCGGAGGCCGAGTATATGGTACGGCATCCGGATGCACGCATGGTAGAAGAAATCTGGAACCGCATTGTGAAAGCTGGTGAAGGCGCAGCCAGCGGTACTGAAACTACCATGAAGTATGAAGTAATTTCGGGGTCGTTTAATCTGGTGCCCAACGAAACACTTGCCCGCTTAATGTATAATAATCTTAAAACCGTGGGTGGAGTAAATTATACTCCGGAAGAAGTTGAATTCGGAAAAAAAATTCAGAGTACACTTACGTTTAAAGTTCCGCCTCTTGAGTCAGCACTTCAAGTGCAACCTTTTAAAACCGGTGGCTTCTTCCCTGCATCTACCGATGTAGGCGATATCACGTGGGTTGTTCCCACAGCCGGGTTAGGCGTAGCCACATGGGTACCCGGTGTGCCTGCTCACTCGTGGCAAGCTGTGGCAACGGGTGGAATGAGCATCGGTTATAAAGCGATGAATAACGCAGCTAAAACAATTGCCATGACGGGCATTGATATTTTTAATAATCCTTCCATCATTGGCAAAGCAAAGAAAGAGCTGGACGACTACGTTGGTCCGGAATTTAAATACCAATCCATGATTGGCGATCGTAAACCTCCTCTGGATTTTAGGAAAGGGAAACAGTGAGAGTTAAGCAAACTTGATTATAAGCTAATCAAACTTATTTAGTATGACCTATATCATAGTTCATCGTTTGTTTAACTAATAGTTTTGGAATTCTCGTTGATATGATAAAACAATAGCTATCTTAATACGCCATTATGTTCTCAGAAATCTTCCTCAATCTTTTACTCGCTCTTATTTTCGGTGCCACCATCGGGCTTGAACGCGAGAGCACCAAACAGGGTGAATCCCGGGTAGGCAGTGTGGGTGGTATTCGCACGTACGCCCTCATCTCACTAACGGGTGCACTGGCGGGGATCTTCTTCATCCATGACATCCACTCGGTGGCATTGTTTATAGTGGGTGGCTTTTTGCTATTGCTGATTTCCTATTACACCATTGAGGCCATTAGTACGCGTGCCTTTGGTATTACCTCCGAATTATCTGCCTTCCTTACTTTTTTCATTGGGCTGTTGTTGATGATGGAGATTATTCCATTGCCCGTAACGGTAGCCATTTTTGTAATCCTTGTTTTTATCACTTCATTAAAAGCCCGAACCACAAAGCTTGTGGCCGGAATCTCGCGCAACGAAGTCCAATCGTTTATCAGTTATGCTATTATAGCGCTGGTGGCATTACCGGTACTTCCCGATTATTCCTACAAACTAAAAGATCTCCCCTTCCTGGCAGAAATGCTCCAGGGGTTTAATGTTGAACTCGGGCAATTTGATACGCTTGACCTTATCAATCCAAGAAAGATCTGGATGATCGTGGTCTTAATCACGGGCATTGATGTGTTCGGCTATATCCTCAGTAAAATGGTGGGTGACAAAAGTGGTTTTGCACTGACCAGCTTCATGGCGGGTTTTGTTTCTTCCACTTCTACTACGCAATCCCTTGCACTTCGAAGCAATAAAACCAAATACATTAATCATCTGGTGGGTGCCGCGGTGCTGGCCAACCTGGCCAGCTTTCTCCAAATATTTTTATTGGTCGGGCCGCTCAATGGCAAATGGCTCATCTCCATCGGGCCCAGCATACTCCTTATGATTTTAGCTGCCGGATTGATCTCCTTTTATTTCTTCCGAATGAAGGAACCCGATGAACCTGAAAGTAGTGAACCAAAAAAAGAAGCCAGTATATTTTCACTAATGCCTGCCCTGAAGTTTGCAGGATTGCTGATCATTATAAAGATTGTAACAAAAATTTGTCTCATACTCTTCGGTCAAGCCGGGTTTGTTGTCAGCTCCGTGATAGCTTCCTTCGCAGGCATCGATGCAATCATTGTAACGCTTGCCGATATGGCAGGCCCAACGATTACCTTCAAATTTGCATTCCTTACTTTTATACTAATTAATGCAACAAATTTACTGAGCAAGTCTGTCTACTCATACATACAGGGAAATAAGCAATTTGCGTTGAAGTTTTAGCCTCCATGCTGGTAGTTATTGGAGCAAGTGCGATCTGGCTGATTTTTATTTAAAATTTCAAAGGGTCGGTGTTAATGCCTACCCTTTTTCTTTTTCTGCTTCCCGTTTTCCTTTAATAGAACTAAAACTCTATCCGATAGCTCAAGATGGGTAATAATGACATTTGATACCATTCCTTGATCTCACCGCTCTGCACATCAAAATACTGTCCACCCAGGTTTTGATGGTTGGTGATATTCTGAATATCCAGCGATAATGTTGTCGTAGACTTTTTCCGATTCCGTTTCAAACTGATTCGAAAATCAGTACGGAAATAATTGGGCAGCTGTTCAGAGAAAGCGAGACTTGCAATGTAGCGGGTCTCTCCGGTTTCCATGGACTTCTGAACATCAATGGGTGTATCGCGAAATCCTCCGCTATACAGCGCACGGATGTTCATTCCAAACGTCCTGTTCTTCGCCCATTCCCATTCCTTACCACCTGTTAATGAAAATGCAAAATTCCCATTGAACCGCGTATCCCGCAGCACGCCATCCAGGGCCTTGTATTTTGAATCATACAAAGAGGAAGAAAGAAGGAAATAGGAATTGTTGTGAAGAAACTGTTCTACTGTCAACTCCAAACCTACGTTTCGTCCGGTACCCTCGTTCACTAACTCATCCGTTAAATAACCACCTTCAACCACTAAAGTGGAAATAGGACTTGAAGGATCATTGACTACGGCAATATTGTACAGACTTTGATAATACGTTTCAGCTTTTACACGAAGGTATTTCGTCAATGAGCGGTCATAAGCCAGAACAAAATGATGCGACTTGTTCAAATCAATGTTTTTATTGGGCTGGTAACTATTTCCGCTTCCATCTTCCAATGAAGTTTCATAAATACCAATGGGCTGCAATTGGCTGTGCAGTCCATACCCCGCGCTCACCGATTGCCTTTCGTCCAAATCATATTTTAAGCTGGCTCGCGGTTCTAATGACCAGGTATGATTGTCCAACATTTCGAGATAATGTAATCCCGCATTTAAAGTAAACTTCTCATTGATGCGATAGTTCCATTGCGAAAAGAGTTGAATGGTATTCACTTTTCCGGTAGCATCCAGTTTTTCTTCAATCAACGATGTCTCGGCATCAACATATTTCTGATGGAGATTATAAAAATAGGTATTGAAGTAAGCCCCGGATCGAATGCTGTGACGTGCGTTGAATTTGTGATTCATTACCGAACTTGCCGTAATCTTTTCGTTGATATAATTTTGACTGTATTCAAACTGCGGAACATAAACGTCATCGAGTTTTGATTCTTCATACCCATTGTCATTGCCTGACCATACAAAAGAAGATTGTACATAGGTATTTCTACCAACGTTCAAAAGATGCTTAAGTCCGGCAGTTCCGGTATTTGAGAAGTAGGTGGAGTTGTACCTGAGATATTCGTCTTCCCCCCACTGGGTTGAGTCTTCTACTGCATCCTGATTTTGATTGCTCAATCCACCAAATCCGAACAATGAAAAATTACCGATTGAATTGGTTGGAAGATAAATATGATAGCTAAGATCCTGAAAGTTTGTGACCGCGTCACCCACGTTGAACCCAATGTTGCTCAAGACACTTAACGTTGAATAGCGATAGTTTATTAAATACGATCCGCGGTAGTTCTTTGAAAACGGTCCTTCTGCTGCAAAATCCATTCCCAGAAAACTGGCTTGCACGGTGTACTCACCTTTTTCATTGTTACCTCTTCGGAGATTCAAATCAAAAACACCAGCCAGTGCATTGCCATATTCGGCAGGAAAAGCACCCGTCATGAAATCAGAATTGGTAAGGAGCTGTGTACTCAGAATTGAAATGCCTCCTCCCGAAGTTCCTACGTTGGCAAAATGATTGGGGTTAGGAATATCGATGCCCTCCATTCTCCACAACAATCCATAGGGAGAATTTCCGCGTATGGAAATTGTATTATTGCCATCATCGGTAGACACGACCCCTGTGTAAGATGTAACCATCCGTGCAGGATCATTGACTGCTGCTGCAAATTTGCGCGTTTCCTCCACCGAAAAAGTTCTTGCACTCACTACCGCCATATCATTAATAGCCAGGTTTTTTCAATTTCAGCAACGACTATCACTTCCTGCATCTGAAGAATGTCTTCTTCAATTTCAATTTGAAGAACCACTTCCTTTCCCGAATTCACCGTGATGTTGGACAATGTTATGTCCTTGTACCCGATGAATGAAATATGTAGTGAGACGTTACCAACCGAAATTTTAGAAAATTTGAAATGGCCGTCCGGATCGGTGGTTGTGCCAATGAGAGGATCCGATCCAACTATAATCACGGATGCTCCCGGAAGTGGGGTTTGGGTTATTTTATCCACAATAGTGCCGCGAACGGTTTGATACAATTCCTGGCCTACTGCCTGAAAACCAATTAAAAGGAATAATATAAATGCTAAAAATCTGATGTTTGTCATTGCTTTAATGTTTTTGTACATCAATGACAATCCAGGTTGGAAATACCCCTACGTCAATTAAAAAAAACAGTTAGAAGAAGCGGAGGCCAAATTTTGCTCCCCACCACAACTGGAGCTCGGTACCATCATCAAAGGTGTGCTCTGCAAAAATGTTTGGAGTATAGTCGGTGAATAGCTGGGGGTTATCTGCATAGAATGGGTCATACAAATATCCATTGAGCGTAATACCCGTAGTGATCGAAAACTTTTTAACAACCTGAAAATCAAATCCAACATAGAGCTTGTTTAGCAAGTTGATGGATTCGGTAAAACTTCCTTTGTTTACCTGATTGGCCGTGAGATCAAAATTTAAATACAACCATTTGGTTAATTTAGGAGCTGTACCAAATCCATACCCAAACGACCAAACGTTCTCCTGCGAAGGATTTGGTCCTGTTGCGTACGATCCGTTAAACGTTTCCGGCTTCATTCCTGCTGCAATGATGTTGTAGAAATTCCTCACACCTGTACGCATTGCAGTGTTGATGTAAAAGAGTTCATCCGCTGAAACTTCAAACTTGTGATACCCGCCTTTATTCACAAAACTTAAAAATCCAATAGGGACGCCATGCAAACTATCCGCATAATTGATAAAACCCATCTGAACACCCCGCATGGAATTGGCAACATTAATCAGGCCCGCAAATTGCGCACCCTCCATCTTTTTCGTTGATACATTAAAAAGTCCTCCAAACTGCGAACCGGTATAGTCACCATGTTGAACATTAAATAATCCGGCAAACTGCGCCCCGGTTGATGCATCACCGTTTGCATTAAATAGTCCGGCAAACTGCGGTCCCTTTACCTGACCGAGATTAGCATTGTACAAACCGGCAAACTGCGCTGCGCTAACTTTTCTTCTTGTCATGTTGCCCAGCCCCGCCATCTGCACACCGCGTGTCGTACCTCCCACAGTATTAAAAAGTCCTGCAAACTGGGCAAACTCTACGTTACTTCTGTTGACATTAAACAATCCTCCAAACTCAGCTTTATTTGTGCCCATTGAATAGCCTCCAAAAATGTTAAGGGAATAATCATTAACCACATTGCCACTCAGTTTGTGATTGGAGCCAACAAACGGAACCAGCGATACCTGGAATTTTCGAAATAATGTATCCTGAATATTTTCAACATTCACCCGTCCTTTCTTTTTCGAAAAACCGGTTTCGAAAAACTTTATCGTTCATAAATGCACCGAACGATCTCTTTCCGGATGCCTCCTCTTCTTCAACGATTACTGGAGTTACTACTGGCACTAAATCAAATGTATCCAGCGGTGCCTCATCGATCTCAACTGGTAAAGATTGTGGAGCGATGTTCATGTTAACAAATTGAACTGAGCCCGGAGTAAATGAAATAAGCGTATCTACATAATTGGCTTTGCTAAAAGATAAAACCGTTTCGTCAGCCGGATTGTCAATTGCAATTTTGAAAAAGCCATATTGATCCGTCACGGTTGCTGTCAGTGAGTTCTTGTCGTACACACTCACTTCAGGAATCTTTTCCTGCGTTGTATGGTCCAGCACATACCCGCTTATTGAAACCCTGCTTTCTTCCACAACTTTTTTAGGAGGGGGTGGAGCTTTCGTTAGAATAATATAGTTCCCGCGAGTCTTATAATTAACCGACTCTCCAAACAGGGTGTACAATATTTCCCGCACCGGCTTATTACTGAAATCTTCCGTAACAAGTTCTGAGTGCAAAATGGATGGGCTATACGAA
>JAAUQD010000127.1 GCA_012032815.1 Flammeovirgaceae bacterium
TCAAGAAGGTAGTGAGCCAGCATGGTATCAAACAAATTGCCTTGCGTATGAATGCCATACTTTTTAAGAAGCAGAATAGTTGACTTTATATTATGACCCACTTTACCAATACGAGGATCTTCAAAAAGAGCCTTAACTTCTTTCAGCACGGTGGCGCGCACTTTAGCATCTTCGGTTTTAATCCGAAAAGCCTTGTCGGATGATACCGAAAAAAATAATTCGGTTAGCTGGTAATCAAAATTTTCTACACCATCATGTGCGGATACAATTGAAAACTCTTTTTGCTCCCCCAGCAGGGCGATCAGTTCGCTCCGTTTTTCTTTGCTTTCAATATTCTCAATTTTAACTTTTCCGGTACTTGATGGCTTTGGAACAGACGAACCGCTATCGAACATAGAAAGTTGTGATGGTCCGGATTTTACAACTTCCGTCTGGCTGCTGTTAAGCCGATTCCACATCGACTTAAATTCCAACTCATCAAAAATGGGTTTGACTTTATCGAGGTCAGGACCCGTATACTCCAAATCTTTCTCACTGACCTTAACGGGAACATCCGTGATGATGGTGGCGAGTTTTTTAGATAACAGAGCTTGTTCTCCGAACTCAATGACCCGCTCTTTCTCCTTACCTTTCAATTCATGAGCGTGTTTTATAATATTTTCAACGCTTCCATACGCTTTCAATAGTTTGGATGCCGTCTTGGGGCCAAAACCCGGAATACCGGGAATGTTGTCGGACGAATCCCCTTGCATACCCAGCATATCGATCACCTGACTCACATTATCAATATCCCATTTTTCACAAACCTCGGTTTCTCCCATTACATCCACCGAATTGCCCATGTAAGCAGGTTTGTAGAGCAAAACATTCTTTGTGACGAGCTGACCAAAGTCTTTATCGGGTGTCATCATATAAACCGTAAATCCCTTTCCCGCTACTTTGCTGGCGATCGTACCAATAATGTCATCCGCCTCAAAACCATCCAATTCAAGAATAGGAATATTGAATGCGCGAATGATATCTTTTACAATAGGAATTCCATAGCGGATATCTTCTGGCGTTTCCTGCCGGGTGGCCTTGTACTCTTCAAAGATTTCATCCCGGAATGTAGGTGCGGCCGTGTCAAACGCAACCGCAATGTGTGTTGGTTTTTGTTTTTGCAAAACTTCCATTAAGGTATTGGTAAACCCAAACGGAACGGAGGTGTTGTGGCCCTTGGAATTTATTCTGGGGTTTTTGGTAAAGGCAAAGTGTGCTCTGTAAATCAATGCATAGGCATCGAGAAGAAATAATGTCTTGGAATGGTCAGGCACGAGAGAGTACAATTAAGTGAGCAATAAAAATAGGCTATTCAGTTTAGAATTGTAAGGATGTATTATTCCAAGAAGCCTATTATTTAATACTATCCCGTATAATTACCTGATGAGTTCCTAGTCATTCAAATCACTTTAGGTTTAGTTAAACGCATACTTTACACTGAATTGAATCCGATTGGCATCTCCTCTTTGTTGATTAATATTTTCCCGTGTACCATGTAAATACTCAACACCGGCAAACGCTCTATCTGTAAAATGCCAGATTAAGTTCGCGGCTATGTAGTTCACTCTGTAAATATCTGAGCCAGGCTGTCCTGCGGTATTATCAAGACCTCCCTGATTATAGACAACTAAGGTTGATAGGGAGGGAATCCAAAAATGCTGAACACCAAGAGTTATACCCATATCAGTTAATGCCTCCAAATTTCCATTGGCATCCAGGCCTGCAGAAAGCCCACCCCTCATACGACCTATTCCGGGACCGTATACGATCTGATAAATCAGATAATCCTTTTTTAGAAATTTGACCTGCCCGGATAAATTTCCACCGAAAAGGGATACATCATCCGTTCCGCCAGCGGTGAAACGATAGCGAAGTGCACCGGCAAATGCCGAAAGCTGCACATGTCCCCACCCTTTTGTAATCCTGTAGCGTGCAGTAATATCCGGTAGCGGACTTTCAAAACTCCCAGGCTGACTGGGTGTTTGTGCCAACACGCTCGGCTCTTCAACAGCAATCGCGAGGTATGCATCATTCGAAAATTTTTGCTTCCAGCGAAACATGGCATGTCGTGCAAAAGCATAGGCTCCGGGCTTTTCAAAATCCAGTGTTGCCGGAATCATCGATTCATCCATAAAGTTTGACCACCACTGACCGGCCAACCATTTGTCATTGATGTCTACAAAGGCATGCCGCAAGCGGAATGCTCCACCGCTTCCGTAAAAATCACCCTCAACATAAGTTCGGATTTCTCCAATCTGGGTTTGTGTTCGGGTATCCAGGAATAATCGGGTCTCCTTCGCATGCAGGTGAGTACTCTTACCTTCCGAGCCATCCGTTGGAATTTTTGAAACATCAAAATAATCGGGCGAGCCAATAGGATTAAAATCATGGATCAAATCAAGCTTGACATAACCCCCGATTTTCATTTGTGTTTTTGTCTTTGGTATCAGCCACCACCCCGGTGGAACATCGGCTTGTTCATCAGAAGCATCCTGGGCAGTTGATGCAATGGAAACAAATAGTCCTCCCAATAAAATAATGAGATATTTCATAAAAAAGGTGATCCTTATTTTGATCCTTGAGTGATATCACCCGACTCCACTGCTCTTTCATTAAGAGCCTGAACCGGCCTGTTGTTTGGACCAATCCGGTCGCTAAAGGCTTTAATCTGAGCGGCCGAAGCTTTTCTGAACTTACCAAGAACAAGCCATTGTACACTTTCACTGCACGGTGGTGTTGTTAACGATCCCACATAATGAAATGCCTCATTGTGGTCCGGCATGTTTACTTTTAGTTCAAGGTTCACATCGGTTATATGATTACTCTCACCTTTAGCGGCTGGAAAATTGGCAATCATTTTCGCCAGGTTGGGATTTTCCTCTTTCCCTTCTTCAAAAAGAACGCTCACAACGGCAAGGCTCTTATCATCACTTTGATGCACCAGGTGCATTTCCATCGGCAGGTTTTTGCCGTCTATCATATGCTCACTGGGTGTGTGAAAATGAAACTGTATTAAACTATAGGTTTTGTCACCGAATGTAAATGTACTGCCCTCATCAACGGTTACCTGAATGGTATGTCCGTTGTCCAGAATGTCATCCATGTGTTCCGTATGTGCAATGCGTAAAGAGGTTGTCTTATAGTCGAAACTCCAGGTGGCGCTGCTTTTAGCCTGGGATTTAACAATGTTGATGGGTGACTGACCTTTGCCTTCACCGCACAAAGCGTATACAGGTGATAACGAGGCCCAGTTCGCAGGACCATCTTCCCCGTCATATCCCCAATGCACGGGACGGGCAGAAACCGGAGCGGCAACTGCTACAGAGTCAGCCGATGTTTGTTCTTCTGCTTGATCTTGTTTAGTACTACAGGAAACAAATATGGCCAAAGTCATTAAGACAAATAAGCGTTGAAAAATTTTTGATCGAATCATTATTGTTTGGTTAGATGTTGAATAAATGCAGACGGTAAACTTAACTGGTAAACCCTTTTATTTCAGCCGGAAGTTTACGCTTCCTCCCAGATTAAATTGAAATATTGATGATCCTGTAGAAACCCCTGCGCCCCCGGTTCCAAAATACAACCCACCCCATTGTACCGGAGAGAAAAGCTGGGCATGCAGACGAAGGCTAACTTTCTCCGAAGCGGTTATGCGTAAACCAAGTCTTCCTCCAACTGAAAATTTAGTTACGCTTTCAGACTGAAGGGAAGCATCCGGTTCGGTCCACATAGCACCGACATCTAAAGTACCAAAACCGCTGATCATATCATTCAGTGGTTGGTAGCGTGTTCCTCCCAGCATAATGTAATTAATGCCGGCTGTGCCGGTGTACTGACTGCCCAATTCATTATAAATAATATCAGCATCCTGACGTTGGTAAATAAGTTCAATGGCCATGTAATCATCAACACCAAATTCAAAACCCCCGCCCCACTGAAACGCTCCTTTAACTTTGGCCTTTCCGTAGTCGGTATTGAACGACTCATCAAACGTATAGCTTTCAAAAGTCAGAAGAGTAACCGTTGGCTGAGCCACAGCCGCTATTGCTATCACCATCATGGCGGCAAACAAAACATGTTTTCTGGATCATGTGCTTTTAAATTTAAAGCTCTAAAAGTACCATAATTTTAAATAATGGAACAGCAAGACAGAGTATGGGATACTATTTGATTGATTTCCGGAAATCAATCAAAACTCTATTTTCGCGAACACAAAATTTAAAAAATACCATAATTATTATGAAAAAATTATTAATTCTATGCGCGGTTTTCATTTCCACCGCTGCGTTTTCCCAAACGAACAAGGAAGATGTTGACATGATCCAGGCATTGTATGGAAAAGAAAAGAAGGCGATTGTAGCTGAATTTATCGAACTGGAAGGCGCTCAAAAAGATGCCTTCTGGACCCTGTATGATGAGTATGAGGCAAAAAGAAAGGATCTCGGCAAAAAGAGGTACTCAATCCTTGAAAGCTATGCTAAAAACTATGCCACGCTGGATGACGCTACCACGTCTGACCTGATCAAGCAAATCTCTTCGCTGGGTATGGAGACCGACAAACTGATTATTACCTATCATAAAAAATTAGAGAAAGCAGCCAGTGTAAAGGCCGCTGCTCAGTTTTTTCAATTGGAAGTTTATTTTCTTGACATCGTACGGATCACCATTTTGGAAAACATTCCCTTTATTGGCGAATTGAAATAACTCAAAGCACAGGTTAAAATTTAAAAACCATTAGTCAGAGGCTAGTGGTTTTTTTATTATTGAGGGTATGCGTTTTACGCCCAGTCTCCTTTTCCTTCAAGTCATTGCGATATCATTATCCGCTCAATCGGTTGATTCCACCCAGGTCGATTTGATAGATATCTTAGTCGGTAAGGAAAAAATTGAAAAGACGAATCAGAATCGCTCAGCACGTAAGATTCATTTTACCATTCTTCCCACTTCATCCAGCATTCCGGGTGGAGGAACTGCCATCATCACAGCCGTGAATGCGGCTTTTGTACTGGGTGATCCCACGCTGACCAATGTGTCGAATATTTATATTATTCCTTATACCAATTTTGCAGGAAAATACGGGCTTTACTTACGTCCGAATATTTGGTTGAATAAGAACCAATGGAATTTAATTGGCGATTACCGGATAGCTCACATTCCACAATATACATGGGGCCTCGGAGGCAATACATCTGAATTGTCCCGCACTCTTGTTGATACGGATTACCTGCGTATTTATCAAACTGCTTTACGAAGGATAGGGCAAGACGTGTACGTGGGAATAGGCTATGAACTGGACTATCATTACAATATTTCGGAACGTGAAATAACCACCAGCGGAAATCTTGACAACTATCCATTGGAAACAAAAGACCCAAACGTTTCATCGGGGTTCTCTGTGGATTTCTCTTTTGACAAACGCTACAACGCATTGAACCCTCCCCGAGGTGGATATTTTTATACGTCATGGAGGATTAATACCACCTGGATGGGAAGTGATCAAAATTACCAAACCCTATTCATGGACGCCCGTAAATATTTTCGCTTACAAGAAATTCCACTTCGGATTTTTGCGTTACGCAGTTACTACTGGACGGTATTATCGGGCAACTCACCCTACTTGAATTTACCGACAACTGCTAATGCACCGGTAACCGGATTAGCAAGTCGTGGATTTGAATTTTCGCGATACCGATCCAATGCAATGTTGTATTTCGAAGCCGAGCAACGTTATCAGCTAACGTCAAACGGATTGTTCGGTTTAGTCCTGTTTGCAAACATCGCTTCCGCCTCAGAATTCGATACCCAACAGTTTAAATACTGGCAGTTGGGTGGTGGTATTGGCCTCCGTACTAAGTTGAACAAGTATTCCAACTCAAACATTGCCGTTGATTTTGGATTTAGCAGTAATTACTGGAGCGTTTGGCTTATCCTCGGAGAGGCTTTTTAGGTTAGGCTTGTGGTGACCCGGTCGGGTCTTTTTTATTTAACCAATCCATCATTAAAATATAACCTAAGGATAAAAAAATGGCGCCCAGGAATAGCCCCATAAATCCGTCAACGATAAATCCACCTAATGATCCCAGAAATACCACCAACATGGGAACGGATGAGCCTTTCCCCATCAGGTATGGCTTTAATACATTATCCACCAGTCCGATAAGGATCATCCATCCTGTCAGTAATCCCGCAGTGAGCGGCTCAGCTGTATTCCAGATATAAATGATGACACCGATTGAAACCGGTAAAATTCCGATCTGAACAACGGCCAGAATCATGCAAATCAAAACCCATAAGCCGGTAAGGGGTATACCAGCTAATCCCATCCCCAATCCTGCCAGCATTGCCTGAATTAAAGCAACTCCAAGTATTCCTTTAGCCACATTTTGCACGGTCGTTCTGGAAATTTCCAGCATGGATTCACCCTGGCTGCCGGCCAGATTAATAAAAACCGATCGTGCAAACGCTCCCGCTGTTGACGAGAACGCCAAAAAAAATCCGCCCACGATAATTGAAAGTGTGAATACCACAAGACCGTTGCCCGTACTGGCGAGAAGATCGAGTGCAATGACTGCAATGGATTTAACTTCTTCTTTATGCCGACTGATCATTTCACCTAAATCGTTGGCGGCTTCCGACCAATATCCATAAGCCTGCTCTCCGATCAATGGCCAGGCTTTTACCGCCTCGGCAGGCGGGGGAATGAAAATATCCCCTTCACGGTAGGCGATCGCAATGTGCTTAAATTCTGATGCTGTACTGATCAAAAGGGTTATGGCAGGAACAATGAGTATAGAAAGCAGAAGTAACGTAATCATGACCGCTGACCAGTTTTTCTTTCCTTTCAACCACGATGTTAATCGTACATGAAGAGGATACAGCGTAACCGCTAATATTGATCCTCCGATTAGCGGGCTTAAAAATGGCTTGAGTATTTGAAAACACCAGAAAAATAAAACAGCAAGCGCAATCAGTTGCAC
>JAAUQD010000033.1 GCA_012032815.1 Flammeovirgaceae bacterium
ATCCGTTCAATACCGGGTACGAGAGCTTCAACAAAACCATCGATATGATCTATGGAGGAATATCCGGACTCAATAGCTCGCCAAACACCCACACCAAAAGAAACATGACCAACAAAAGGAATTCCCACTTCATTGGCTGTTGTCGAAATAGCTCCAAAAGTTTCTTTAGTCAGACCAGGATGCAGTTTAAGAAAATCGTAGCCCGCTTCTTTTTGCTCACGCACCATTCGAATTCCAGTTTCAGAATTTTTTACACTGATGCCGTTGAACGATGGGCCAGTCGTATAAAAACGCGGGCCGATGATTTCATTTTTGTTGATCATCTCGCGCAGCTCAAGATGTCTGGGGTGACCCAGCATTCCCCGAATGGTGGTGATACCCGAGGCTGCGAACAAACTCAATACTTCCTTCATCGGTTCAATGTCACTGATGGGTGGAACGTGCGCGTGCATTTCAGCCAGACCGGGCATGAGGAATTTTCCTTTCCCATCAATAACCAATGCATCCTTGCTGTACTTTACTTTAGTGCCCATCTCAGTAATCTTTCCTCCTTTGATGACCACCGTTTGACTTTCAATTACGCGTTCGGTATCCATGGGTATTACATTTACCGATGTAATGATAATTTCCTTTTGGTCAGAATTGATCCAATTCTGAGCCTCCAGGGGAAAGTGATAGAAACTGAAGGCACAAATAATTAATGCTTTACATGTATTTTTCATATCGATAAAATTATACTAACCCTCATTCCGGCAGTTTCGCATTATACTGTTTTAGTAATGCAACTACTTCATCATGATTCCCTTCCTGGGCTGCTCCCAGTGGTGACGAACACGGACCCCAATCACAGCAATACGCATTTGGGTCAGCTCCGGTCTTTAACATAAATTGAACAGCAGCGAAATTGCCTTCACGGGAAGCAGTTTCTAACATAGATGATTGGCATCCCTCCATCCCATCGATCAAGGAAAAATTGTCCCCTCTATCAAACCGACTACTGATTCTTTTAACTCTTCGTTTTTTGAATAGGCTATTCTTAGAGTTGGAAACCAGATATCACCCAAACCTGTGCTAAAGGTACTTTCATTTTTTATGACTGCACCTTTGGCAATTAAATCGCGTGCAATGACTAAATCTTCAAAATGAACAGCAAATCGTAACGCCATGTCCACATCAATTCCCAATGAAAGACACTTATTGTAAATTTCCATATCGTGAAGACCACAGGCTATGATAACCCCAAGATTCGGATCAGCACCCTGCTCCAGGAAATTGTACAGTATAACCAGATCGCTATCCCTGCCTTCCATAATTTTTCCGTCTTTCAATCCGGTTAGCTTATAAATCCAACCATCCATTGCATACTCTGATTCTGCAGCTATCAATCGTTGCGTTATTTCATAATCACTCGAATAGGTAAATCCTATGGTGAACCCTTCCTCACAACCGATCGTGGAGGAAATATTCGGATTAAATCCCTGGTTTAATAAAAAATCTACGACTTCGTAACTGGGATCGTTTCCATATCCACCATGGCTAAACTTCCAAAGATGAGTCCAAAAACAGTTGTAGGTAGTGTGCATCTCTTCATATTCAAAGAGTTCCTCTTTGTTGTCTTTAATGATTGCTTCTGCAGCAACGAAGTCTTTAGCTTGAAGTTTTTCATAAAGCTGATCATATATTTTTGCAATGGAATTTTCCTCATCGTTTTCGCTACTGGATTCAACCATCTCACCCGCATATTCTTCGGGGATCGCTTCTGTTTCATCCGCGGTGGATTCACTATTTGAACCGCACGCAGCTAACACAAGAAGTAAAAGCATGAAATAAATTCGATTTATCATAAAAGAAAACTTAATAAATTATTTGTCACTGAGCCACACATCCAGTTGCTGAACCATCGGAACTTTTTCTGGTGTCAGTGTGAAAAAAATATTTACATTTTTATTTTCGCACTCAATAATAAAGTGTCCACGTAGCTGATTAAATGATCGCAATGGATTAACCCTCATTACTTCACCGGCTTCCGCCAGCAACGGTTCAATTGCATCCCTCCTGCTTTCCAGCGACTCATCGAGATAGAAATTTTCAGCAAATAAAAATCCATCTTCTTTAAAGGTGGATAGAAATTCAACGATCTGTTCTTTCCGCTGTTGCAAAAATTCAGAAGCGGGTAATACACGTGGCTGCAATCCTGCAAGCGAGATCAACGTATCCAGTACGATAGCATTTGCACCTGACGGTGCTCCGTACCGCTCGTTACTAAACGAAACAACTCCAATTCCGTACTCCGGATAAATCCTCCACTCACTTCCATAGCCGGGAAGTCCGCCACTGTGTGATATTCGTACTTTGCCGGTGCAATCTTTTCGCCATCCCAACCCGTATCCATAGCCGACTGCCGAGGGACACAATTTACCCTGCTGGTCTTTAGCATCTGTAAAAATGGTATTGAACCGCCATGGTTGATGCATCTCGCGAATAGAGCTGCGCCTAACCGGTCCTGTTTCTTCATCATTGCGCGGAGGCCATGCCTCCAAATGCAGAACCACATATTTTGCAAAATCCTCCATCGAACAAAGCATCCCACCCATGGCACCATACGCTCCATCATTCAGAATAGGCTCTGCAGTCCATTGATCCCTCCCCCACAAATAACCTCGAGCCAGTAGCGCTGCAGGTACTTCCTCAAACTCAAACCGGGAATCCAACATTCCCAATGGATTAAGAATAGATTCAATAATATATTCCTGATAAGGCTTACCAGACACATTAGTTATGATACGTCCCAGAAGTGCATAGCCAAGATTGCTATACTCAAACGTAACACCGGGAACGTTAGAAAATGAAAGACCTTGCTTCAGGAACTCCAATAGTTCTTCATCAGGATCATCCAGCTGGCGATCTCCCCATGGATTATCTTCAGGAAATCCTGCTGACATCGTCATTAAGTCTTGAATAGTAATAGCCGGTGCATCAGTAGTAAGAGCACCTGCATTTCTAAATTCAGGAACGTATTTGCTTACCGGGTCGGTGATATTCAATTTTCCTTCATCGCGTAGCTTTAAGATAGCCATGGACGTAAAACTCTTACTCATTGAAGCAATGCGGTATACCGATTTAGATGAAGCTTCAATTTCAGATTCAATGTTGGCGTACCCATGACTTCCGGTATAAACTAACTTTCCGTTAGCCACCACACCGTACACAATGGATGGAAAATGATTGCGGTCCGCATAGTCCTTATATATTTTATCAATGATGGGCTGTGTTTCAGCCAACTTATCAAATGAGGAGGGGGCTTCAAAAACCGGAACAGCAACTTCCTGACTTGGCATTGCGGATTCATTTGGTTTACGAGTCTCGCATCCAATCAGAAATACAAACAGTAATATGATGGCTATATTTTTCATGGAGGAAAATAATGATAATTCTTTTAAATACTCAGGTAAAAAGGAAAGACGGTATGCAACTAATCCGGGATTAATCACGTCTATCTCATAGTCGCACAACCAAATAACCACCATGAAATCAATTTTCGCAGTCCTTTTGTTGTTTACAGGCTTTATTTCCGTCCAGGGCCAAACAAGAATTAATCTTGAAAATTACACATCAATCGATGCATTTGGTGCAGTTTCATTAGAACTTATCAGATCGGATAAACCCTATATAATTATAGACTATAATAATGTAGATAAAGAAGACATGGTAGCCGAAGTAGCTAATGGTACACTTAAACTAAAAATTAAGAACAGGCATTACATGGATGACTGGTCGAACAACAAACACAAAAAGACAGAGTACGTTCGCGTAAAAGTTTACTACGTGTCGCTGGATGAAATTGAGGGTCACGCTGGCGCAAAAATTACCTCATCGCAACCTATTATCTCAAAACGAATGTCGGTTGACTGTAGCATGGGTTCCGAAATTGATTTAATTGTTGTGGCCGAGCATACTAAAATCCATACCAGTATGGGTAGCGAATTAACATTGAATGGGAAAACCGATCATCTCGATATTCGCTCCTCCATGGGTGCCAATATTCAAGCCGAAAATTTTAAGGCGCAAACCGTTGACATCAGCGCAAGTATGGGAGCGATAGTACGCGTGCATGTCGAAAAGGAACTGGACGTTTCTACCTCACTGGGTGCCGAAATATTTTACAGTGGTGATCCAGATAAAAGACACGTCAGCAAAAATCTGGGTGGAGAAGTAAAAAACCATTAATAATATCAAATCAAAGGAGATTGTTTCGAGCAATCCGTTTTTTGATTGGGCTGATTCCGGTATTGATAATGACCAAAGCAACTATTACTGTTGCAACCCCTCAATAAATATTGATTGATTGATTGATTGATTCAATCCACCGGTAAGTGGCAATCCGTATTTCTACGGATAAAAAACCAGTATGGTTAAGGATTGAAAGGATACCAAAATTGGCGGACATTAGCGTTACAAGTTGTTGCTCTTATTCGGGTTTCAAATTATCAACCGTTAAAAATCAAGCTTATGAAAAACTCCCAATCATTAATCATTCTATTTGTTCTTCTCTTTTCTGTACAATTCTCTTTCGCTGGAGCGAACGAAGATCTGGTAGCCGCCATCCAGATAAAGAATACTGAAAGTTTAAAGACTGCACTCGAAGCAGGAGCAGACCCAAATTATGAATTTGAGTACTATTTGATATGGCAATTGAACCGAACGCAATTTGAAAAATTTACTCCCCTTATGCTGGCCAGTGCTATGGGCTATTATGATGGCGTATTGCATCTACTGCATGCTGGCGCCAAGGTAAACGAGACTACTAAAGGAGGTGCCAGTGTTTATTTTGAAAAAGTGCCGGTGAAGTCTGTTAAAAATGTGACTGCTCTACATCTTGCTGCCGGCAACGGACATGTTGATGTTGTTAAACTCCTCATGATCGAAAAAGCGCATGTTAAAGTTATCATGATGGAAATAAATGCTTCGACTGCATCTGCTGCAAATAAGTATACGGTGTTCATGAAAGGTGTTGCAAATCTTACTCCCAAGAAATGGGCTTCCGAGAATGGGCAAGAAAACGTTGTGGCCTTGTGGCAAGAAGCCAAAAAAGCGCAATGGATGAAGGACGGACTTCCTCCTACAGAATAACTTAATAGTCAAACATTACATCATGAAAGTTTCAGCGGTGTTTGCAAATTTATCGTGGCACAGGCGTGTCTGTACGCTCGCTCTATTAAGTATATCAATCGGAGTACAAGCGCAATGCCTTATCGTTGAAAAAGGGCAAAAAATTCAGTTGGTTTCAAAATCGTATGCCAACCCATTACCTCTCACCGAAAAGAAATGGGAAAAAATGAACACTGAACAACGGGATGAATTGATTGATAAATTAAACATTAGCATTCAGAAAGGAGAGGTAAAACCCTGGATGAATCTGACTTCCAATTTTGAAATCACTGAAGTGAACAACTCATCTCCCATTTCGTCTTTCACACTGAAGGCGACAGATGGGACTTATGTGTATGAGACCACTAATTATTGCGCATCGGACACCATGCATTTAGTTAGAAATGCAAACTTGGTATATAGTGTACTTAAGGGTGATACACTTGGATTCGCCATTCAAGGCGTTGCCAGAATACCCAATAAACTTAAAGTGGGTGACAAAATTCCATCCTACAACGATTACGCGATCACGTTTCCTGAAACGTGGACGAAAACCATTAAGGAATCTGTAAAAGCTTTTAGCTATACCACCACAGATAATAAAGTTGGCTATTACCAGGATAGTGAGTCAGGTGCCTTTTCGCATGGAGAATTTAAAGTAACGGAGCGACACGATGTGTATCAAACCATTAGCCATAAACTGAAGATATCTGAGAACATTGAAAATTTGACCATCAATTACTTTGTAGCTAATGTCACTGCTCAAGAAAAAATTACTGTTGGTGGTAAGGCCTATGATGCTTTTGTTATAGAATCAGAGAGTTGGAGCAAAGGTGGTATTGTAAGGGACTATGATGCGGAAAATGAAACGATTGCCAGAGAGCAACAGGCTAAATTTGATGCGCTTTTGAACAAACAAATGGAGTGGACAACTAAATCAGGATATACCAATGAACTTGGCTATAAGGTCAGTTATAAAAAAGAATGGTTCGTTCCAGGTTATGGACCGGTTAAAATAGAAGTTCACGATCAGTTTGGTGCAATTCAAACCTATATGGACATTATATTATAACGCCAACAACAAACGGCTTTCACACTAGCGTTTGTTCTTATTTTTGGAAGGATCAACTAAACCATACTGAAATGCAAATTTCATCAGCCCGACAAGCGTTTTAACTTTCGTTTTACTCAGTATACTTTTTCGGTGCGAATCGACTGTTCTTTTGCTGATGAAAAGCTTCTCAGCAATTTCCTCACTAGAGAGTTCTTCGGTGATCAATAACAATACTTCAAGTTCACGTTCAGTGAGCTGTTGAATGGCTTCCTCTTTCTTTTTGTCCTGCTTCACTTTGTCCAGCATTAATGACAGTACTTCCGTGCTATAGTAAGTGCTATTATTGTTTATTCTGTCCAGAGCGTTCAACAACTCCTGCTTTCCTGTATTTTTCAAAATATAACCTTCAGCTTCCGACATGAGAATCTCGCTAATAGTTTCACGGTCGTTATGCATGGATAGCACCAGTATTCTAATGTGTGGGAAATGTTCCTTTACTTTCTTTATTAAATCTATCCCACTCATTTCGGGCATGCTGAGGTCGGTGATGATCAAATCGACTTCAATCTGATCAAGCATATCAAATGCTGTGAGTCCGCTTAATGATTCAGCGACAACCTGAAATTGCGTCTGATCTTCAAGTAAGGCTTTGACGCCATCGATAATCATTTGATGGTCATCTACAATCATCAGTTTAGTAAGTTCGTTCATACGGGTATCGCTATAATCACTGACGTTCCTTTAGCGTGTCCACTTTCAATATCAATTTTTCCATTGATCATTTCTATGCGTGAATTAATGTTTCCCCATCCTATTCCCGAACCGTCATGAGTGTGGCGTACATCAAATCCCTTTCCGTCATCCTTAATAGCAATTTCCAACTTCAGGGGTTGTGTGAGTATTGAAATCCAAATGTTTTTAGCCCGAGCATACTTAATGGCATTGTTTAAAATCTCCTGAATAACACGGTACAATGAAATTGACAGCGCTTCTGAAATTCCAAGCTTTTCCTCTGGCAAATTTAAGTGCACTTTAAGTGCACCGGCATCATTAATCATGTGCACTTGTTCTCGGATGGCAGATTCCAATCCCATGGAGACGAGCGCATTGGGCATCATGTTGTGCGAAATGACCCTCACTTCGCTAACCGCATCATCTAATAATTTAATTGAATTGTTTACTTGTTTATCTTTTGCATCATTGGCATTGCCTTGTAGAGCTGCGATGTTGAGTCGAGCGGTTGAAAGCAATTGCCCAAGTCCATCGTGAAGTTCAGCGGCAATTCGTTTTCGTTCCCTTTCTTCTGCTTCAATCATCGATTTAAATCTTACTTTTTGATTTTGTGAGCGTTCTTCAGCAAGCCGGGCTTTCTGTTTTAAATTCAACCTGTTAAAGATCAGAAATCCCACGATCAAAATCACGATAAAACTAAGCATGGCTGCGTAGTACCGGGTCTGCGCATCCATCAACTTCGATTCCTTCAATTCATTTTCAAGTTTCAGTAATGAAATCTCCTGATTTTTTTGTTTTGTGTTGTACCGAAATGTTAACTGTTGAATCGTTTTTTGATTTTCGATTTTGATGGCTTCCTGATAAAGTTCATTGTATGAAAGGAAGTTTCGGAGCGCTTCGGCATCCTGATGGTTAAGCTCTGCAATTCGATAAAGTGTATGGTATGCCTCACTTACTTTTTCTTTAGCACCAATTTCCTTTGAAAGTCTGATTCCCTCATCCAAATAAAGTTTAGCTTTCCTTTGATCCGCCATAGAAAAGTAAAGCTGACCAAGCTCAATGGCTGACAACGCTTTCTTTTGATCACGCCTGTACAGCGGATCGGTTTTATCTCGTGAGAGGTTATAATAAAGTTGTGTGTAATAAAGCGCAGAATCATAGTTTCCTTTATTCATGTACGACTTCCCAATGTTACCCATCAAACTGGCGTAACTGTTTTTCTTAACATTTGTTGTTCGCTTCAGTGCCAGGAGTTTGAAGTATAAGGCTGAATCGTAATTCCCTTTCTGGTCGTACGTGTTTCCCAAGTTAAGGTACGCTTCGGATTGGTAGTAAGGGAAATTGTGGGCTATGGCAAGAGATAACATTTTCTGGCTCCACTCGATGGATTGATTCACATTTCCACTTAACTCATGAATACTGGCCAGCGTGCTCAAGGCTTCCAGTGTTCCCGGATTCACCTCCAGTTTTTCATGATACTCCAATGCTTTCATACAATAGGTCATTGCGGAGTCATACATAAGCATACTGATAAAAATCTCAGCTACTTCCCTTGAGACACCGGCTGCCCAAAGATGATTTTCAATCAGGTCGAATTTTTCCAGTGCCATTTTAGCCAGTTCAATTGCTTTCTCATATTCACCCCTGTTCTCGCTGACTATACACAAATAGTTTAGAAAAATTCCCTGATAGTTCGTATTGTGCATCTCGTTACTTTCATGTAACCCAATTGAGGCATACTTAAAAGTACTGTCATTTTGCTGAATATGTTTTTCAGTTATACGGTGTATCGTCTTAAGTTTGATCGTGTCTTTTTGGGTACGGTATAATGTTTTCAGGTCTTCCAAAGAAACCTGCTGAGCAATCGCTGGATTTCCTAAAACGATAGCTGTAACCCAAATAATAGAAATGAGAAATTTCATTGCAATGATCGAATTGACAATTCTGAGCAAATCAAATTACACATTTAATTGGAATTCTGTTTTAGCCATTCAACAAATAGTCTTTTTCGATTCGCATCGAGATCGTACCTTCGAAAAAAATACCTATGCGCTCTATTATTATTGGCTTTTTTCTACTGGTATTCTCAACGCCAGTTCTTTCACAAAACGCAACACCACCCCAAACTGATCCGCGAATCTTTGACATTGTGAATGCCGTATCGGCCCAACGCATTGAAAAAGACATTCGCACCCTTGCGAACTTTGGTACACGAAATACATTCTCCGATACGGTATCTTCTACCCGTGGCATCGGAGCGGCAAGGCGTTGGATCAAATCAGAGTTTGATAAAATTTCCAAAGACTGTAAAAACTGTCTTGAGGTTTTTTATCAGAAAGACCTCGTTACCAAAGATGGCAACAACCGGGTGCCGCACGATGCCTGGGTAGTTAATGTAGTCGCCATTCAGCGGGGCACAGAGTATCCAAACAACTTTGTCATCATGTCGGGCGATATTGATTCGCGTGCCAGTAACACCATGAACTTTGAAATCGATGCCCCAGGCGCTAACGACAATGCCTCGGGCATGGCCGGTACGATTGATGCAGCACGTGTTCTTTCGAAATATAAATTCAGGCACAGCGTTATTTACGTTGGCCTTTCGGGCGAAGAGCAGGGACTGTTTGGAGGGACGGGTCTGGCAAAGTATGCACAGGAAAAGAAATGGAACATTATTGGCGTACTGAATAACGACATGATTGGAAATATTGAAGGTGTAAATGGTGTAATCGACAACCGCTCGTTCAGGATTTTTTCTGAACCTGTACCCGTTAATGAAACCGAACAGCGAAGAAACCAACGGAGATTTTATGGCGGTGAAGTTGATGGTATCTCCAGGCAACTTGCTCGATATGTACATAAGCAAACACAAACATACATGCCAGAGATGAATCCTATGCTCATCTACCGGCTTGACCGATTTGGTCGTGGTGGTCATCACCGGCCGTTCAATGATCTGGGCTTTGCAGGAGTTCGTATTATGGAAACCAACGAAAACTATACACGCCAGCATCAGGACATCCGTGAAGAGAATGGAATCAAGTATGGTGATGTGATTGAAGGGGTCAATTTTGAATACGCTAAAAAACTCACCGCTGTCAACGCGATCACAATGGCCGGACTTGCGTGGGCACCCCCTGCTCCTACGAATGTAAAGATTGGCGGAGCTGTGCAGCCATCTACTACACTAGCGTGGGATGCCTTGCCCAATGATAAAGTTGCCGGGTATAAAATTTACTGGCGCGATACAACATCACCAACCTGGGATAATTCCCGCTATGTTGGTCAGGTCACGGAGTTTACATTAGAAGGCATCGTCATTGACAATTATTATTTTGGTGTTGTTGCCGTAGACAAAAGTGGCAATGAATCAATGGTGGTATTTCCGGAGCAGTTGATTAGGAGGTGATTCATTAAAAGCATCTGATTTAACTTTAACTACAAAAAATAAAAGCGAACAAAAAAACATCATACACCATGACACATCGATTACTGGGTCTTATTCTCTTCACGCTCCTCGCTGCAAATACCTATTCTCAAGAATATCTTTTTATTAAAAAGACGTTGGTTGAAAAAGGAACGAACAATCCGGTGCCATTTGCTAATGTGATGATCACAAATACTACAAGCGGAACGGCAGCCAGCCTGAACGGAGACTTTACTATAAAAATTGGTAAACGTTTCTATGGAGAGAAGCTTAAAATATCTTGTATTGGTTTTATAACCAAAACAATTCTGATTGACAGTGTTATAAAACATACATCTAGGGTGATTGAGTTAAGTCCTGATATTATTCTGTTGGATGAAATAATTATTAGTCAAGCGCCACTTGACCCTGCAGAGATTGTTAAAAAGGCAATTGAATCAACACAAGACAATTATTTAAATACTCCATTTAATATGGAATTTTATTCAGAAATAACTGCGACAGAAATTGCTACAAATAACGAATTTAAGCTGGAGACTGTTTTATTTGGCTTTAGTGAGGGTTACTCTGCTTCTAAACAAAAGCAATTTGAAATACTAGAAAAAAGAACAAGTGGTGATGACCATTTGAAAACCCTTGATTATCCCTATTGGCCGACATTTGAAATCCATAACGTGGACCAAATTTCAAGTTCTGCCAGACAGGGAATATTAAACTTAAAACAGCTGGATAAATTCAACTTAAAATATTTGGGGGCTTCAATCTTTGACACTGATACAGTTTATAACATTGAGTACAATGCCCCCAAGCCGACAAAAGCAATTACCGGATATGGAATAGTACCTAAAATGTATAAAGGAAATATCTACATCACTACAAACTCCCATGCCATTGTAAAACATGAAATTTTCACCGACCAATTCACGTATATGATTATCTATAAAAAACTGGATGGTAAATATTTTCCGTATTTCATTAGCGGTGAGCGTTCTCCGACAGGAATCAGAATGTTCAGTAAAGTTTTTAATTCTTTGACACTGAAGTATATTGAAATTGAAAATATTAAAGTGATTGACTATGTCACAAATGAATTTCAAGATATAAATAACGTGAAGTACAATGAACAATTTTGGACGACCAATTATCCCAGGAATTGAGATTTGGTTTAAGGCCTAGTTATCGTTTTGTTCGCAGGCGACCAACAAAAACAATGGGTAATACGGGTCGTAGTTATAATAAATCAACATAAAAGAATCCCTAATTCCTGACGTTCGTCATGGGTTTATAAAATCTCTATTTGTAAACTTTGTCTATACTAAACAAATCGTCAAATGAAAGCATTCATTATAGGTGGTCTGTTTGTTTTTGCAGCCTTTTTTCCAATCGTTTTCGTTCCACTGTTGGTAGTTAGTGTACTGATTTCTGTATTCGTTGTCCCCCATGTAATGAAAAACATGGGTTGGAAAAAGTAGAATAATTAATTACAGAACTAACTTAAAAAGGTGCTTAATGGTAAGAAACTCATGAGGATCTTACACAACGCGGAGATTATGTCTTCTCAAACCTCCAATAAGCAAATCATTCTTTCGAAAACTCCAGCAAATCTCCCGGCTGGCAGTCTAATGTCTGGCAAATCGCTTCCAACGTACTGAAGCGGATGGCTTTCGCTTTTCCGGTTTTGAGTATGGATAGGTTGGCAAGCGTTAAGCCCACTTTCTCAGATAGTTCACTCAATGACATCTTACGCCTGGCCATCATTACATCCAAATTTACAATTATAGCCATGGCTTAAACCGTTAAGTCGTTTTCGGATTGGATCTCTACACCACGCTTAAATATTTGAGAAATTATAAACACTAGCCCCGCTATGAAAATGAATTCCTTAACTTCCCACAGCTCATGGACAACTTCAGTATTTTTCATTAACCAGTCAGCAAAGCCGTTGTTAAATGTCGCTACCATCCAGGTACCAAACAATACATAACTAATCCGTTCCAATATCCCAGCCACTTCAGCGGTAAAGGGATTTATCATGTTTACTTTCGAAAGTGTTTTGACTACCAATGATGCCACGTAGGCTTTCATTCCCGAAAAGGCAACCATAAAAGAAACTGACATCGTGTAATACCAGAAGTTGAGCTGCCGGAGGTCAGACAAGTCATCTCCCATAAATAAGTTCTTACTAGCCTCAGGGTTTACAAAACTTACTCCATACGAAATCAGGATAGCCCCAACTTTGATGAGTGAACCAATGTAGGCTATCCACGCCAGGACAAGCATTACGGTAAGAATTTGTTCGGTTCTTGTTTTTGTTTTAATAATCATATTTACTATCTGTTTTAATAATTAACGATCAAATATCAATAATTGTTTATTGTTTATCAATATATTTAACATGTTTTTCAATAAATTATAAAAACCCTCTAATAACCGGCTAAAATGTAAGCTTTGGATCGACAGACTGTAGTTGATCGAATAAGAGTCTTTGCTAGAATTCAGGTATTTAATCGATAATTGCATACATGTATTAGATCAGCATTACTTCTAAATCAAACAAAATCTAGAAATGAAAAACTTTCTGTTCCTGACTTCCATCCTCGAAGGCTCCACCGGAATTGCAATTACGGTCGCACCTCAAATTCTTGTTCCATTATTACTGTCCACTTCTTTGGAGGAAACAGGCGGAATTATTTCAGCGCGCATTGCCGGTATTGCCATAACTGTTTTAGCGATGAATTGTTGGTTTTCACGAAACGAAAAAAACATTTTTGCAATAATGTACTCAATGGCGGTTTACAATTTTGCCATAATTGCCATTTTCATTTATGCCGGTATGGTGTACCAATTGGCAAGTCTCTTATTGTGGTTGGTTGTGGTTGCTCACGCTGGGCTTGGCCTTTGGGGAATAGTATTGTTACGGAAGAACGTAATTGAAAGACAATAGACCATGATCTGGGATTTTGCAATCCACAAGTGATGCTTGTACATTTAGCATCATATGCCAGGAAAAACTTCTAACAGATGGAAAAGAAAGGAATCTCAAGAAAAAAGCGGACAATTCGTAAAAGAGGAAAAAAAACTTTCGCATGGTTCTACTACAATACACGCGGTAAACTGATTACCGATACCAAAACCATTGAACGCTGCAACAAGTTAGTGCTCCCTCCTGCCTGGGAAGATGTTTGGATCTCTGCTGATGCCAAAGCAAACCTTCAAGCGACAGGCAAAGATGCCAAAGGTCGATTGCAATACCGCTACCACGATAACTGGACCAAAGCCCGTGCTGCGGAAAAATTTGACGGTATGACGCGCTTCGCCAAGACGCTTCCTGTCATACGTAAAAAGTAGAGCGAGATTTGAAACTGGATGGCATGCCCAAAGACAAGGTAGTGGCCCTGATCGTCAAGTTAATTGACCTCTACCATTTTCGGGTAGGCAATGATGAATACGCCAAGGCCAACAACTCATACGGGCTTACCACATTAAAAGAAGGACATCTGAAGCTCGATTATTCAAAATCGGCTGAAGGTGAAATGGATGCAGTGTTTGAGTTTGTTGGGAAATCCGGCAAACTCTGGAAGCGAAGAATTTGGGAAGATGACCTGGCTATACTGATCAGTAAATCCGGAGCCGTTGGGGGAAGAAAGAAAAGCCAGGATCTTTTTCGTTACGAAGATAAATTCGGAAATGATTTTGACATCAAATCCAACCACATCAATGAATACCTCGATGCGATAACGGAAGATCATATTAAAGTAACGGCCAAGGATTTCCGTACGTGGGCCGCAACCTGGAAAGCCGCCTCACGCCTTTCCAAACAACTTGATCCGGACAGCACTACCGCGAGGAAGAAGATTGCCAATGAAATTGTTAAGACAGTCGCCTTTGATTTGGGCAATACGCCAACAGTTTGCCGATCGTCCTACATCCACCCTGGTATTCTATCCGACTGGGCAGAGGGAAGCTTTAGGATAAAATGGAACAAAGCCAGCAAGGGTCGAAAGATGAAGGGGTTGTCAAAAGATGAGACTATAACCTATGCCTACCTAAAGAAGTAATCTCCCCTGTTACCAGCATTTCTCATCGGCTTTATAAAAGGAATCAATCGATTTACAAAATTTTAAGCCTTGTTCATATGAATTGTCCGTGCAACTGGCAATCATTTTATACTTTACTATAATTGAGCAATCAAAATATTAGCTATGAATGTCACTGACGACTTAAAAAAAATACTCATCCCGAAATATCAGGATAGATTAAAAGCGATTGCTGCAGAAAAAGTAGCTGTTAAAAAGGCAGTCCGAAGGGGATTATTCATCTACCTGGCGGTGATTGTAGGTGAAATCCTGATCATCGTTTACCTGACGAATACCATCGAGAATTTTCCGAGTTGGGCGGGTGTAATTGTTTTAGGTACACTACTCGTAGGCCTTTTTTTTATTCCCTGGGGTAGAGGATTGAAAAAACGCCAGGCCATATACAAGCAAATTGAACACGAAATTTTCATGGAGGGTTGCTCTATCATATGCCTTCCATGAAATTCAGCGAGCAGGGACTGCCGTGGGATATGTTGAATGCATCAGGATTGAATATGAAGGTAAAAAACGAGCGATCTACTTTCATCTCGAATAACATGACAGAAGGGGTTATTCACGATTATTCGATTCGTTTTGGATTTTGCCATCAACATTTCACCAGCAGCTCAACAGATTCAAAAGGCAAAACCACGCGAAGTCAGGTGGATGCCTTTAAAAATACATTATTGGTCATGGATAGTCCTGTACGATGGGCTGGGCAAACACATGTGCTGACAGACGTTACTGAACGGATGATCGGTTCGATGTTTAGCGATCTGGCAAATAAATTTCTTTCGGATAACGAGCCTGTTATTCGATTTAACGAAAACCCTGAGTTTGAAAAATACTTCAAGGTCCATTCGGATAATGAAAATGAAACGCGAACCATTTTAAGTCAGCACATGCAGGTATGGATCATGGGCATCTTTCGCAAGCTTGGCCGCATACAATTAAGTTTTAAGGAAGATAAAATATATGTAGAAATACCAACCTACGTACCTGAAACCATTGATGACTTTGATATCAACTGGTACATCGAAGCCATTTCGAAATATCAAATAATTTCCATGGGCATAGCCGAGGACCTAATCTCCATAGTATCCCACAAGCAATACGAAACCTCTGCATTGCAAAAAGCTTATCATGAAATGATTGTTGCTGCTCCCGATAAGGAGGACATCACTGATCAGCTGATGGGGTTTACCGGAAAAGCCGGTAAGGGATGTCTGTTCTTTATTTCGATTATGATTATATTTTTCGGATCGATGTTCACATTGATTGGTCTCATAATGGCCATTACCACCCAAGAATGGGTCATGTTGTTTATTGCTGGTCCAGGAATAGCTGCTCTATATGTTGGAATTATGCTGCTGAGGAAATCGAGAAAGAAATCACCTGTAAAAACTCAATAGTACTGATCAATCAAATCTATTGATTGGAACTTCCTACTTTTGCAATGTGTAAAATCGAAAACACAAATTGATGTCTCCTATATCATTTGCCATTCATGGAGGAGCGGGTACCATTCGCAAAGGAATGCTTACTCCAGAAAAAGAGAAAGCCTACCGGGATGCGTTGGATCGTGCACTTCATGCTGGCCATACTATCCTAAAAACAATGGGACTGCTTTAGATGCAGTAGAGCAAGCTGTAATTATTCTTGAAGACACTCCTTTATTCAATGCTGGAAAAGGATCGGTATTCACCTCAGAAGGAACACATGAGATGGATGCGTCCATCATGGAAGGTAGCAATTTAAAAGCGGGTGCCGTATCCATGGTACGAGGTGTTAAAAATCCAATCAGCCTGGCCCGACTAGTAATGGAAAAAACAGAACATATCCTCCTGGCAGGTATCGGAGCAGAAGCTTTTGCCAAAGAAATGAAATGTAAATTCGAAACTGCTGACTATTTCTATGAAGAGTTTCGTTTTCAGCAATGGCAACAACTCAAAGATTCTGGCAAAACAAGTCTCGATCATTCTGAAAACAAAGAACGAAAATTTGGTACGGTAGGTGCCGTAGCATGTGATGCCCATGGAAATCTAGCTGCCGCCACCTCCACAGGCGGCATGACCAATAAAAAATTCGGGCGTATTGGCGACAGTCCGTTAATTGGTGCTGGCACGTACGCCAACAATAAGACCTGTGCAGTTTCTTGTACCGGCAGTGGCGAATTTTTCATTCAGGGAGTTGTAGCCTATGATATCTCCTGCCTGATGGAATATAAAGGAATGACCTTGGTAGAAGCATGCGAAGAGGTTGTCAACAAGAAATTATTAAAACTGGGTGGAGATGGCGGTGTTGTCGCTGTAGATACTAATGGAAATATGGCGATGCCTTTTAATACAGAAGGGATGTACAGGGCTTCGATGAATACAAAACAGGAAAAGTTAATTCAGATTTATCGGTGAATACCTTGGCATTAGGCATTGGTTATTAGTCATTGGTCATTAATACCCAAACTTCTGGTTAACGTCAAGCATCTTCATTACTTCTACGGTTTTGAGAACTGTCGCGAATTCATTATTTAAACTGGCCAATGCTGTTTCGTGCATTACTTCTGCGGAATACTTTTTTCCATCCACTCCTACTTTATCAAACGTAGCAGTGGCATCCGAAACTAAAAACGTATTAAATCCAAAATTACCAGCCATTCGCACTGACGTTGATACACAGTGATCAGTAGTAAGTCCCATCATCACCACATGTTTAATAGCGTCATTTTCCAGTCGCCTTCGCAAATCTGTTCCAATAAATGCGCTGTTCACATTTTTTTCAATCACCGGTTCGCTTTCCAATGGGCTGACGATTTCTTTAATCTCGTTTCCCGCTTTTATTTTATACAATGGTGATTCCGGGTTTGTGGAGTTGTGTTTGATATGAAATATGGGTAAGCCATGTTGTCTCCAAAATTTCAACAGCTTTTTCATATTCTCCTCGGCATTCGGATTATTTCGATTACCGCCATAATAGGAATGATTGTCAAGTCCTTTTTGGACATCAATCAAAATCAAAGCCGGTTTATCCTGAATGGTCATTTATACAAACGATTCCGTCATCGGTAATACTTCGACCTCGCGCGTGCTTAAATTGATGCGGTCTCCGTTGGCTAAAATATGCACTTTCATTCCGGCCACAGAAATGGGTGTGTTCGGTTTAAGTAAATCGTAACTGTTATGGGAAAGTCCTGAAGGATCCAGGAACAACACCATACCTGATCCAATGACCTGGCAATCATTCAGGTTTTTAGTGATCAATCCGGTATCGTCAGCCAATCCAATTCCAACTTTATCCGGAAATCGGGCAAGTGCTTCGAACAACCGACCAAATCTTCCCCGCTTGATAAAATGAGTATCAATAATCGCATCCGGAAACAATCCGAGACCATCTTTCATTTTTACGGCTCCTTTCAGCATAGCACCGGAACTCGTTCCTCCGGCAATCATCTCGCTGGCCATAGCCATAGCTCCTGCGCTGGTTCCTGCAATAACGATGGGCTCATTCTCAAAACGATCGATGATAATACGATGCAGGGTGCTATTGCGGATTTTTGTTTCAATGCGGGACTGATTCCCTCCTGTGAATAAAATACAATCCGCGTCTCGGATCTGTCGGATAAAATCCTGATTCTCTGAATGGTTTTTCCTTGAAATCGGCAATACGGTAACCTTCTCACAACCCAGTTTTCTAAACGCGCTAATATAGTTTTGGCCTACTTCATCCGGTATGCGAGATGCTGTTGGGATGACCACAACTTTTGAATCTTCACCTTTTGCTTCATTCAGCACATGCCGCAGCACGCCCTTCTCCCTAAAACTTACCCGCGTATTTGATTTCTCACCTTTATCTTCACTTCCTCCAATCGGAATTAATATTCCCTTTACATTCTTTTCAACTTTCATTCCGCTCTTTTTTTTCAATTATCTGGATGCAAATAGAACATGATTTACCCACAAAACATATATTTATAGGCAATGAATTCACAAGTAAGATTCTGAACAAATGAAAATACGTGAGATAAACGCGATGCGTGGTCCGAACTACTGGTCCATCCGTAGACACAATTTAATTGTGATGGTATTGGATCTGGAAGACATGGAGCAGCGTCCTACCAATTCGATTGATGGATTTTTGGAACGGCTCAAGGCCATGTTTCCAACGATGTACGAGCATCGTTGTTCTGTAGGTGAGCCCGGAGGATTTTTTCAGCGCGTTGAAGAAGGTACCTGGATGGGCCATGTCATTGAACATATAGCATTAGAAATTCAGTCTTTGGCCGGAATGGATGTGGGATTTGGAAGAACGCGTGGCTACGGTGAAGATGGTGTATACAATGTCGTGTTCGATTTCATCGAAGAAAAAGTAGGTCGCTATGCAGCCACGGCTTCGGTGCGTATTGCCGAAGCGCTTATTAACGGAACTGAATACGATCTGGCTCCGGATATTCAGGAAATGCGTGAGATCAGAGAGAAAGAAAGGTTGGGCCCAAGCACCGGATCCATCATAGAAGAAGCGGTGAGCCGTGGAATTCCATGGATACGACTCAACCGATACTCACTTTGCCAACTGGGCTACGGAGCCAATCAGAAAAAAATTCAGGCCACGGTAACCAGTCAAACCAGCAGCATCGGTGTAGAGGTGGCTTGTGATAAAGAGGATACCAAATTTTTACTTGAACAAGCCGAGGTTCCCACGCCAAAGGGAGAAATTATCCGGACAACAGCCGGATTGAAAGAAGCGGTAGAGTATGTGGGTTATCCTGTTGTAATAAAACCAATAAGCGGAAATCATGGCCGTGGAATTACAACCAATGTAACCAATTTGGAAGATGCGTTAATTGCCTTTGAAGCTGCACAAAAAGTTTCCCGATCAGTCATTGTTGAAAAATATGTGGTGGGTGAAGATTTCCGACTCCTGGTGATCAATTATAAATTAGTTGCTGCTGCTAAAAGAACAGCTGCACATGTTGTGGGAGACGGTAAGTCAACGGTTCAACAGCTTATTGATAAAGTCAATGCCGACCCACGCAGAGGATACGGACATGAAAAAGTATTGACGCAAATTGACATCAATGACCTGACACTGGGATTATTGGAAGAAAAGGGTTTAACAGTTGACAGCGTAATCCCGAAAGGTGAATTTTTAAAACTTAAGGATACTGCCAACCTCAGCACAGGCGGAACCAGCGAAGACGTGACCGACATCGTTCATCCGGATAACGTATTCATGGCTGAACGTATTGCCAAGATTATTGACCTTGACATTTGTGGAATTGATATCATGACCACCGACATCAGTAAACCCTTGTCTGAGACAGGCGGTGCAGTGCTGGAAGTAAATGCGGGGCCGGGTTTTAGAATGCACGTAGCTCCTGCGGTTGGTCTTCCACGAAACGTTGCTGCCAATGTTATTGATATGCTTTATCCTCCGGGGTCAACAGCACGCATTCCCATCATTGCAGTTACCGGTACAAATGGAAAAACAACTACCACCCGCCTTATCGCTCACATGGCCAAGATGAAAGGTTATAAAGTTGGCTACACTACCTCCGATGGTGTGTACATCCAAAACCGGTTGTTAATGAAAGGAGATTGTACGGGTCCGGCTAGCGCAGAATTTGTTTTGAAAGATCCCACTGTGGATTTTGCCGTGCTTGAATCCGCCCGCGGTGGAATATTACGTGCCGGACTAGGTTTTAAAAAATGTGATGTTGGAATTGTTACCAACGTAGCAGCCGATCATTTGGGCTTAAAGGGAATCCATACCATTGATCAATTAGCTAAAGTAAAAGGAGTAATTCCAGAAACTGTATTGCCCGATGGATACGCCATCTTAAACGCGGACGATGAGCGCGTATATGATATGCACAAGCAAGTCAACTGCAATGTGGCGTTCTTCACAATGGATGAAAATAATCCCCGTATTAATCGCCATGTACGAAGAGGAGGAATCTATGCTCTGTATGAAAACGGATACATCACGATTTGTAAGGGCGAATGGAAAATGAGGGTAACAAAAGCCGTAAATGTTCCATTGACGTTTGATGGCCGTGCTCCGTTCATGATTCAAAATGTATTGCCGGCAGTGCTGGCAGGATACGTTCGTGGATTTTCTATTGAAGATATAAGATCGGCCATTGAATCGTTTATCCCTTCCCCGTCTCAAACACCGGGACGACTAAATCTTTTCAACTTTAAAGATTTTCAAATCCTACTCGATTATGCTCATAATCCTGCCGGACTACGGGCTTTGCAAAAACTGGTTGAACGGATGGATGGAAAACCCAAGGTGGGTATCATCGCAGGTATTGGTGATCGGAGGGTCGAAGACAACAACGAGATTGGCCGGGTAGCAGCTGAGATGTTTGATGAGATCATCATCCGTCAGGATCGTCACTTGCGTGGGCAAACTCCCGAAGCCCTTATTGAAATGATTCATGACGGTATAAAAAGCGTAGATAAGAAGAAAAAAGTGACGATCATACAATCTGAAAAAGAAGCCATAACGCACGCCATCGCAAATGCCAAGAAAGGATCTCTAATCATTCTATGTAGCGATGTAGTGCCGGATGCCTTGAATCTGGTTATGAAATTCAAAGAAGAAGAATCAGACAAGCTGTATGAGTTTTCAAAGAAAGATATACCCAATCTGGAATAATCGTTGCTTTTTTAGAGCTATTCTTGCTTCACTATCTTTAAAACAAATTAGGAAACAGTGTGTTATTAATACATGCGAATTCTCCTCACCGGAGTTACCGGTTATATTGGTAAAAGACTTTTACCCGTTTTGTTATCGAAAGGACACGAGGTAATCTGTTGTGTTCGCGACAAAGCGCGGTTTAATCCTTCCGCTTATAGAGCAGGAAATCTTAAAGTAATTGAAGTTGATTTTCTCAATAAAACCTCCCTCTCCAACATTCCACACGATATTGACGCTGCTTACTACTTAATACACTCCATGTCATCATCCGTAGATGACTTTGATGTTCTTGAAAAGGAAACCGCTCAAAATTTCAAAGATTATCTTCAAACCACTAAAGTAAAGCAAGTCATTTATCTGAGTGGAATTATAAATACATCTAAGCTTTCAAAACATCTTTCTTCTCGAAAAGCTGTTGAAGAAATTCTTGATCAAGGAACCTTTGCACTGACCACATTACGAGCTGGCATTATTGTCGGTTCGGGTAGTGCTTCTTTTGAGATCATCAGGGATTTGGTAGAAAAACTCCCCATCATGATTGCTCCCCGATGGTTGAAAACGAAATCACAACCTATCGCAATCCGGAATGTCCTGCAATTTTTGCAAGGTGTCTTGCTGAATGAAAATATCTATAACAGGAGTTTTGATATTGGCGGGCCGGAAGTTCTTACCTACAAAGATATGCTGTTGCGTTTTGCAGCAGCAAGAAGACTAAAAAGAAGAATCTTTAACGTCCCAGTTATGACGCCAAAACTTTCCTCCTATTGGTTATACTTTATTACATCAACCTCTTATAAGCTAGCCGTAAATCTGGTAAACAGCATGAAAGTTGAAATTATCTGTTCCGCCAATGACCTGCATAAACAACTCAATATTGAATTGCTTAGCTATGAAGAAGCTATTCAGCTCGCGTTTGATCAAATAGAACAACAAGAGGTTGTATCCAGTTGGACCGATGCGCAATCCAGTGAAACACTAAAAGATGGAGTAACACATCTAATAAATGTTCCGGTGTATGGTTGCTTCAAAGATATAAGGAGTAATGATGTAACAGATGAGAATGAAACCATCAATCGTATTTGGTCCATCGGTGGCGTTCATGGATGGTATTATGCCAATTGGCTTTGGAGCCTTCGTGGTTTTTTGGATAAAGTAGTTGGTGGTGTTGGACTGCGGAGAGGTCGAACCAATCAGAAGGAAATTTATGCTGGAGACTCCCTGGATTTTTGGCGAGTAATCTATGCGAACAAAAATGAGAAGCGATTACTACTGTACGCAGAAATGAAACTACCCGGAGAAGCCTGGCTTGAGTTCAAAATTGAAAATAATAAACTCTTACAAACAGCAACATTTCGTCCATTGGGCATTTGGGGAAGACTTTACTGGTTTATAGTATTCCCCATCCATGAGTTGATCTTTGGGGGAATGATAAAGCGTATTGCTGTGCAAGCAAAATAAAAATTCAAGATATTATCTAAAATTAATCATATCACCTATGTTAAAACTATTCAAAAAGAAAAGTGAGCTGGAGAAACTTCGGGAGAAGCACAGAATCAAATTAGAAGAGGCATTTCGTTTATCAAAAATCAATCGCCAACAAAGTGATCAATGCTATGCTGACGCTGATGAACTCACTAAGGCGATTATGCTACTTGAAAAAAGTAAAAAAGCATAGCTTTGCACTTTGCAACATGAATTATGATAATACGTTTGATAATTTTTTTGCTTATCAACTTTGGGGCACTGGCAATAGGCGGTTTGTTTACAGGAAAGGGAGTCCCTTCAGAGTGGTATCAAAATTTAAATAAAGCACCCTGGACACCTCCGGGTTGGGTTTTGGATTTGCATGGAGTACCATCATGATTGCTTTCAGTTTCATGATGTATGCATGGGAAACTGTTGGGAATAAAAAATTACTAATAGGATGT
>JAAUQD010000128.1 GCA_012032815.1 Flammeovirgaceae bacterium
GGTGTTTGCCAGAGTCGTGCAACACTTCATGCAACCGTGACAAGTGCCTGTGAAAGTGAAAGGCGTATTCCCGATCAAAGCTTTGATTGTCAGCAAAGGAAGCCCCGAGTGTTTTTACAATCCCTAACAAATACGCTGAAGCCTTTTCCGGCTCCACTACCTGAAACAGTTCTTGCAATATGGTATTCTCCCGCATCAACTCTTCCTGTGAAATAAAAACACGGTTGGCCGATATAATACTGTAGCGAATCTTCTGCGCCTCCTCCTTTTCTAAAGCCAGAATGTAAGCATGCGCCAGGATAGGCGTTACCTGCCGATGGCTGAAATAATTTCCTTTGCGCTGCAACTGCATATCAATCAGCAGGTCGAGGAGGTTGTACAATGGGGTGTTGCGCAGCGGGTAGCCCATGGTGACGTTCACATCCGACAACTCCGGAGGCAAGGAATGCAGTATCGGCAACAGCATGCTCTCGTCCGGCAGCACGATCACCGTCTTTCAATCTCTCCCGGAGGCGGCAGGTTTTCACTCAAGGCCTGCCCTACCAACTTGGCCTGGCCGATACGCTGCGGCACGCCTGTCAGTTTGATTTCTTTCTGGCCTTTAAAATTCTCTGGTGGTGTCTCAAATGTTCTTGAAAGTACGGGGTGGTTTCTATACTGTCGAAAAAACTGTCCTGCCTCCTGCCACTTGTCCTCCATATAATAGGCATCGATGTCCCAGTAGCAATTGGCGCCCTCCCCCACAAAGTAGCTGATGATGTTCTCTTCCGCTTTCGTCAGTGCATTGAATCCTGCGAAGATATAATGCTCTCCTTTTTCGTTTTTGCCCAGCACCCCCTTACTCATCACTTTCTCCGCCACTTCTTTGTGGATCATGCCCTCATAGCCCAGCTTCTCCTTCTTCAAAGACTTCACATACTCGGTATACACTTTAGGGAGCTTCCGCCACACCTTCAAAAATTCTTCCTTGCTGCCCGCAGGCTTCTCTTCAAAGCTCACCCAAAATCCTTTCAGGAACTCACGTTGTTCTTCCGTGAGAAAATCGAAGGACTCATCCAGTTCTTTTAGTTTGCTGAGGTCTTTGAACATCAGCTGCGCGTTCACCATGTACTTGTCTACCTCATCGAAGTCGCGCAACAGCATATCTCCCCAGAAGTAAAAGCGATCGAAAGGTTCTTCGCTCTTCATCACTTCGTTATACACTTTATATAATCGGTAGATCAGCGACAAGCGATCCGGTTCCCGCAAGTCCGACAAAGAAGAAAAGAAAGATTCGATACTGATCAGCTTAGGCGACCATGCCGGCTTAGTCAGGCTCTCCGATAAATACTTTTGAAAAACAAGGCAGCCCTCCGGTTCGGAAACACAAATGTTACCTCCGCCAATGTTGGATTTCGCTTTAATGCCGATTCGGCTACCTCTTGTAAAAATGCTTTTGCCATATTTATAGTCCTAACCCCAACTGATTTTCGTCCTTTACTTTTGAAACTTTTGTCTTGGTCATCGAAACACTTACAACTTGATTCGTTTTTAAATACAACAAGAATCCTTTTACATCCACAAAATTCATTTTATGAAGCCATTGAATATAATCGCGTACCTGCTCCTGATCTTTTTTTGTTGGATCACCGGTTTTAAAATCAATCACAATCGCTGTATTTCCATTGGTTATCAAACGGTCAATTCTGCGCTCACCTTTTTCTGGAAGCAACAATGGAACTTCGGTATGAACTGCCCAGGAAGAATCAAACCAGGATTTGATTTTTTTTGTTGGTAAAAAGTGACTCTAATTTCTTCTTTATGGAAATTTTGTCATCTTCTTGAATGATGCCGTCAAAAAACATTTTCTCTAATGATGAATCTAAATCATCTGCAGTATGGATCTTAGATAAGATCAAATGCATGTGAATCCCTTCCAACCGTTTCTGTTGCGCTACATCTTCATCCTGATCAAAAAATGTTTTACCCGATTGACGGATTACCATTTTCTGTCGCCAGTCGGTAACACGGTATGCGCTTAACGTCACTAAAGTATCTTCGTTGGAAATGCGCTTCGGTTTTGTGAATATCTTCTCGCCAGTTTCCCAATGCATGCCGTTTACATTCCATCCGGAACTGAGCGTTACATCGCCTGCAATAGTTGCCTGCAGCAATTGAGAAATTGTATTGGTCTTTTTTTCCTTACGGGAATCTTTGGGCGCGGTGAGAAACAATCCTTCTTCCGCACGGGTCAAAGCAACGTACAGTAAGTTCAGGTTATCGACATAAGTACGCACCTGCTCGTCTTTATAATAAGACTGAAAAAATGTATCCTCTAACGTGGATGAATAGTTGATCGGCAGAAAACCAGCAGCGTCAAATTCAGGTTCTTCACTTTTCACCCACAGTGTAGGTTGCTTCATATTTTCATGATCGAGGTTCCAATCACAAAATGGAATCAATACTATTTTGAACTGTAGTCCTTTGGATTTGTGAATGGTTGAAATCCGTATGGCATCAATTTCCTCAGGAACTTGAATGGATTTTTTAAAACGATTTTCTTCCCACCATTCCAGAAAGGCACCTAAATCATTTTTCTCCCGTGTATAAAAACTCAACACCACATCTTGAAACGCCTGAAGGAAAGGAAGCTCTCCCAGTTGTTCACCTAATTTAAAAATCCCGATGAGTGATTCGGTCATCTCAAAAAGCGGAAGTTTTTTCAAACTTCGCTTTTGTTTTACAAACTTTTCTGGAAGCATGTTTTCAAAGGTGGTGGCGTTGCTCACTTCAAAAACTTCATTAAGCTTTGTCTCGCGGTTAAACAAGCGGGCATATTCATACGCCAATTGAGCACGCGCTACTGAGTCATCATGGTTGAGAAGATAACGCATTGCACCCAGCAACAGCTTTACCGAAGAGGCGCCATCAATCATCAACGATTCATTGGATACTACATCATAGCGGTAAGCGCTATCGTTTTGTGATTCATTTTGTTTTTGAAGAAGATATTGTGCGATTTTCTGTCCTTCACTATTTTTTCGAACCAGAATGGCAATATCTTTTAAGGAAACTCCAGCATCTTGAATAGACTCTAAATCACCTACTAGTTTCTGCAATGCAAGTTCTTCAAATTCCTCCTCTTTATCTTTCTCCAAAAATTCTACTTTCACAAAACCCGAAACATCAGTTCGGGTGACGCCCTGATGTACGGTTTCAAAAACACCTTGAGGCAAAACGTCATTTACAATCTGTGCGATATTTTTGCTGCCGCATCAAAAAATGTGTTGTTAAAATCAACAACCGATGATGTGCTTCTGTAATTGTCACTAAGATTGTGACTTTCTACACGTGCTTGGCCAATCTGATCGAGCACACGATTTTGTAATAAAGACAAATCACCTCCACGCCAACGATACACAGCTTGTTTTACATCCCCCACTAACATACCAGGAAATCCCTGATCCAAACTATTCATGAGGAGTGGTTTGAAATTGGCCCATTGAAAACCGGAAGTGTCCTGAAATTCGTCTATCAAATAATTTTTATAAAACGAACCAACCTTCTCATAAATAAAAGGTGTGTCGCTGTCCTGAATAATCCCATTGAGGAATTGGGGCGCATCTGCCAACAACATCAAATTATTTTGATCTTTGTACTCGCGCAGTTTTCGAGCAATGTCGGTCACCAATCCAAATGCATAAAAATTATTAAGAGCCACTTCAGCAGAAAGCGCTTTTTCGTTTATTAATTTCAACATATTCTAAAATTTCTGTAAGAATAGCACCAAGCCTTTCTTTCGCGAGTTGATTGACTAAATTTTGATTATCACTTTTCTTAGCTCCCCATTTATCCAAATCATTGAAGTAATCCGTAAGGCGAGAACCTGCAGCATATTTCGAAACAGCAGATAATGTTGCCATTGCATAAAAGAAAGAAAACGGAGTTCCAGAAGCTCCATAAGAAAAGTCGTTTGCGGAAATATTGTTTTCCTCAATAATCGCAACTGCTTCTGCCGCCTTTTTCTGAATGGTTTTTAGAAATCCATATTTCAGTTTGGCGAGGCTTTCTTTTGTCTCTTTGAAGAAAGTTGGATTCTTTACCTTTTCGGAAATCGCGAGTTCAACCTCTTTGAAGGTTTCTTTGAAAATTTGTTCAGAAAAATCTTTCAAACCTCTTCTAATATCCCAGCTCCGTTCATTCTCCAAATTCGATTTAGCAAATTCAATTACCCAATTGGTAAGCTCCGTTCCTTCTTTAAGTTCATCAATAAGGTTATCAATTACTTCTTCCAACACCATATCATGATCGATCTCCAAACGAAAATCACCCATCAATCCGGTCTCGCGTGTGAACGATCGGATTACGCGTTGAAAAAAGGCATCGATGGTACTAATTGAAAATTGGGAGTAATGATGCAACAGTTCACCTTGCACTTCTTGTGCATGCATCTGAAATGTATTGGGATCGAGTTTTAATTGAGTTAACAGCTCCGGGGTTAGGTTATTCTCCTCTCCTTTTGCAAAATCATCAAGGTAATCCAGAATTCGATCTTTCATCTCCTGGGTTGCCTTGTTGGTGAAGGTGACCGCCAAAATATGTTTGAAATAATCAGCTCGAAACCGCAAGGCAAGCAATAGATATTCTTTGGCTAACGTGCGGGTCTTTCCAGATCCGGCCGAACTCTTATATATATGGAACAACTTTGCTGACATTTTCCCGAAGTAACATAAAGCACCAAAGAAATAAAACTGTATGGACAGATACTGTCAGAAGAAGTTATCTTTGAAAAAACCTTATATTATCGTAAAAATCGAAGCATGAAGCGGTTGATTCCATTTTTTAATGCTATTTATTATTCCTTTCCGGTTCAGTTGGTGGCCAACAACCTGAAGCGAAATCATATCATGCTGTTGGGGTGGATTATTCTTTTTGCGATGGCCACCGGAAATTTTGGCAAATACCTCGGTATTCCCTATTTGTTTCTTGATCCTGAGTATTTAAATGAAGTCAATTTCACAAGCTTTTTTATAATTGGCGCTACCCTCGCAGGATTCACAACCGCCTACCACATTACGAGCTACATTACTGATGGCCACCGATTTTCTTTTGTTGGTGCCTTGCCAAAACCATTCACCAAGTTTAGTTTAAACAACTCGGTGATTCCACTTCTGTTCTTGTTTATCTACTTACGTCAAATTATTGTCTTTCAAGTGAATAATCAAAGCCTTTCGGGGAAGGAATTGTTTTACTGTGTGTCAGGATTATTGATCGGGTTCGCAGCCATGACCGCTGTATTTATTGTGTACTTCGTGTTGACTAATAAGGACATCTTTAAATATGTAGTTTGCAGGCTTGATGAGAAGATCAAGCAAAATGTACGCGTTACTCGTGCCAGTGCCATGAACAAACTTGACATTGCACGGAAGAAGCAAGTGCGCGTTGATAACTACCTCGATTACGATTTACGTTTCAAAAAAGTAGACGACAGTAATTTCTACGATCGTGAAACAGTGTTGCAGGTTTTTGATCAAAATCATTTTAATCTGGTAGTAATTGAATTTTTGATTTTTACTTTTGTCTTGGTGCTGGGTATTTTCAAAGACAACCCGTTGTTCCAATTGCCTGCTGCGGCAAGCTTCATCATATTTCTCACCATTTTTGTAATGCTTGCAGGGGCTTTCTCCTATTGGTTTGGGGGATGGGCTTCCACAACAGCACTTACTGTTTTTCTGATTTTTAATTATTTAGTGGGAGAAGATTATTTCAAAGTGAGTGACAAAGCCTTTGGATTAAACTATACCATCGCCCCGGTTGATTATTCGGTGAAAAAACTTCAAGAGTTAATGATACAATCATTATTGAACAAGATCGGGCAATAACCTTGCAAGCACTGGATGCCTGGCGAGCAAAATTTGGTAAGGATGAGAAACCAAAAATGATTTTCTTAAATGTAAGTGGTGGCGGCAAGCGCGCGGCCTTGTGGGCGTTGACTGTTTTACAAACTGTTGATGAACAAACACAAGGAAAGTTCACGGAGAATACGATGCTCATCACAGGCGCCTCCGGAGGGATTATTGGTGCGAGTTATTATAGAGAGTTAAAGTTGAGAGAAAAAGAAGGAGAAGCTGTAAATCCCTATGATCCTATTCACCGTAAATCCATATCTGCAGACAATTTAAATCCTTTGATCTTTAGTTTCTTGGCCAACGATATTTTTGTTGGCTTTACAAAGTATGAATACGGGGGATTCAAATATGTTCGCGATCGTGGATACACGTTTGATGAAGAATTGAATGGCATTACCGACAAGATGATGGACAAATCGATTTCTGCCTATCACGATGCTGAACAGGAATCCATTATTCCCATGATGATTTTATCTCCGATCATTACAAATGATGGACGTAAACTATACATCGCTTCCCAGCCAGTTTCCTATATGAATTTTGAGATTGCCGCTTTTCCTGAATATCCGAGTAACAAAATAAGCGGTGTAGATTTTCATAAACTATTCGAGGAGCATGGTTCAGCAAACCTTCGCTTTCTTTCAGCATTGCGAATGAGCGCCACGTTTCCTTACATTACGCCCAATACAACATTGCCTACCGATCCACCTATTGAAATAATGGACGCAGGGGTTTCTGATAACTTTGGGATCTCAAATACATTGCGGTTTTTATACTCCTTTAAAGATTGGATTGCAGAAAATACCGGTGGAGTAATCATTGTATCCATACGTGATTCTCCCAAACTTGGCACCATTAGCCCGAAAAGTGGCGAAAGTATTGTTGATAACCTGACCCAACCCATTAGCAATGTTTACAACACCTCGAAATTTTCAAGTAACTATCAAATAATGA
>JAAUQD010000034.1 GCA_012032815.1 Flammeovirgaceae bacterium
TTAAAGTAATACACCCGAATATGATGTCCCTTTCCTGAGTTGCCGATGTACACCATTTTTGATTTGGGCCAGATCGCTTCATTCTTCCGTTTTTTTAGATCTTCATTCTCAACGAGCGTAATTAAGCCAATACATTTGGGTTCGCCATCTTCCTGGTGAATTTCCTGCAGAAAATCTCTTGTTTTACCCAAAAGGTCAACGGCTAATCCCTGGCCCCTTACATCGGGTAGTACAAGAATTCTTACTGCATATAGAGTATTGCGAAGTTGTTTTATATGTGTTTTAAAGGCGGTGGAAATTCCGACTACCTGATTAAATTCGTTTTTAGCGATGAAGACAATTTGATTAAGTCGTTCCTCGGCCTTCTCTGACTCCAGGCTTTCATGAAACTGCTTCCAGATCGTAATGATCTCTCGCTTCTCAGGAATATCCTTGTTCCATAAGTTTTCAAACTCATATTTCATGCAAGCCAATTTAGTTATAAAATAATTCTAATGTAAGTGGGTAAACAATCTAACTATCAGGCCATTAAATAAACTTACCTTATTAATTAATAAGATCAAATAACCAATGAAATTGTTCATTATTTATCATTCAGGCGAATACCCTATTACTTTTTCAAACTATGAGCTATTAATTAATTACTTTAGATTTCCATAAACCCTTATACCCTGGAATGGCAATAAAGAACTTGAAATCCATTCTTTCAAAAGCTGATAGTCTTTTGAGATTCCAAACCTCATTAGCCGAAGATTTACACTCCGGTCGTTTTTATCGATATTCTCCAAGAAAGAAAAACTGGCTCCGATCGAAATTTGCAAAATTGAGATCAAGATTGTCAATACTTTGCAATCCTAAACAGGCCGCGGTTGCCGGTAGTGCGCTTTTATTATTTTCCATTCCCACACAAACGGAAGCTCAGCAATCTTTCGGACCGTTCGTCAAAAGGGACCGCTCAGTAAACCCCCTTAGATTTCCAATTCAAAGAACTGCGCCAAAACCAACAGCAGTAGATTTAGATAATGATGGTGACTACGATATAGCCATAGGTAATAGAAATTATGGCGAGATCTTATTACATCGCAACGTTGGCACAACTACATCTCCTTTATTTACCGCCAGCCAGATTCTTAATGTTCTAGGCACTTCGGGTTTTCATATTAGCTTTCCCGGATCCCCTGCCTTTGCCGATATTGACAAAGATGGAGATTTGGATCTATTCATAGGCTCATTCACAGGATCTCCTATTAAAATTCAATATTTTGTTAATAATGGGGGGAGTCTTGATGATGGTAGTCTCGCCTTCCAGGAACAGGTTGGACCGTGGAATGATGCTACCAAAGCCGGCAATCCATTTGACGGGGTAAATCCTGGAGACAACGTTAACCTGACCTTTGTTGATTTTGATGGAGATACTCACATGGATGCTTTCATGGGACATGACTACGATGAATATGGTCAGGGCATTACAATAAAATACTTTAAGAATGATGGGCAAGGAAATTTTATATGGCAAAATAATTTTTTTCCACCAAGCTTTGAGGGGTCATATGGCATAGCACCTCAGGTTGCAGATTTGGATCTGGATGGTGACCTGGATTTACTTCTTGGTAATTATGGTGGGGAATTAAAATATTATGTCAATGATGGTGTAAATAATTTTACCCTTCAAAGTGGTCCCTGGAGTCCGGCAACAAAAACCGGAAACCCATTTGATGGTGCCATGTTTTTAAACCAAACACACCCCCTTCTGGTTGATTTGGATAGCGATGGAGATCTAGATGCAACCATAGGACATTATTCTAATAATTATAACAACACACTCCGGTATTTGAAACACCGGAGATGTAGTTCTGGTTGAAAAAAAAGGTCTTCAAAGCCCATTTGACGGTATCGGAGTTGGAGATCAAGCAACAACCGCCTTTATAGATATTGATGATGATGGTGATTTAGATGTTCTGATTGGTGGAAAGTATGGCACAACAGGTGCTGACATTCACTTTTACAAGAATGAAGGCACTTCACAAATTCCTGATTATGTTTTAACAACAGGAAGTCAAAATCCATTTACGTTTGTCTTAGATTCAGATAATTCCGGGTTCTCTCCGTTTTTTGCAGACATTGACGATGACGGAGATCTTGATCTGATAGCCGGTAATTTCGATGGTGAAGTTCGGTTTTGGAGAAATAACAATGGCACATATACCGATGAGAATATTTCTGGGCCTTTTGCCGGTATTGATGTCGGTTATATATCACGGCCTACCCTGGTTGATATTGACAATGATGGTGACCTCGATTTATTTGTTGGCAGGGACGGTATATATGGGACAGGCGTTGCATTTTATCAAAACATTGGCAATGCAGCTACCCCAGTCTTTACAGAAATAACCGGAAGTCAAAATCCTTTGAGCAGCAGTGCGATATCTGAATTTAATAAAATAGATGCAGAACTGGCGCCCCACTTTATCGATGCTGATAAAGATGGTGATTACGACCTGATGATGGGTGGTGAGTATTACGACTATGTGGGTAAATACGCATACAATTACTTCTTCAGAGGTATTATGTTTTTTGAAAATATTGGGGATGCATCATCTCCTGAATTTGAATTGCAATTCCTTAATAGTATTCATAACGACTATGATGAATCGGATGGCACTTTCGTAGATATAGATGGTGATGGAGATATGGATATTATGGTCGGAGACGAAAGAGGATTTATAGAGTTCTATGAAAATACGAATCCTTCACCTGTGCCGGGAACATTGGTTACCGTAATAAATTATCCACCCGATTCAGGTCCGCTTGTTATTGATAACAATTTGACTTTGAGCGATCCTGATGGTGATAACATCATTGGTGCTACAGTGACCATTCAGGATTTCAGATTTGGCGAAGAAATCTTGAATTTCATTCCCAGTGGAGGAATAACCGGAACATTTGATCCAGTCACCGGAATTTTGACCCTATCGGGAACCGCGCCACATGCTAATTACCAAACTGTATTGCGTACAGTTACCTACGAATTTATTGGAGGAAAGCCTTTAAGTGGAGAACGAAAAGGATTCGGAACAGGTAGATCAGTATTACTTAACAGAATAATAGATTTTACTGCTATAGATACGGATTTATCCTCATCAGCAGCTATCGGCATTCCGGTTTCAATTACCTGGCCAAATGAAGTTCCTTCAATTTCTGGAACACCGGGTTCTGAAAGATTCAAAACAGGAGCAGTTGTTATTGATGCAGGCATCTCATTAGTAGATAATGATGACGCTGATCTTGAAGGCGCAACCGTTCAAATTACACCTACTACTTTCGTAAATGGACAGGACCAGTTAATTTTTGTTGACCAATTAGGAATCACGGGTAGTTACGATAACGCAACAGGAATTTTAACGCTAACAGGAACTGCACCAATAAGTGATTATCAAATCGCGTTGCGAACGGTTCTTTATAACAACACAGCCGGCTTAGCAAACCCACAAAACCGGAATATCGAATTTTTTATAACGGATGGTGAGGACATCAGCAATATTACTACAAAGTTGGTAGCTATTAATCAAGGCCCGACTTTAACAACAGCGGTGGGGCAAACTTCCTATCAGGGAGTTGCTGTTGAAGTTGATAATAGTATTGTGATTTCCGATCCGGATGATCCGATGTTGGCCGATGCTTATGCGCAAATTACCAACAACTACGTTCAGGCCGAAGATCAACTATTGTTTACTGACCAAAATGGAATTACCGGATCATTCAATGCTGCGCTTGGACTTCTTACATTAACCGGAACAGCATCCGTTGCCGATTATCAGGCGGCATTAAGAAGCATTCGTTATAATAACACGAGTGCTACACCCAATTCACAAACGCGCACGGTTGAGTTTTCAGTCAGTGATGGAGCATTAAGTAGTTCAGCAGATTCCCGAGACATTACGATTAACGTTATCCCAGCGAACCAACCACCTATAATAACAGCCAGCCCCATTACCACGCAGATCGGTAATGTCGTTACGATCGATCTTACCACTTTAGTTAGCGATCCTGATGGTAACATTGATGTAAATTCATTCTCAATTATTCAACAGCCACAAAGCGGAGCGCCCGCAACGATAAGTGGATCCACCCTTTCAGTCAATTACACCTCAATTGGTTTTGCCGGTACAGACCTATTACGAATTGAAGTATGTGACCTTGCCGGTGCATGTACACAACAAGACCTGATGATAGTGGTAGAAGGTGATATAATCGTATTTGGCGGGATTTCTCCTAATGGTGATGGATTGAATGACGTTTGGATAATTCAAAACATCAACACATTGGAGCCTCAAAACAAAGTCAGTTTATTTAACCGGTGGGGTGATAAAGTTTTTGAAATTGAAAATTACGATAACAATTCCCGTGTATTTAAAGGAATGAATGACAATGGAAAAGACCTTCCGAGTGGAGTTTATTTTTATAAAATAGAATTTATTAGCGGACGTGAAATAATTAGTGGATATTTAACCATCAAACGATGAAAATGGCGAAAAGAATTATCGTTTCATTAATTATTCTGGTGAGCTGCTTAGAATCTCATGCTCAACAAGATCCGCTGTATGCACAGTATCTGAACAATCCTATGGTGATCAACCCTGCTTATGCAGGATTAAATAATAATTTTAATGCCTCTGTCTCCTATCGTTCACAATGGGGCGGCTTCGATGGAAAGCCTGTCACCATGAATGTGAATAGTCACATCGCTCTGGTTGACAATAAAGTTGGCGCAGGATTTTTACTGGTTTCAGATCAACTGGGTAGTGTTAAGAATACTGAGTTCCAGGCGGCCTTTTCGTATAAGCTGGAGCTCAATGATAATGTACTAAGTTTTGGGATGCAGGCAGGGTTTATAAACTTTAGAAATAATTTTGGTGAATTGAATTTGGCCGATCCTAATGATCCGGCTTTTGGCCAGAACGAAAATGTGACCAAGCCAAATCTTGGGTTTGGCATGATACTAAAATCTGAACGATATTTTCTAAGCGCTTCAATACCTCGTATGTTAAGTTCCACAGTCAGTGAAGGCGGGCAGGAATTTGATCTTTACGACCAACACTTTTATTTGTTGGGTGCTTACCTGATCAATCTTAATGAGAACATTCGGTTCAAACCATCAATGCTATTAAAAGGAGTTGCCGGAGCACCGCTATCCGTGGATTTGAATTTTAACGTCAACATTGATGCGCGATATACAGCAGGTATTTTTACACGCAATTTTAATACCTATGGTTTAATCTTACAGATGCTGCTATCCGATAAATACCTCATTGCTTATAACTTTGAACTACCAACGAACAACTCTGTCGGTTCTCAGTTCACTACCAATGAGATCATGCTTGGAATTAAGATGCCTCTTTTAATGGCACACGACCGCTCGATAACAAATTTCTAGCCTTTTTTAAACCCATTTTTTACAAAGAGGTCTATTAAGAAACCTTTTAACGAGAAGTTTGTTTACATTTCTACCTATGAAGGTTTCGGTTTCTCGCAAAGAACATTTTAATGCTGCCCACAGGTTGTACAATCCGTTATGGTCTGACGAAAAGAACTCAACTTATTTTGGGAAGTGTGCAAATCCAAACTACCATGGTCATAATTATGAACTCATTGTAACGCTGGTAGGTGAGCCGGATCCCGAAACCGGATATGTCTACGACATGAAAGAACTTAGCGAATTGATCCAAAAGTATGTGACATCGGTATTTGATCATAAGAACTTAAATCTGGATATCGTATTTTTTAAGAATCTGAATCCGACAGCAGAAAATATTGCCATTGTTATTTGGAACATATTACGCCAGCATATCAATTCTAAACTGGACCTTAAAATTAAACTCTATGAGACAGAAAGAAATTTCGTTGAATATCCGGCCGCTTAAAAAGGTTGACGAAGCTGAAGACAATCACACGCTGTCTTCGTATGAGACTCCGTTAAGGAAAGATGCCTTTGAATTATCGGATGAAGATAAAATTGAAAAAATTCAAGGTCACTTCAGGGAAATCATGAAAATCCTTGGTCTGGACTTGAACGATGACAGTCTTAAAGGAACGCCAAGACGTGTTGCCAAGATGTTTGTGAAGGAAGTATTCAGTGGATTGAACCCTAAGAACAGACCACATGCCCGCCTATTTGACAACAAGTACAACTACGATCAAATGCTGGTGGAGAAAGAAATTACATTCTACTCACATTGCGAACATCACTTTGTTCCCATCTATGGCAAAGCTCATGTCGCATACTTTTCAACCGGAAAAGTAATTGGGCTATCAAAGATAAATCGCATAGTTCAGTTTTTGCAAAAGACCGCAAGTGCAGGAACGCCTGACTGTACAGATTGGAAAGGAGATTGAACAAGTTTTGAATACGCCTGATGTAGCCGTGGTAATCGATGCCAATCATTTGTGCGTTGCCTCCAGAGGTGTAAATGACACGAACAGTAAAACAGGCACAGCCTATTTTTCAGGAAAATTCAGAAAGAAGGAAATTAAAAGGGAATTTTTGGACTACATTAATAATCCTTAACATTTCTTAGCTATTTTGGGATTCGCAGAAACGAACCCAACACGATGAAACTTGAAAATGAAATTCACCAGAGTGAATTTGCCAGTGAGTACACCAAAGTTTTGCTGAACATTTTATATACACACAGTGTCCTGGTTACAAAAATCAACGAAGTATTAATTCCTCATAAGATCACCCGGCAGCAATATAATGTTCTCAGAATTCTTCGGGGTCAATACCCCAAATCAGTTCAACTTGGCTTAATCCGGGAGCGGATGCTCGACAAAATGTCGGATGCCTCCAGAATGGTGGATAGGCTTCGTATCAAAGGCCTTGTTTTCAAAAAAGCAGATAAAAAAGACAGGCGTTCAGTAGCTATTGGCATTACACCCAGAGGCTTGAAATTCCTGGGGAGTTTGGAGCCCGTGGCAAAATCGATGGATGATTTTATTAAAACACTAACTGAAGAAGAGGCAAAAGGCTAAACGTTTTACTGGATAAATTGCGCGGATAAAACCGCAATCTCTTTCCTTAGTTTCGTGATAAAAATCACATCAATCCATCTGTATTTTTAGTAAATTAGCAGCTTAGCAAATTCAATAATTATGGTATTTGATATGGATATGATTAAGGCATTTTATACAGCAATGCCTAACCGTGTAAATAAAGCACGTAAAGTGGTTGGACGGCCATTAACCCTTTCTGAAAAAATTCTTTTTTCACACTTGCACTCAGATCAAGCCGTAAAAGCTTTCGAGCGCGGAAAAACGTACGTGGATTTTTCTCCCGACCGTGTAGCCATGCAGGATGCTACAGCTCAGATGGCTCTACTGCAATTTATGTCAGCAGGAATTCCAAAGGTTCGCGTCCCTTCTACTGTTCATTGCGACCATTTGATTCTTGCGAAAAATGGCGCAAAACAAGATCTTAAAGATTCAATCAATACCAGTGGTGAAGTGTTCAGTTTCCTGGAGTCGGTATCCAGTAAATATGGTATTGGTTTTTGGAAACCGGGTGCTGGAATTATTCACCAGGTAGTCCTTGAAAATTATGGTTTTCCTGGTGGCATGATGATTGGAACCGATTCACACACTGTTAATGCAGGTGGTTTAGGTATGGTAGCCATAGGTGTGGGTGGTGCCGATGCAGTTGATGTTATGGCAGGAATGCCGTGGGAATTGAAATGGCCTAAATTAATTGGAGTTAAACTCACCGGAAAATTAAGCGGATGGACTTCCTCCAAAGATGTAATTCTTAAAGTGGCTGGCATCCTTACCGTGAAAGGCGGAACCGGTGCTATTGTAGAATATTTTGGACCTGGAGCAGTATCCCTTTCATGTACCGGAAAAGGAACCATCTGTAACATGGGTGCTGAGATCGGAGCTACAACTTCAACGTTTGGTTATGATCAGAAAATGGCTGAATACTTGCGTGGAACAGGTCGTGCTGAAGTAGCAAAGCTGGCCGATAAAATAAGAGAGCATCTCACCGGAGATCCCGAGGTTTACAGTAACCCGACAAAATATTTTGATCAGGTAATTGAAATTGACTTATCAACTCTGGAGCCCCATATCAACGGACCTTTTACACCTGACCGGGCAACACCCCTTTCGAAATTTGCTGAAGAGGTCAAGAAGAACGGATGGCCTCAGGAGCTTGAAGTAGGATTGATTGGTTCTTGTACCAATTCATCGTATGAAGATATTACACGCTCTGCCTCATTGGCTAAACAAGCGGTCGACAAAAAGCTACAAACAAGAGCAGAGTTTACCATCACTCCCGGATCTGAACAGGTGCGTTATACCGTAGAACGTGATGGCTACCTGAAAATATTTGAAAAGATGGGTGGAGTTGTTTTAGCTAACGCTTGTGGGCCTTGCATTGGTCAATGGTCGAGGCATACTAACGATCCCAACCGCAAGAATTCAATTATAACATCTTTCAATCGCAATTTTGCCAAGCGCAATGACGGCAACCCGAACACGCATTCGTTTGTTGCTTCTCCGGAAATCGTAACCGCCATGGCGATCGCGGGGGATCTGACGTTTAATCCGATGACTGACTCATTGATGAATGAAAACGGAGTACCCGTCCGCCTTGACGAACCAAAAGGTGTTGAATTCCCTCCGGAGGTTTTGCGGTAAAAGATCGTGGATACATTAATCCAGCATCCAATGGAGGTAAAATTCAAGTGAAGATTGACCCCAAGTCAAAGCGTTTACAAGCCCTTAGTCCATTCCAGCCCTGGAACGGGAAAAATTATTCTGGATTGAGGTTGTTAATAAAGGCTAAAGGAAAATGCACAACTGATCATATATCCATGGCTGGTCCGTGGCTTAGGTTTAGAGGACACCTGGATAACATATCAGACAATACCTTAACGGGAGCGGTTAATTTTTTTAACGGTAAAACCGATAGTGTTAAAAATCATCTTACCGGAAAATACGGTCCTGTTCCGGCTACACAGCGCGCCTACAAAGCTGAAGGTATTTCAAGTATAGTAGTGGGAGATCATAATTATGGTGAAGGATCTTCCCGCGAACATGCGGCCATGCAGCCTCGTCACTTAGGAATAAAAGTTATTTTGGTTAAATCATTTGCGCGCATTCATGAAACCAACCTGAAAAAGCAAGGCATGCTCGCACTCACTTTTGCCAACGAAGCTGATTATGATAAATTCCAGGAGAATGATTTAATCGACATTATTGATTTAACCTCTTTTGCACCTGAAAAGCAGTTGACGCTGGTATTGAATCACGCTGACGGATCAAAAGATTCAATTAAAGCAAACCACACATACAATACCGGCCAAGTGGCATGGTTTAAAGCGGGTTCCGCTCTTAATCTTATGTCCGGTCAAAAGAACGAAAAAAAGGCAGCTGCTAAAAAAACCAAACCATCAGCTAAGAAAAAAGTTGTTGCTAAGAAGTCAGGAGCAAAAAATCTGTCAAAAAAGAAAAGCGTTTCGAAACCAAAAGCCAAAAAATCTGTTAAGAAGGTAGCGAAGAAAAAAGTAAAAAAGAGAAGATAAAAAATGAAAAAGCAGAAAGTAACATCGAGTCGTTCACTCACTCCAGACACCGAAAAGTTATTGAACAAGCAAATAGAAATGGAAGGCAAGTCCTCAGCGTATTATTTATCGATGGCTTCCTGGTGCGAAACTCAAGGGTATGAAAATTCCGCTCAATTCCTTTATAAACATGCTGAAGAAGAGCGCATGCACATGCTTAAACTTTTTAATTATGTGAATACAGCAGGAGGTCATGCACTTCAACCTGAGCTCAGTGGTATCAAACATACCTTTAAGGGTTTGCGCGAAGTTTTTGACCTGATCCTGCATCATGAGATAGCAGTAACAGAATCCATCAATAACATTGTTGATCATTGTTTCCAGATAAAGGATTACGCCACGTTCAACTTCCTTCAATGGTTTGTAGCCGAACAGCGTGAAGAAGAAACTTTGGCTCGCAGAGCTGTTGAATTATTTGAGCTTATTGGACAAGAGGGTGTCGGACTTTGGATGATTGATCAGGAAATCGGGAAACTCGAAGCCTTTGCAGCAAAACTTTCTCCAGATCAAGCTCAGTAATTAAGCGTTATTTGATTAGTTCAGAATCTCTCTTAGTATCAGTCTGAGCTCATTTAACATCATGGCTGTTGCGCCCCATACGATCTCTCCATCAATTTTGAAATGAGGGGCGTGCATCCTGTATTTACTGGCCGCCACAATCTCTTCTTCAAAAATTGCATCATCCCGCAAAATGGTTAAGAGGTCAGCATGTAAAATTCTATTTACTTCATGCGGATCGGGCTTGAACATTGGAGTGCCTTGAACGCTGGCAATAATAGGCGTTACCATAAAATTGCTGGGTATCACAAAAAAATCGCTCAATCGCCCGCAAATAGTTATGCCTGTAGAAGCCACTCCTATTTCTTCCTGCGCTTCGCGTAAAGCGGCATCGACTACCGTCTCCCCTGCTTCCGCTTTTCCACCCGGAAAACTAACTTGCCCACTATGTGCACCGAGATAATCAGTCCGCTTGATCAATGGAAACTGAATACGACCCTTCTCCTCAAACAAAAGAATCAACACACTTCCCGGCTTCGGTGGATTGGAATGCCTGAAATCAGGGATAACACTACCAATAGGACGTGCCCGTAATGGTTCATGAGCTAAAGAACCAGGTAATGGTTTCTTCAATCGCTTCTCAATTTCTTTACTTAACTTCTGAATCATTCATTACCGTTACATTTTGAATATACATCGATAATGTAACTATTTCCCGTTATTTATTTGTGTTCAAACAAGTAACTATTTACATTAGTTAATCATTAACCAAATTATCTATGCAAAAAATTTATAAACTTTTGTCTACAGTCTTGCTGCTTATGTTTTTTGCAGCAAATGTAACTTTTGCGCAAAGCTATACAGCTAGCGGAAAAGTTACAGATCAACGATCAGGAGATGGACTGGTCGGGGTAAATGTCCTTGTGAAAGGAACTTCACAAGGAACCATTACTGATGCCAATGGTGATTTTACACTAAGCTTATCAGGCCCTGCAACCCTCTCTTTTTCGTTTATCGGCTATGTAACAGCCGATGTTGCCGTTTCATCTTCCAGTAGCTCAGTATCTATCAGCTTAAAGGAAGATATCACTTCGCTTGAAGAAGTGGTTGTTTCAGGTTTGGCTACAACTGTGAAGCGCTCTAACCTGGCCAATGCTGTTGTGAGTGTAAATGCGTCAGAGCTTATGGGCTCTACAAACGCGCAAACACTGGACAACGCTTTGTATGGAAAAATGCCGGGCGTTAACATGGCATCAAACAGCGGAGCACCCGGTGGAGGTATTAACATGCAGTTCAGGGGAGTATCAACTTTGGGTGCGGGTTCATCACAACCACTTTACATTATTGATGGTGTCTATGTAGACAACTCCAGTATGCGCAATGGTCGCACGCAGGTGAATGGTGCCAGCGGAGGTCAAAACGTTTCATCTCAGGATGATGTGGCCAATCGTATTGCAGATATAAATCCTGATGACATTGAACGGATTGAAGTCCTTAAAGGACCAAGTGCCGCTGCGATTTATGGTACACGAGCCAATGCCGGGGTTATTATTATTACAACCAAGCGCGGTTCTGTCGGAAAAGCGAAAGTTTCATTCAGCCAGGATTTAGGATTTGCCAAGGCACAAAATCTTCAGGAATTTGAAGTTTGGGATGCAGCAAAAATCACCGCATTTTATGGAACAGGTTCAAGAGGTGTTCTTGAACAATCCAGGTATAGTCAGGCAGTTTCCGAAGGTAGAGGTTCAGTGAACTGGGAAGATGAATTCTATGGTGAGACGCCCGTACTTAGTAATTCTCAGGTAAGTATAACCGGTGGAACTGAAAACACACGGTATTTTGTATCCGGAGGTGCTCTAAGTGAAAACGGGATCATTAAAGGAACCGGTTTTAGAAGATACTCTATTCGTGCCAATGTTGAACAAAAGATTGGTGATCGAATTACTCTTTCGTTGAATAACACGTATTTAAACACAGACAATGATCGTGGATTTACGGGAAACCAGAATAATACCGGTGGAAGCATAGGATATGCCATGGCATACCTTCCTAGCTATGCTCCTATTTTTCCGGACGCATCCTGACAACCCTTATTTCAATGATAATCCATTAGCCGTTCGTGATCGTGGAACTAACAATGCTGTTGTCGACCGGTTTATGTCAGCAGCTAATCTGGGAATCGATTTAATCAAATCAGAAAATGCTTCATTAAAGTTTATTTTAAATGGAGGGGTCGATTATTTAAGTCACAACTCCCTGGTACACTTTCCTGAAGACATGCAACACCAGAAAGCGGAAGCAAATCCTGGTGATGTAATGTGGGGAAGGCAGGATAATTTTAATACCAATATACAGGGTACATTTGTATTCAATACGTCAGCCGGATCAACCGATTTGACGACCACCTTAGGAGCGGCTCGGATTGACCAACAATCTGAGTTTCTATTGAGCCGTGGTCGTGGTCTTGCCGGTGGGCAAACCAATTTGCGTTGGGCTGCTGTACAATCGGTTCAGGCTCAGATTAATTCAAGAGGTACCGACCAGGGATACTATCTTCAGCAAGAAGCAAACTGGCAGGATCGCATCATAGGCTCTGCAGGTATACGAATGGATAGATCAACGCTAAATGCAGATCAGGAAAAATTCTATCCTTTTTATAAAGGTGGTATTGCAGTAAACCTGACCAAGTTTGATTTCTGGAGCGCAACGGTTGTAAGTCAACTGAAGCCTCGTATTGCTTACGGACAATCAGGTGGATTACCTATTTTCGGAAATACATTCGAATCACTTGAATCACAATTAATCGGAGGTCAGTTGGGTGGACAGGTTTCTGCCCGCGCTATTGATCCCGATCTAAAACCGGAAACTGCAAATGAACTGGAAATAGGTTTAGACTTTGGTTTCCTCGATAATCGTTTTGGTATTGAAGCAACCTATTACAACAAGACAATTAATGATTTGATCCTGGATCAACAACCTGCAGAATCAACAGGTATTACTGCTATTGCTACTAACGCTGGTACGTTGGTTAACAAAGGAATTGAACTTGGATTGACAGCTCAGCTAGTGAATAACTCTAATGTAAACTGGACAGCTAGATTGTTGTACTGGCAGAACCGCTCGGAAATTACAGAACTTTTAATTCCCAGATTTACTACGGGTGGCTTTGGTCCATCGTTGGGTACATATTTGATTTCTGAAGGATATTCGCCTACTACAATTGTAGCTACACCCGGTACAACGGACGCTACCACTAGTAATTTCACAGTTTATGGAGATCGCCAGGCCGATTTTGATATGTCTTTGGGTTCTCAACTCAGGTTCATGAAGAATTTTGAGTTTAACTTCTTGCTACATTATAAAAATGGTGGGCAAGCTATCAATCTATCTGCCCTTTATGGGATGATGGTGGAACAACATCCAATTGGAGCGAAGTTGTAAATGGAACTCATGCCCCAAACTTTGGAACTAATCGCCTATTAGAGTGGGCCGTTGATGGAAACTCAGGAGTATATATTCAGGAAACTACGTATACGAAGTTGCGTGAGATTTCTTTGTATTATACTGTTCCGGGTGCAACGCTATCTAAGTGGTTTGGAAATACAATCTCAAGAGCAAAAGTTGGAGTATCTGGAAATAATATTCTGCTTAGTACAACCTATGGAAGTTATGATCCGGAAGTTTCAAATTTTGGAACACAGGCAATTGCATCAACCGTTGAGGTGACACCTTATCCTACTTCACGGAGGATGTTTTTCCATTTAATACTTGACTTCTGATTTTAAAAAACATTAGATATGAAAAAAATAATGAAATATTTATCAACAGGACTGCTCACACTCTCGCTTTTAATTATGTCAGCATGTTCTTACGACCAGGTTGTTGACCCGAATAATCCGTCATTAGCCAGTGTTTTAAATAATGCCTCAAAAGCTGAGTTGCAAACTCTGGTTTCAGGACTGGAAGCAAGAAACCGTGACTATTTTGTAGCGGCTACGCAAATGTTTGGATGTTTTGGCCGCGAAGTCTGGGCATATTTTGCTTCAGACCCACGATTTGCAAGTGACTGGTTGGGTGTTGGTATCACTGATACCTATCAGGATTTCTTCGCCAGTAATGGTACTTATCTTACTCCTTACCAAGCTGTAAAACAAGCCAATGTGCTCATTCAATCCGTTGCTAACACAACTGTTTTGACTGCTCAGGAGGCCAGTGGATTTAATGGTTTTGCAAAAACGATTAAAGCATATCAGCTTGTTTGGCCTTTGATGCAGCAGTATCAAATGGTATTCGAATTGATGTAGACGATCCTTTGAATCCAGGTCCTACACTTGACTATGCTTCAGCCCTTGCTTCAATACGCGCCTTATTGGATGAAGGCAGAACTGATTTGCAAAATGCAGGAAGTAGCTTTGCATTCTCACTAACAAGTGGTTTTGCAGGATTTGATACCCCTGCGGGAATGATTCAGGTGAACAGAGCTATTGCCGCTCGTCTGGCACTCTATGCAAACGACAAAACGGGTGCATTGACTGCACTTGGCGCCTCGTTTATGAATCTCGGTGCTGCAACTTCCGGTGATTTGAATGTAGGCCCAGCTCACGTTTGGGGAAACAGCCCCGATGTAGCGAATGGTCTTTATTACCCACGAGATCAGGTAACCAACACTATTTTAATTGCCCACCCTGCGCTGATTGAAGATGCATTGCCAGGTGATGGACGCATTCCGCTAAAATTCTATCAGCGAACAAACCTTGTTTCAAGCAGTGGTATTAAAGATGCCAACGGGGATAACTTGCTGGGCGAGTACCAGGATAACCGCTATAGCGGAGTAACCAGTCCAACACCTTTTATTCGGAATGAAGAATTGTTGCTGATTTATGCTGAAGCTAATATCGGAACGAACAATGCGTTGGCTGTAACTACCATCAATACGATCAGAAACATCTGGGGTGTAGGTAACTACACGGGTGGTATGACCGACCCTGAGGTTCTTGAAGAAGTACTTTTCCAAAGAAGATACTCCTTATGGGCCGAAGCGGGTCATCGTTGGATTGATTTGCGCAGAACAAACAAATTAGATGTTGCGCATATCGATTTGCGAGACCAGGGAACCATTTTTACTCAAGTTGCAAGAAGGACAACGGAGACAAACTGGGATGCCAATAATTAACAGAACTCGAATCTAAAAAAGGCTCTTCGGAGCCTTTTTTTATTTACATGGGTTTGAGCTTAAAAGCTTTTCTCCCCTTTCAACAGCTGATGAACAAGCCTGACACAAATTTTTAGTGGCATTAGTAAGCGTATAGATCTCACATAAATAAGCAGCTAAAAGATCCAAGGAATTATCCATGTCCCAGGCCTGCTCCAACAATCGTACAGAAGCTGAATAATCGCCAATCAAATAATAATATATTCCCTTATTTCTATACGCCCATGGATTTTCTGGATTGAGAAGAATGCTTTGGTTTATATCCAAAATCGCAGCGTCCAAATTCTTGCGAAGCAGATTAAGATATCCCTGTTGTTCAGAAAAAAAGGATCTTTAGGTTTTTCGCTCAATGCTTTCTCAATCCATTCATCAGCAAGACTGTATTCACCAATCTCCATTTCAATCAATGCCAGTGCGTTAAAAGCATTTGATTTCTCAGTTGAAGTAATAGTTTTCATAAGGTATGAACGGGCTGTATCATACTCTTTCAGGGAGTAGTTTGTCACCCCGATATTCACCATAGCCTCCATGTTATTTTTGTCGATGACTAAAACTTTAAAGTACCATTTCATCGCCTGATCAAATTGCCTCATATTGTTATAAGCAAGTCCTAATGAAAATAAAATGGGGATAGAATCCGGATGATTACCAATAACCACTTCAAAATCACGAATTGCCAATTCATTTTTCTTCAGTTCCAGATTGGAGTTAGCCCTATTTATAAGAGCAAGAACGAAATTAGAATCACATTGCAGCGCTTTAGTGTATTGCATAACTGCCTCATCATACCTCTTTTGTAAATGGTAGATGGTACCTAAATTATTCCAGGCGTCTATGTAGCACGAATCCAATTCCAGTGCCTCTCGAAAATAATATGACGCTTGATCAAAATTCCTTGCCTCGGCTTCAATATTCCCTTTCAATAGGAATTTTTGAAGCCTCACCTCCCTGGAGTCAGAACAACCAATCAGTAAAATCAGGGCAAAAAAAGAGAATCGAAGCATAGTACTTGTTGGATATAAAGACCAAAAATCAATTATTTTACATGAATCGGAAATTTTAACCTTAAACAAGTTTGATCAATTACGAATCTTTTATTTCATTTGTGGCCTGAAATGATCAGAAACACAAACCATATCAATCATCATCATCATGCGCAATGCGTTATGAGTGGCTGGTCTATGGGATAATTAAGTATATAATTTTATCTAAAGGGCTTGTCACCGGGTGACAAGCCCTTTTTTATTTATCAAAAAATCAATATGACTGAAACACTTTTACGAATAGCTATTCAAAAATCTGGACGATTAAAAGAAGGATCGATAAAATTACTTACCGAATCCGGAATTTCCTTTGGCAATGGGGAACAATTAAAGGTCCGTGCTGATAATTTTCCACTGGAAATCCTGTTTCTCCGCGATGATGACATACCACAATATATCCAAGATGACGTGGTGGATGCCGGCATTGTGGGTGAAAATGTATTGAAGGAAAAGCAAAGTGATGCAGTAATCCAAAAACGGCTAGGTTTCGCCAGGTGCCGCCTATCCATTGCGGTACCCCGGCAACAAGCTTATCGGAATATCACTTCGCTCAGAAATAAAAAGATAGCTACATCCTACCCCGTCATTGTTAAGAATTTCCTTAAGAAAAATAAGATTGATGCCGAAATCCATGTGATCAGTGGATCTGTTGAAATTGCTCCATCCATTGGCCTGGCAGATGCCGTTTGCGATCTGGTAAGTTCTGGCCGTACCCTTTCCAGTAATGGACTAAGAGAAGTAGAGACAATTCTGAATTCAGAAGCCGTCCTTATCGGAAAAAAAAGGATGACGGCTAAAAAGCAAACTATACTCAATAAACTATTATTTCGTATTGAGTCTTTACAAAACGCACAGAGCAACAAATATATTTTGCTCAATTGTCCTGACACAGCGATTAAAAAAATTTCCGGCATTATTCCCGGGATGAAATCTCCAACTATTCTGCCCCTAAACCGGAAGGGATGGTCGTCCCTGCACTCGGTAGTCAATGAAAATGAATTCTGGGAGAAAATCGATCAACTGAAAAAATTTGGTGCTGAAGGAATTCTGGTAATACCCATAGAAAAAATGATATCATGATACCTATTCTCTACAACCCACCCCGTACTTCCTGGCCACAATTAACTGCACGGCCATCCATAGCATCTGATCTAATTACCGGTCAGGTGCAAACCATCCTGCAAGCGGTGAGAGCAGAAGGCAACAACGCTTTGTTGCGCCTTACATCCAGGTTTGATGGTGTAAGTTTAACATCTCTTCAAGTGTTGGAACAGGATTTGAACCAGGCCGATTCTCAATTATCAGATTCTCTGAAACAAAGTATTAGCATTGCAGCCGAAAACATAAACCGATTTCATAAACCACAAAAAGACGACAAGATTGATTTTGTTGAAACCATGCCCGGTGTTATATGCTGGCGAAAAGCAGTTCCGGTACAACACGTTGGTTTATATGTCCCAGGCGGTAGTGCTCCCCTATTTTCAAGCGTTCTTATGTTAGGTATTCCGGCCAGAATTGCGGGCTGCAAAGATATTGTGCTTTGCTCCCCACCCGATAAAAACGGAAAGATCAACCCCGCAATACTATTTGCAGCCAAATGTGCCGGAATCCGAAAAGTGTTTATCGTTGGCGGAGCTCAGGCCATTGCGGCTATGGCGTATGGAACGGAAACCATTCCCCGAGTTGATAAGATCTTTGGTCCGGGAAATCAGTTTGTTACCAAAGCAAAAGAGATCCTCCAATCAGAAGGTGTAGCAATAGATTTACCTGCAGGACCATCTGAAGTACTAATCTGGGCAGACCATACAGGACAACCCAATTTTATTGCAGCCGATTTACTTTCGCAAGCCGAACATGGCCCAGACAGCCAGGTCGCCTTTCTTACAACAGAGCGTACTCTTATGAAAAAGTCCATACTTCAAATCGAACAACAACTGGAAATGCTTCCTCGTAAGAAGATAGCTGAAGCTTCGCTTTCCAACAGTAAGTTCATTGTGTTTGATTCAACCGATGACATCATTGACTTTATTAATAGCTATGCACCTGAACATCTCATCATCAATACCGAAAACGCAGACCAAGATGCTTTGCGAATAGACCATGCAGGGTCTGTTTTTATTGGAAACTATACCCCTGAAGCAGTTGGCGACTACGCCTCAGGCACCAACCACACATTGCCCACCAGCGGAAGCGCTAAAGCCTACTCGGGTGTTTCCGTAGATAGCTTCATGAAATACATAACCTATCAGAGATGTTCAAAAGCCGGATTGGAAAGACTTGCACCGGTTGTTGAGGAAATGGCGGAGGCGGAGAATTTAATGGGACATAAACGGGCAATTCAGGAAAGAATGAAATCACTTAACCAGGACGTATCATGAAAATTTCCGATCTGGTAAGACCAAACATTAAATCATTGGAGCCCTATTCATCGGCCCGAACAGAATTTTGGGGGTCATCCCTGGCATTGCTCGATGCCAATGAGAATCCTTTGCGAAAACCTTTCAACAGGTATCCGGATCCAGCTCAACTTGAACTTAAGCGTAGTCTGGCGAGAACGAAATCAATAAAGTCGGAACAGATTTTTATCGGCAATGGTAGCGATGAAGCGATTGATCTTCTCATCCGAGCCTTCTGTGAACCGCTTCGTGATCAAATCATTATAACAGAGCCAACCTACGGAATGTATAAAGTGGCCGCGAATATCAACAATGTGAAATGTATCTCCTGGCCCTTGACCCGTGATGAATTTGATCTTGATCTGCCGGGGTTAAAGAAAATAAATTCAAAACACCCAAAAATACTTTTTATCTGTAGTCCAAATAACCCTACAGGAAACATGATGTCAACGGACAAGGTGATGTGGTTGTTGAAGAACTTCCAGGGCCTTGTAGTCATCGATGAAGCTTACATAGACTTCGCAACACAACGGGGCTTTCTATCGTGTTTGAACCGATTCAAAAACCTTGTGATCCTGCAAACATTTTCCAAGGCCTGGGGAATGGCCGGCTTACGTGTCGGAGTGTGCTATGGATCAAAATACATCATAGACATTTTAAATAAAATTAAATACCCATACAACGTTAATGAATACTCACAGCGCGTTATACGTAAGGCCCTTTCCAATCAATCCAGGTTCAGGCGAGATGTGGCCAAACTCATAACCCAGCGTACCTGGCTTACAGCCCGGCTATCAAAACTGAAATTTGTGAAAAAAATATATCCATCAGAAGCAAACTTTATCCTGGTCAAAATGAAAGAGCCAAAAAAAAGTTTATCAATACCTGCTGTCTGAAAAAATAGTAGTCCGGGACAGGTCTGGAGTAAAAGGATGTGATGGTTGTCTTCGCATTACAATAGGCTCACCATCTGAAAATAAATTACTTATGAAAAAATGTAAGGAATATGAGAAAAGTCTTGTTTATTGACAGGGACGGAACACTAATCCGAGAACCTGCTGACTATCAAATTGACGGTTTTGAAAAACTTCAATTTATGCCCGGCATCTTTCGGAACCTCAGTGAACTGGCCAAACAAACGGATTATGAATTTGTAATGGTTAGTAATCAGGACGGGCTAGGCACATCGTCCTTTCCTGAAGATGATTTCTGGCCTGTACAAAACTTTATAATTAATTCCTTACAGAGTGAAGGCATTCATTTTGAAGATATCTTAATTGATCGGTCTCTTCCATCCGAGCATAGTCCGAATCGTAAACCAGGTATTGGGATGATGAACAAATACACTACCGGCAAATACAATCTAAAGGAATCCATTGTCATCGGAGACCGTGAAACGGATTTGCAGTTTGCAAAAAATCTTGGGTCCAAATGCATTTTGCTGGGAAAAAGTGAATTCCGACCATCTGATACTTCATTATTATTTCAGGCTGCCCATTGGGACGAGATTTCAAAAGGTATTTTGCTCCCAATTCGCACAGCTGATATAAAAAGAAAAACAAATGAAACAGAAATTGAGATTGCTCTATGTCTTGACGGATCCGGACAATCTGAAATTCAAACAGGCCTGGGCTTTTTTGATCATATGCTTGAACAAATCGCGCGGCATAGTTTGATCAATCTTTCTATCAAAGCGAAAGGTGACTTACATGTGGATGAACACCATACTATTGAAGACACAGGTATAGCATTGGGAGAAGCGTTCACCAAAGCATTGGGAGAAAAAAGAGGAATAGAACGCTATGGTTTCAGTTTGCCGATGGACGATTGTCTGGCACAAGTAGCATTGGATTTTGGAGGTAGGCCGTGGATTGTTTGGGATGTCAGTTTCAAGCGTGAAAAAATCGGGGATGTGCCAACGGAAATGTTCTTTCACTTTTTCAAATCCTTTTCGGATGCTTCCCGCTGCAACCTGAATATTAAGTCGGAAGGAATCAACGAACACCATAAAATTGAATCAATATTCAAAGCATTCGCGAAGTGTATTAAAATGGCAGTAAAAAGAGAGGGGTATCTTATGCCTACGACAAAGGGAACATTATGACGGTAGCCATTATTAGATACAATTCTGGAAATACACGCTCCGTGTGCAATGCCCTGGAAAGACTGGGACTCTCACCGGTCGTTACTGACCGTGTTGAAGATATCCAACAGGCAGACAAAGTTATTTTTCCAGGTGTTGGCGAGGCGCAGTCTACCATGAACTACCTGAGAGAAAGAAAACTCGATCGGCTTATAAAGGATCTTAAGCAGCCCGTGTTAGGTGTATGTCTCGGCATGCAACTCTTTGGAAAGCATTCTGATGAAAATGATACACCCTGTCTTGGAATTATTGATTTTGAAGTCACCCGATTCAAAACCGAAAATTCAGTCAAAGTTCCCCATGTTGGCTGGAACCAACTCGTTCAGAGTAAAGAGTGGCTACTAGAATTTGAAAATGAGAACGTCTACTTCGTGCATAGTTATTTTGTTCCTGTGGGAGAATATACAGTGGCCTGTGTGGATTACGGTACGCCTTTTACTGCAGCGCTTCAACAAAATAATTTTTATGGTGTACAATTTCATCCGGAAAAATCTTCGGAAACAGGTCAGCAGGTATTGCTAAAATTCCTGAATTTATGAGGATCATTCCGGCTATTGATATCTTGAACGGAAACTGTGTTCGACTTACTCAGGGCGACTTCTCAAAAGTAAAGCGGTATGATGCCGATCCATTGCAAACGGCCAGGCACTTTGAAGATTCGGGATATACTTACCTGCACATCGTAGATCTTGATGGTGCCAAAGCAGGAAAGATTATGAACTGGGAAGTCTTAAAAAAGATCACACGTAACACTAAACTGAACATTGATTTTGGCGGAGGCATCCAAAGCCAGGATGATATTGATCAATTGCTAAACATCGGCATACATCAGGTGAATGTCGGATCTAAAGCCATTCGCGAGCCAGTTGAAGTCATCCGGTGGATTGACCTATTTGGTCCTGATAAAATTATTTTAAGTGCGGATGTCCGCGGTAATCATATTGCCAGTCAGGGATGGCAGGAGGATACTTCCATCACGATTGATCAATTTATAAACACCTTTAAAGAAATCCGATATGTAGCCTGTACTGATATTCTGCGCGATGGCATGCTCAATGGCCCTAACTTCACCTTATATGAATATTTGATTTCAAAATTTCCCCAAAAGAAAATAATTGCCAGTGGAGGAGTGCAGTCGGCAGCTGATCTGGAGACTCTGAAATCCTCGGGTCTTGATGGTGCAATTGTAGGTAAAGCTTTTTATGAAGGGAAAATTCAATTTGAGTAATTATGCTTACTAAACGTATTATTCCTTGTTTAGATATTAAGAACGGTCGAACGGTAAAAGGAACGAAATTTATTAATTTAAAAGATGCCGGTGACCCCGTGGAGCTTGCTTTGTATTATTCAAACGAAGGAGCAGATGAGCTGGTGTTTCTTGATATTTCCGCCACGGAAGAAAACAGAAATACATTTTCTGATCTTGTTAAAACAATCGCACGTACCATCAATATTCCGTTTACTGTGGGTGGAGGCATCCGTTCGGCTGAGGATGTATCACGATTGCTGGATTCAGGTGCCGACAAGATCAGCATAAATTCATCAGCCCTGAAAAATCCCTCACTCATTGATGAGTTGGCTAGCCGATTCGGATCACAATGTATTGTCGTAGCTATAGATGCTAAAAAAATATCAAAACGACTGGATGGTGTACGCTATGGGTGGCAAACAAAAGACAAATTATAAGCTATTTAGTTGGGCCAAGGAAGTGAATCAACGTGGAGCCGGAGAAATCTTATTTACCAGCATGGATCATGATGGAACCAAAAACGGTTTTGCTGTAGACGCACTATACAAACTTCATCAACTGGTGTCGATACCGGTTATTGCCTCTGGGGAGCAGGTTCTCCACATCACT
>JAAUQD010000129.1 GCA_012032815.1 Flammeovirgaceae bacterium
TGTGGATTCTTTCGCCCACAGCGGATTCCTTCTTTGGGATAGAGCGATTGCGCGAGCGGTGTTTTTGAGTCGCCCACTTTCACAGCCATGGCATCCCAGATGAACTTGCGTGAATGCGCAAACGCGAAGTCACGCACATTGTCGGCATGAAATTCCCACGTACTTTTTTTCTTTGAACGCTCTTTCTCTTTTTTCCGCGCCTCTTCTTCAGTGACGATGAAAACGGGACTGTCAAAAGTCTTGCGGGCGGTTTCAAACCGCTGCAACTGATCTTTGGTCAGCACATCTTTCGGATTTTGCAGCCATCCGGATGCGCCTACAATGTGATCGGAAGGAACGGTGATGCGTACTTTATAATTTCCAAACGTAAGGGCAAACTCACCCATGCCCAGGAATTGTTTGTTCTGCCAACCTTCGTAGTCGTCAAACACACACATGCGCGGAAACCATTGTGCAAATGTGTACACGTAATTGCCGTCTTCCGGAAAAAATTCGTACCCACCACGCTGATTGAATTTCATCCGGTCGTATTCGGTGTAACTCCACTCTACGGAAAACACAAATTTTTCTCCCGTAGCCAGCAGCTGCGGCAGGTCAATGCGCATCATCGTATAGTTGATGGTGTAGCTCAGATCTTTTCCTGCGGCATCGCGTACTGACTTGATGGTATAACCTCCGTTATAGTCATACAAATTCAAAGACGACCCGATAAACTTGGCCGGAACGGAATCCCGGACAGTGCTTGTGGAAGCTGCCGTGGTCAGGCTGTTTTCACTTAGGATGTTTTGATCCAGCTGCATCCACAGGTAGCGTAACGTTTCAGGGGAATTGTTGTGGTAGGTGATCGTTTCTGATCCGGTAAGTCGTTGCGTTTCATCATTACCTCTACATCAATGACGTAGTCTGCGCGCTGCTGCCAGTAGTTTGAGTCCGGGGGCACCCGAACTGCTGCGGTACGTATTTGGTGTGGGAAGCATTTCTCCCAATTGTTCAAATTTTCCCTGCCATTGTGCTGATGCGGCTACAGGAATAATAAAAAACTAAAAATTAAAAATCGTTTAAGCATATCGATAAGTTTATTGGAATGGGAAGCCGCCTTGACCAAACCGGTGGTGGTGACTCATTTAATTTATGTTGATATAGTCCTGATTAATTTGTTCTTTTTTTAAACTCGTCCACTTTAGATGCTTTTTCAACTTTAGGAAAAACGTTATCCTCCTTGTTGGTGTCCGCAGTTTCCTGCAACGGATCAAGCACCATGTTGACCACTTCCTTTTCTTTAACAAATACTTTGGTCACTTTTTGTTCATTGGTTCTCCATATCTCAACAGGAATGCGTTCAATTTCTTTTGATCCGTCTTTGTAGGTCCATTCAATAATAACCGGCATCACAAGGCCACCCTTATTGCTAAGAGTAACTTCATATACGTTTTTATTATCCAGTTTGTTGATAATCGCCTGATCATCTACACGGTTGGTGAACTCACGATACAGGCGGTCATCGGTTTTAATGACGCTGAATGGTTCAGGACCATTACTGAAGTTATCATAAGACTTTGCTCCAGATGCACCGGCCGTCAGGTCACCTTTCTTTACGGTCTTCCCTTTGTTTTCAAGGTTTGTATTTTCCTTTCTCATCTGAAACCACTTCACCTGATCGATTGAAACATCGGTATTGTCCGTGGTGTAAAACCATCCTCTCCAGAACCAATCCAGATCCACTGCGGATGCATCCTCCATGGTGCGAAAAAAGTCTGCCGGTTTTGGATGTTTGAATGCCCAACGGGTGGAGTATTCTTTGAAAGCCTGATCAAACAACTCCGGGCCCATGATCGTTTCGCGCAGTATGTTCAAGCCAACAGCACACTTATGATATTGCTCCGATCCGAAAGCAATGACTTGTTCTGAGTTAGTCATCAATGGTCGTTGAATACTTTTATCTCCTTTCATAAAAGGCACGATGGATTCAGCCGGGCCTCTTCGCTGTGGCATGTCCGGATAATTTTCAACCTGTGTGCGGTATTGCACAAAACTATTTACGCCTTCATCCATCCATGTCCATTGACGCTCATCATTGTTGATGATCATCGGAAAGAAATTATGTCCTACTTCGTGAACGATAACGCCAATCATTCCCCACTTGAGTTGATCGGAATATGTTCCATCTTTATTGGGTCTTCCAAAATTGAAACAGATCATCGGATATTCCATGCCGATGGCTGCAGCATGAACCGAAATAGCTACAGGGTATGGATAATCGATGGTGTATTTGGAGTAGGTAGTGATGGTGTTCTTAACAGCTTTGGTGGATTCTTTTTCCCAAAGAGGATTTCCTTCCTTAGGATAGAAAGACATTGCCAGCGGAGATTTGTCCCCGATTTTCACCGCCTGTGCATCCCAGATGAATTTCCGTGATGTGGCAAACGCGAAGTCGCGAACGTTCTCTGCATGGAATTCCCACGTTTTCTTTTCTTTTGATTTTGTTTTTTCGCGTGCTTCCGCTTCCTGCTGGGTAGCAATGATCACCAGTTTGTCATACGAAGTTTTTGCACTTTCAAAGCGAGTATTCTGCGCGGGAGTAAGCACTTCTTTTGGATTTTGAAGCATTCCGGTTGATGCAATAATATGATCGGCTGGTACGGTCAATTTTACTTTGTAATTTCCAAATACCAGGGTAAACTCACCGCGTCCTAAAAACTGTTTGTTCTGCCATCCTTCATAATCATCATACACACACATGCGGGGAAACCAATGGGCAATCGTGTAAACATAATTCTTGTCTTCAGGAAAGTATTCATACCCACTGCGCTGACCGTGCGTCATGCGGTCGTTAATATTATAAGACCAGTCTATCGAGAAGGAATATTTTTCACCGCTCTTTAGTGGCTGTGGCAAATCGATACGCATCATGGTGGCATTGACAATGTACTTCAATGGTTTTCCTGCGGCATCTTTCACAGCTCCCAGTTTGTAGCCGCCTTTGTAATCATACAAGCCAAGGTCACCTGCAATATCCTTTGTAGTAACGGAATCCTTAATGGAGGCGGTTGTTGTTTTAGGTGTGTTGCTATCATCAGCAAGAATATTCTGATCGAGTTGCAGCCACAGATATTTCAGTACATCAGGTGAATTGTTGTGGTAAGTAATTGTTTCGGATCCTGTCAGGTGTTGTGTCTCATCATTGAGCTCAGCCTGGATTACATAGTCGGCCTGCTGTTGCCAGTACATGGGGCCGGGTGCACCTGACCCCGAGCGATATTCATTAGGAGTTGGGAGGGCCTGCCCTAGTTGTTCAAACTTGCCCTGCCATTTTTTGTCTTCCTGAGCAAAGGTCAGAATTGATATCAAAAAGAATCCAACCGATCCAACGAGTTTTAATTTGTTCATGTGTGCTTATTTATTTACCAAAATATTTTGTCTTTAATCAATAATAACGCCATTCCTGCAATGGCTGAAGAAATCACCAATTTCCAATCCCTGCGTTTTAGCGCAATCAGATCTACCAATATAAAGCTGATTCCCATAAAAATTGCAACTACAATTATCTGACCCAGCTCAAGACCGAGATTAAAGGCAAAAAGTTGCAAAATAATGTCCTCGTTTTTCCCCAACAGAGCATGCAGGTAATTGGAAAAACCCATCCCATGAATTAATCCGAAACCGAGAGCCAGCACATAATTGGTTTGTATCGTTTGACGGTTCACCGTTTCTTCACTTCTGAAAAGATTGGAAACCGCAGTGATTAAAATTGTGAGGGGTATTAAAAATTCAATCGCATCGCTGTTGAACCGGATAATATTAAAGGTGGCCAACGCCAATGTTATCGAATGCCCAATCGTGAACGCAGTCACCAGGATCAACACTTTTTTCCAATCTCGCGCTATATAGATAGCACACAACGCGACTACAAACAAGATATGGTCGTAACCGTTTGCATAATCGAGGATATGATCTTTTCCTAACGCGAAATAAAGGCTGAACTCGCTCATTGATCGATTGAAAAGGACGGCAAGTATAGTTTATAATTTTGAAAATGAGTAGAGAAATGCCACGATTGGAGTTGCTGCGTTTTTGAATTGAATGGATTGGCTCTATTTTTGACGCCTACGGCAACTATGATCACTTTCATTTTTTCTTTTTTCCTCTTCCTTCACCCGATCCACATTTCCGTAACGGAAATCGAGTACAATGAGAAGAACAAATCCATTGAAATCATTTCCCGTATTTTTATTGATGATCTTGAACTTTCCATTCGGAACACCACGGGGGATCAGGAGCTTGATCTTTTAAATCCACCCATAGGAAATACAACAGATCAGCTGGTACGGGATTATCTAAAGGACCGGATGGTGATTACAGTTGACAAAAAAAAACTTAAAATAAATTATCTGGGTCATGAAGTTGAAGACCTGTCGTTGGTGTGTTATCTTGAAGTTGAGAACGCAAAAAAATTTAAGTCCATCGAAGTGATGAATAGCATCATCAGCGAAACACATGATGATCAAAGCAATCTTGTTCATGTTACGTTGAATGGGAAAGTAAAAAGTTTGCGGTTGATGAAAGAGAATAGTAAAGGGATTTTGAATTTTGATTAACCAGCCCAATTAGAACCGAAAAGTATATGCGCGAAAAAATTGTTGCCGGAAACTGGAAGATGAACAAAACACTGGATGAAGCTGTAGCTCTGACCAGTGACTTGTCAGAATCGATGAAGTCATCTGCAAAGGTTAAAGTAGTAGTATGCCCGCCATCTCTTTATCTGAAACCCATACAGGATGTGCTTGGAGAAAATGCTGAGATAAAAACGGGAGCACAGAATTGCAGCGAATATGAGGTGGGTGCCTATACCGGAGAAATTTCTGCCGCCATGTTGCAATCTGCAGGTGTTTCTTATGTTATTATCGGACATAGTGAACGAAGACAATACTTCAACGAACAGCCCGGCACATTGGCAAAGAAAGTTGATCTTGCCTTACAGCATGAATTAATTCCTATCTTTTGTTGTGGAGAAATGCTGGATATCAGGGAACGAAACGAACATGAAGCACTGGTCCGCAGCCAAGTAGAAAAGAGTCTTTTTCATTTACCTGCGGAAGCAATTAGCACAATTGTGATTGCGTACGAACCCGTTTGGGCAATTGGCACAGGAAAGACGGCAACTACTCAACAAGCACAGGATATGCATGCAGTAATCCGAAAGCACATTGCCGGCAAATATGGACAAGAGGTTGCCGATCGCATGCCGATATTGTATGGGGGCAGCGTAAAACCGGATAACGCCAAAGAACTTTTTTCATGCCCGGATGTAGACGGTGGCCTCATCGGTGGAGCATCGCTAAAAGCTCAGGATTTCATGGCTATCATCAACGCTGTCTAGGTTCTTGTGTTTTACACCCGACTTCGTATTGATTGCGTTCCTTCCCTAAGCGAAATTCTGATTGCTGAACTTAGCCAGGCCGGCTTTGATACGTTCGAAGAAACTGAATCAGGATTGGATGCGTTCGTGGAGGAAGAGAATTTTGATCGCGAGGCATTACATGAAATATGGATTAAGTATGGAATAAATAAAGGACACTATTCCTTTCAAAAAGTAAAAAAGGAAAACTGGAATGAGCAATGGGAGAAAAGTATAACGCCCATTCAGATTGGAGATCAATGCGTAATCCGGGCCGAATTTCATTCCGACCAGCCGGGCACACTATATAATATAGTCATCACGCCTAAAATGTCATTCGGTACGGGTCATCATGCTACTACATATCTCATGGTAAAAACCATGCTCGGGATGAATTTTAAAGATCAACAGGTAATGGATGTTGGTTGCGGTACAAGTGTGTTGTCGATTTTGGCCGCCAAGATGGGTGCAGAGAAAGTAGAAGCATTTGACATTGATGAATGGAGTGTTATCAATAGTTTGGAAAATGTGGAGCGTAACGCGGTAACCCAGGTTAGTGTGAAGAAAGGCGTCATCGAAAGCCTTTCATTTAATCAACCGTTTGATATTATTCTTGCCAACATCAATAAGAATGTGATTTTATCTGATCTACATGTTTATGCAAGTCATATGAAAATTGAGGGACAGCTTTTGTTAAGTGGCTTTTATGAAAAGGATATTGACGATATAATTTTAAAAGCAGAGTCATTTGGGATGGCTGGTCAGAAACATGACAGCAAAGAAGACTGGGCTGTCTTATTGCTAAAAAAGATATTCTGAATCAGATTTCTTTGCGCTGAACGTTATTAACACTCTGGCCTGAAGATGCCTGCATTAGTACATTACCTTAATATTTGCGAATTTCATGTTTTTGACACCGTGAAGAAGGTTTTTCTCATTGTAATTACGCTTTTAGGACATACCGCATGTGTATTGTCCCAGGGGAATTCAAGCAGTTTCCCGGACAGTATTCGTATGGTTTTTGAGAAAAGCAACAACATTGACGCGGTTACGGTTGGTGCTGAGTTTGCAGCGGTTTGGAATGGGCTGGGAACCGATCACCAACAACTAATCCGTGAGGTAGCCATATCGATGAAAGAAAAAGGATATAAACTTCGCCCGCATTTTCAAAATTTTTTCGGAGGCGTGGTGAATGCAGTAAGACTGGAAGGGATCACCCCCGATCGTCTCACCAATTTTTTAACCGTAGCGCGGGATGTGGTGATCTATGAAGAAATACTGAACGTCAATTCTTTTTTACTTAACAGCAGAATTTTTCGTAAAAACATGCTCTGCATGCAGATCGGTCGAATCGAGTGTATGCACGAGATGATACGTATACGTTTGTATACTCGGCCCTGCACAGTTGATGTCAATGG
>JAAUQD010000035.1 GCA_012032815.1 Flammeovirgaceae bacterium
CCATTGCACGATTCCATTTTAGCCCGTAATCAAAACGATTAATTGTTCCTGTGATCTTAAAGCCAGCCTTTGTTCCGCGTCCGGTGTTTATGCTTCCTCTGTAGTTCACATCAAAGACAACATCTTTGGTAACATCGCGCATGGTAAACTGCCCATTAAGTTTATACTTGGCTCCTTCTTTCACGATTTTTCCAGCAAATTTTATTTCGGGAAATTGCTCTGCATTAAAGAAATCATCGGATTTAAGGTGCTTATCGCGGTTTTCACTGTCTGTAAAAATCGAAGCTGTTTTGGCGGTAAATTCAACATCAGCTCCATTGAAGTCTTCAGAAGAAGAAGTCACTTTCGCATCAAAATCTTTAAAATTTCCCTCCACTTCAGCAACCACCATGTGGGTAGCCGTAAAGGTGATGTTAGAGTGTGATTTGTCGATTGTCCAGGTTGTTTGAGCAATTGCTGCGCCTGAGATAAACATGGCGGCAAGCCATACATTTAATTTTCTCATCATATAAGTTGGTTATTTATTTGTTTAAACATCTATAAAGTTATTTGGTTCCCGTTCCATCAAATCTTTATCAAAGATTAAGCCAATAGGTTAGTTTTAATACAAAGGCCCGGGCTTTGGAGCTCCAAAGTCAATGAAATCGCCATTTCCTGAATAGGCGAAATAGTTATCGGTATATACAAAGAACAGATCGGAAACTGGCTTGAACCTCCATTGAAATCGTGAATTGATGTTAAGATTTTCAATCTGGCTGTTGTATTGAACAAAGGTTGTCCAGAACAGATTTTTTGTAAATGTTATATCGATTCGGGGGCCAAGCAGATACAGATCGGTAGAACTGTAAGGTGCGGGCAGCTCGATTCGGTTATACGTATAATTAAGTGAAAACAATGCGTATTGACGAAACCGGTAAGTCACTTCTCCATTAAAGCTGATTCTTGTTCCATTAAAATAACCTCCCGATCGGGTTGAAATATTAAAATAAAACTTATTTCGTGAATTGGAACGGAAAGAAGCGATGATAAGGTAGTTTTTGTATTCCGTATCCGCAGGAAGTTCAACACCACCGGTGTTGGTGGGATCAAAAGAATCAAAAAGGTAGGTGTATTCAGTTCTCAGTCGCATATCAAAATTCGCGGTGCTCAGGAATCTTACTCTGTACATTAAGTTGATGTCGTAGTCTAAAACACCATACGTCTGATTGCCCATGACATCAAAATCAAATCCAGGACCATGACTTCGAATGATCTTTGAATTGGGATAGAAGTTATAATAGATTGTTGGAGCAAATCGAAGAAGGTCCTGTCTTCTCACAAATCCAACTTCTGGATTATAGTTTGCGCCTGTGTTGGTTAAGGTTGCAGAAATATCCCATTCATAGGAGTTGTAAGAAATTCGCGCTCCGGTCGCAAAGGTGGAATCAGTCTTTTCTTCATCGAATGATTTGTGATAATAGAATTTACCATTCCATTTGTTATCGGCACTTTGTAAATTAAAATCTATACCCAAGGTACGGTTGTATTGCATTGGTGATGTTGTAAAGTCACCTTTTATGGAATCCTGAAAGGCTTGTTTGTTCACGAATATCATTCCAATGTTCGATCGTGCAAATATCTTCTGTTGAAAAGTGGCTACCATGTAGTTGGTGGAGGGTAAACCGATCGATTCGATCTCAGCTGCCTGCATATCTAGTAGTCCAACTCGTAAATTATTGTTTACTTTTCCACTTAACCGCCCTCCAAAGTAGATCGGGTTTTGTACGTTTTGTCCAGTGCTCGTATCACGGCTCACACCAATTCTTCTTGAAAAAAATGGACGAATGCCATCTAATCCAAAATCTGAAAACAAATCAGCATTTTCAAGAAAGAATTGTCTTCGTTCCGGAAAGAATATCTCGAACCGATCAAGGTTGGTAACCTGCTCATCAACTTCAACTTGTGAAAATCCGGATTCACCGTAAGGTCCAAATTCAAGGCAGGCCCCAAACCAATTTTTGCATCACCCCCCACATCAAAGCGTTGTTCAGAGGGCGTACCCTCTTCAAAATCTTTAAACGTACTACCTGCCATATACGGAATGATAGAGACATTGGTCCCGGGTTTGTCCAGTGGAGAATCCCAAATCATTTCTCTGTTGTAAGCAAGTGCCTGCATACTGAAATTACGGGGTAATCCATTCCACGTAGATCGCTCGGCAAACTCGCTGTCAATTCGATAGAAATTGACCAACCAGGATTTAAGCCCGTCTTTGAATCGCAGCGTTTTAAATGGAATAGCCATCTCAGCCGTCCAGTATTTGTCATGTATTTTGGCTTCTGAGAACCATTTATTATCCCAGTTTAATGCCAGATCGTCACCCCTTGTGCCTCCGTTTGTGACAAGCCCTTCGCGTTGCACGCCAAAGGGGTTTACTCCAAACAGAAACCCATTGGTTTTGTCTTTAAACGTATCGAACACAACTGATATTCCATCATTGGCTTCACCCCGGTAGTCTCGTCTCAATGTCGGTGTTACATAATCATCCGATTCAATACGCCACATTTTAGCAAAGACATAAATAAACTTGTCATCGTATAAAAGTCTGACTTCTGTTTGGGCGTTTGCCAATGAGGTGTCCATCGGGAAATACTGTATGAAATTTTTAGCCACTTCAGCATTTTCCCATTCGGGTTCATTCATTTCAGCATCAAGCGTAATTGCGCCTGTAGTTCGTGTAATTGAAATGGATTGACTGAAACCTTCTGAGACAATGAAAACAGCAATACTTAAGATTAAAATTCGAATCACTTTCTACATTTAAAAGTGCAATTTTACATGGATAGAAGTTTTTCAAGAAATCATTTAGGATAGGCGGATTTTTTACCCTTTAAGGTAAAATACACTCGTCAATTCACGGTAGGATTCAGACCATTCATCACCTTTTCCCATGATGCTCAGTTCTTGTTGATCAGTAGGTAAATTTTCAGTCTGGAATTCCAACAATAACCGCTCTAACGGTTTGTGATCTCTGCCTCTTACTGAGCATTTTCGGGTGAGGTACCAGGATGCATTGCACATCAGGCCAATAAAGCGAACTCCCTCGGTATAGGGAAGCACAAAATTTAATCGTGTTTTTGAATGACTAAATCTTTTGCAGGCCTCAATCAGTGAAACAAAGTCAAGGTTCACATCATGGCGCGATGTTGCCCTGCTTTCACCCGGAGGTTTATGACTTTTGCTAAAGAAGGGTGGGTTAGACATGATGAGATCATATTTCCTCTCCACAAGGTGATCTTGAACTCGGTTTTGATATACATTTAGCCTGTCGGACCACTTCGAATTCTTAATATTTATCTTGCTTTGTTCCGCACTGTTTTGATCACATTCAACGCCTTCTATTCTTACGTTATCATCGGTTCGTTGGGCTGCCATTAACATTAAAATGCCCGAACCACTTCCGATATCAAGAACGGAATTAATACCGCTCACATTAATCCAGCTACCCAGCAAAACACTATCCGTCCCTACTTTATGGGTACATCGATCATGATGTATTTTGAATTGCTTGAAATAAAATATTCCTTTGTCAGAATGGTCCACTTTGAATAAGTTGTACTGTTTTTGTCAAGCTTCAAATTTATAAATAGTTCTATAGTTCAATAAAAGGTAAAATTTATTTCACTGCTAAGTTATGAGTACATATAAAACTGATCTTGAGATTGCCCAGGCCGCCCGACTGCAACACGTTTCTGAAATCGCTAAGAAAATTGAGATACCCGAGGATGAATTAGAGTTGTATGGAAAATTCAAAGCAAAGCTTCCATTAAAACTGATCGATGATAAGAGATCTGCGAAAAGTAAATTAATTTTGGTAACAGCAATGACCCCAACACCGGCCGGTGAAGGAAAGACGACAACATCAATTGGACTTTGTGAAGGATTAAACCGAATTGGAAAAAACTCAACGGTGGTACTTCGTGAGCCTTCGCTGGGGCCGGTGTTTGGTATGAAAGGAGGGGCAGCAGGCGGAGGTTATTCGCAGGTAGTGCCAATGGAAGACATCAACCTTCATTTTACTGGTGACTTTGCGGCCATAGAAAAATCAAACAATTTACTGGCTGCACTTATTGATAACGATATTCAGAAATCAGGAGGTGGTTTAGGGATTGATCCTCGGACGGTGGAATGGAAGCGAGTTATGGATATGAATGATCGGGCACTTCGCAATTTGGTGTCAGGATTGGGCGGACGAAATGGAGGCATGATTCGCGAGACCGGCTTTAACATAACAGCAGCCTCCGAGATCATGGCTATATTATGTTTGTCTAAAGATATTGACGACCTCAAATCAAAAATCGGGAATATTTTATTGGTGATACATATGATCAAAAAGCAGTATTTGCAAGAGACTTAAAAGTTGAAGGCTCCATCGCTTTGCTTCTTAAGGATGCCATTAAACCAAATCTTGTTCAAACCCTGGAGGGAAATCCTGCCATCATTCATGGAGGCCCTTTTGGCAATATTGCGCAAGGAACTAATTCGATCATTGCCACTAAAATGGGAATGACATTTTCAGATTATGTTGTAACTGAAGCCGGCTTTGGATCGGATTTGGGAGCCGAGAAATTTTTCAATATCGTTTGTGGGTATTCAAATTTCTCGCCACATGCTATGGTGTTGGTGGCTACAGTTCGGGCCATTAAGTTTCATGGTGGTGTAGGCAAAGAAGATTTACAAAAGCCCAATGTCAGCGCGGTTGAAAAAGGATTTGAGAATTTGCAAAAGCATATTGAAAACATGAAGCTTTTTGGTATTCCTTCCGTCATTTCGTTGAATAAGTTTGTAACCGATTCTGATGAAGAATTGGATCTGGTGAAAAAGCTTTGTGAATCGCAGGGAGTTCAGATAGCGATTTCAGAAGGTTGGGAGAAAGGAGGAAAGGGAATGATTGACCTGGCCGAGAAGGCCGCTGCAATAGCTGATCAAACTAAAAATCGTTTTGTTCCGGTATATGATTGGTCTGCACCCGTAACTGAAAAGATAGAGGCCATTGCTAAAAAAGTATATGGAGCCAGATTGGTTGACTTTTTACCTAAAGCAAAGCAGAACTTAAAAAAGATAGAGCGGATTGGTCTGTCGGACAAACCTATTTGTATGGCAAAAACACAAAACTCTTTATCGGATGATGCCAAGCGATTGGGGCGGCCAAGGGATTTTGTTCTTACGGTTCGCGAAATTGAGGTGGCAGCCGGAGCTGGATTTGTGATCCCAATTACCGGTGATATTTTAAGAATGCCTGGATTACCTGCACAGCCAGCCGCGTTGAGTATGGATATAAATAATGAAGGTGTGATTTCCGGATTGTCCTAACAAAAATAAAAATTGAAAGCTCCTGTTCAATCGATTTCTGTTTCACGCGTCTTAACCAACACAAAGGAAACCAGCCCCGACCTGGTGGCCGTAGAGGAACCTTTAGAAATCAGAATAGGATACGGTGAGGAAAAAAATCGGGAGCAAATTACTATAGCCGTTACCATGCGTACTCCTGGCAATGACTTTGAGCTGGCCGTTGGATTTCTATTCACGGAAGGGATTCTTAACTCTCTCCTGGATTTAGAAAGCCTTAAGTACTGCAGTGATACCGGCAAGCAGGAGGAAAAAGAAAATGTTGTGCGTGCGGAGCTGAAGCCTCATCTAAACATGGATGTATCCCGCTTTCAGCGGAATTTTTATATGAGTTCGAGTTGCGGTGTTTGTGGGAAGGCATCCATCGAGTCGGTGAGTACTCACTGCTCAAAGATTTCAGATCAATCCATTGTTTCGCCTTTGATTATTCATAAACTTCAGGAGGAGTTGCGAAGAGATCAGATAGTTTTTGACCATACCGGTGGGCTCCATGCATCGGCTTTATTTGATTTTGATGGAAATAAAAAAATAATCAGGGAGGATGTAGGAAGGCACAATGCATTAGACAAAGTGATTGGTGCTATGTTATTGAAGAAAGAAAATGCGATGAATAAATCCATTTTATGGGTTAGTGGGAGAGCAAGTTTTGAGTTGGTTCAAAAAGCAGCGATGGCAGGTATACCTTTGATGGTGGCGGTTGGAGCTCCTTCCAGTCTGGCTATTTCGTTGGCTCAAGAAGTTAACATGACGTTGCTTGGTTTTGCACGGAATGAAAAATTCAATATTTACTCAGGCGAACAGCGTATCCAAATTTAATCCGGGAGTATTCCGATCATGTCGGACATAAATCGATTATCGTCAAGGTAATTACCAGTCGATTGACTGAGTTTTACAATCACCAATTGTTTTGATGGAAGGATAAAAACATTTTGTCCTTCAAATCCATCTGCCCAGAAAAGATCCTGTGGCACATCCGGATAAATTCGATCACCGGGATTGTCTGGAGCACCAGCATTTAGCCAGAATTGGGCACCATATTCTCCACGATCAGCACCCGGTGCAGGTGTTGTTGTGTACTTTACCCATCCTTCAGGTAAGATTCGTTCCTGATTCCAGACACCGTCATGTAAATAAAGTAATCCAAAGCGAGCCCAGTCGCGAGCCGTGGCGTAAGCAAAGGATGATCCTACAAATGTTCCGCTTGGATCGGGCTCAAGAACCAAATCATACATGCCAAGTTTATAGAAAAGCTCTTTGTAGGGAAATGAATGATAGGTGTCCTCTCCGGTTGTATTACGAATGATTCGCTGAATAATGTTTGTAGTGCCGCTAGAATAATAGAAATCTTCTCCGGGTGGATCTTTTAAAGGGACATTTAGAGCAAACTTTCCAGCATCCCGTTTTTGAAGAGCATATTCGTTGCATCACTGGGTCCCGCATAAATTTCCTCCCAGTCTAAACCTGAACTTGCCTGTAATAGATGGTGAAGAGTGATTTTTGATCTTTCATCATTCTCCCACTCGCTAATGGGTGCCGGTTCATGAATTGAGAGCTTTCCCTGTTTTACCAGAATACCGGTCATGGCGTTCGTGATGCTCTTGGCCATTGACCAACCCATCATTTTAGTATGAGGCCCATAACCTTTCGCATACTTCTCGGCTATAACCTGATTGCGATAAACAATAAGTATTGCCCGTGTTCTTCTGGTTTTTTCTTCCCCGGGCTCTTCAAAAGCTTCTTCTACTACCTTATTTACTTTTTCAAAATCCAAACCTTCAATACTTATTTCTGTAAAGAGGTTTCCCGATGGCCAAAGAATGGAGTCTTGATTGATAGCTGGACGTTGGGCTAAGTTAAAACGTTGGTTCCTAAGTTCTTCTTCCGTGATTTCATTTACCAATGTACAACCAAGACCCTTTCGATAGATTGCTTTCCTTTTGGCGAAACCAAAAACTTCTGAAGTGGCCGATGAGTCATTAAAATTTACTTCAGACCTGGCTAGCGAAATTAAGGCAGAGCTTAGTTCATTTTGAATAACGTCATCAGCCGATCGGCCTGTTACCATTACGCAAGAGCAAAGGATTTTTGCGTTGTAGCCACTAATAATAGGAAGTGCAGTGCCGATAAAAAAGATTCCATACCCCATCGACAGGAGTGAGCCCAACGCGAGCGTTCGAAAAATTAATTTTTTCTTTGACATCGGACGACCTATTTATTTGGAAGTCGCTAACTCTGCTAGCTTAAGTTTTTTGGGATTGCCTTTGCTTTTTCTGATGTTGACGGCCACCACCTTGTATTCAGGACAAAGTGCCTCTACGTCATGCTCATCGGAGCCTATAACATTGAGATTAATTTCAGGAAAATGGAATGTAGAGCTGAGAATTCCGGGCTTTACATCTTCAGTGACATTGGCTTTGAGATCAACTTTACCCCGTGCGGATTCAACACAAACCAAATCGCCACTTTTTATTTTATGCTTTTCAGCATCTGCCGGATTAATCATCAACGTATCTTCAGTCAATATTTCAACATTTCCTGTTCTGCGGGTCATGGTTCCTGCATTATAATGCTCCAGCTCGCGGTTGGTAGTTATAATATAGGGAAACTCCTTACCGTTTTTCAGAATCTCGTTACTCTCCTGAAAGGGGAAGTAATGAAACTTGCCTTTTCCTCTTTTGAATGTACCTTCATGAAGTATTTGAGTATCGGTACCGTCTTCTTTTACCGGCCACTGTTTTCCATTCATACCAAGGTCATTCCATTTCACCCCTTTGAAGAACGGAACAATCTGAGAAATTTCCTGAAGAACGGTGTCTGGATCGTAGTCAGGTTCGCTAAATCCCATTCTGTTCATCATGTCCACTACTATTTGTCCGTCCACTTTACAACCTTCTAAAGGTTCAATGACTTTATGTACGGGTTGTATCCTTCGCTCACCATTAGTAAAGGTTCCGCTTTTTTCAAGAAAGGATGCGCCAGGCAATACGACTGTCGCTATTTTACATGTTTCGGTCATGAATAATTCCTGCACCACAAGCAGATCTAAATTCTTCAGGGCTGCAATTACTTTGTTGGTATTTGGATCAGTTTGTACAAGATCTTCACCCATTAGCCAAAGCGCCTTTAACTTATTATTCAAGGATGCATCGTACATCTGTGGAATTTTGTACCCCACATGTTTAGGCAATTTCACGCCATAAAATTTTTCATACATTTTATGGTTATCATCATTAGTCACATCAAAATATCCGGCACCCTGATGAGGCTGGCAGCCCATGTCAGCGGTTCCCTGCACATTGTTTTGTCCACGCAGCGGATTTACACCAACACCTCTTCGTCCGATATTGCCGGTGATCATGGCCATATCGGCAATGAGCATGATACCGTAGCTTCCATAGGAATGCTCAGTGACACCAAGTCCGTGAAATGACATCGCAGAAGGAGCATTTGCATAGGCTAACGTTGCCTCACGAACCAGTTTTCGATCAAGGCCTGTTATTTTTTCAAGCTCATCGAGGTTTACTTTTAAAATCTGTTCTCTAAATTCTTCGTATCCTTCAGTCCTTGATTCAATAAATTGTTTGTCTTCCAGGCCTTCGCTTATAATGAAGTACAACATCATATTGAGCAGCGCCACATTAGTACCCGGTCTCAGGGGCAGATGATATGTGGCGTACCGGGCCATTTCTGTTTTGCGGGGATCAATCACAATGGTTGTTTTCCCCTTCATTGCGAACTGCTTAAACTTTGCGCCAGTTACTGGATGCCCATCCGTAGGGTTCGCACCAATGATCATGATGCAATCCGTGTATTTCAAATCTTCTATGGAATTGGTTGCAGCACCTGTTCCGAAACTTCTTTGCATGCCCAGGGCGGTAGGAGAGTGACATACCCGTGCACAGGAATCAATACTATTAGTTCCTATCACCACGCGAAAGAATTTCTGCATCAGATAATTCTCCTCGTTCGTACATCGGGCGGAAGAAATTCCTGCTATGTAATCCGGGCCATCTGAATTTTTGATGGTGGTTAGTTTTTCGGCAATGAAGTCGTACGCTTCATCCCAGGTTGCTGGTTCAAGCTCACCATTGCGCCTAATCAATGGCGTACGCAATCGATCGGGATGATCATAAAACGAAAACGCATAACGTCCTTTTAAACACGTGTGTCCTTCATTAACCTCCGCATCGTATGGTGCTTGAATCGATTTTATCTTGCTGTCATTTACCGCAACTTCCAGATTACATCCTACACCGCAATACGTACATACCGTTCTAACTTTTCTTTGAACATTGGTACTTTTGGATTCAAACACATCAGATATCGCTGAGGTAGGGCATGCCTGCGCACAAGCACCGCAGCTGACACAATCGGAACCCATGAAGGTATCATTGAAACTTTTAATGATATGGCTGTCGAAACCACGACCTGCCATGCTCAGTACAAACTCGCCCTGTACCTCATCGCAGGCTCGAACGCATCGGAAGCAGTTTATACATTTGGATAGATCGGAAGTCATGTAGGGGTGACTTAAGTCTTTTTTCCGGTCAAGATGATTGGCGCCTTCCGGATATCGTACATCGCGAACTCCCACCTGTGCAGCTACAGTCTGCAATTCACAATTGTTATTTACTTCGCACGTCAGGCAATCCAGGGGGTGATCCGTGAGCACAAGTTCTATAATGTTTTTCCGCAGTCGAGTGACTTTTTCTGAATCGGTATAGATATAGGAATCAGCTATTACCGGAGTGTGGCATGAGGCAACTGTTTTCGTGTTTCCATTTTTAGTGAGCGCAACATCAACACTGCAAACACGGCATGAGCCAAACGGGTCAAGATTAGGGGCATCACAAAGTGTAGGTATTCGCGTTTTGCCATGATGTCTTCGCACAAACGAGAGGATCGTTTCGTTTTCCTGAACATCAAATGGCCGATCGTTTATATAAGCAACCATATCGTTAAGTCGTTTTTTGAAAATGTGGTTTCAATTCTTCTTTAAAATAATCAAGTGCATTCTTAACCGGGAGTGGAAGTCCACCGCCAAGCATACACAATGATCCTATTTCGAGTGTCTCAAGCAAATCATCAAACAATTGTTTATCGATCTTGTAGTCACTGGTTCTGGCTTTCTGTAACATTTCTTTTCCGCGTGTTGAGCCAAGCCGGCAAGGAAAACACTTCCCGCAACTTTCGTGTGCTGTAAACTCAAATAGATGTTCTATATAAAGTAATAAGGGAAACTTCTCGGGTATACACACAACCGAAGCATGGCCAAGTAAAAATCCTTCCTTTGCGAAGGTTTCAAAATCTACAGTCAAATCATTGATTTTATGTATGGGAACGAGTCCGCCAAGGGGTCCACCAATGTGCATCGCTTTAACGGGCTCACGAAAGCCACCACCCAATTCATTAACGACAACGCTTAAGGAAGTTCCCATATCCACTTCATACATTCCCGGTTTATTAAAATATCCATCCAGTGAAATAAGCTTTGTTCCACTGGATTTAGAAGTGCCAATGGATGCAAAATGTTTTCCTCCATTTTCAATGATATAAGGAAGGTTGGCTAAGGTTTCAACATTACTCACAACCGTAGGCAGATTAAATAATCCTTGCTGAGCCGGGTAGGGTGGACGCACGCGTACTTCCGGGCGTTGACCTTCAATGGATGACAGTAAAGCAGTCTCCTCACCGCAGATGTAGGCACCTTGTGCTTTGATCATTTTAAAATGGAATGAGAATCCCGATTCTGCGATGTTATCACCAGCAAGATTATTTTCAATCAATTCTTTTATAACCTTATTGATTTCTTCAATTGATTCAGGATACTCCGCGCGGATATAGATAACGCCCACGTTGGCGTTGGCCAAAAATCCGGCAATGATCATCCCAACCAGAACTGCGTGAGGTTGCTTTTCCAGTAAATAGCGATCTGAATAAGCGCCCGGGTCGCCCTCATCTGCATTGCAAACGATAAAGCGCTGATCGGCATCTGTCTTTCTACAGGTTTCTAATTTGATCGCCATTGGAAATCCTGCTCCTCCTCTTCCTTTTAGCCCTGATTGCTTTACCTCTGTTTGAATTTCTTCCGCACTGGCATTCAGACATTTCTTCAAAATAGTGGAGTAGGATTTAAGTCCGGTGAAATCTCTGGTTAAAATTGCTGTGCCTTTTGAGTCAACATTGTACTGATCGGTTAATGCCGTTTTTTTGCTCTTGATTTCCTTAATGGAATTTATCGCGTTGCCTGAATAGTTCTTGCCGGCAAAATGAAAAGGCACTATTCTCATGGCATCTTCCCAAACAACACATTTCCCCGATTTCATTTTCTGAGAAATCTTTTTTTAATTTTTCAATGAGATCCGGCTGTGTTCCTGCACACAAGCAGGCGCTTCCATTACAGACATAAACCTGTTTTCCTTTGTTTTCAGGTTTGAGAAAATCATAAAAGGTGATGGCTCCATAGACACTGGCCTTCCCTACCAGAAACTCCTTACGCAATTCTTCAAGTGCATCCGTAGAGGGTGTACCCTGAGATTCGGCTGCTATGCCCAATTCTTCAAACAGGTTTCTATTGACCCCTTTTCTTCCCGCGAGATAACTTAAATTCTTCGACATAAAAGCTCAAGTAAAGCATCAATTTACCATATTTTTTGCAGAAATGCGCGGTATTACGGCATGAGCAGTAAAACGAAATTCCTGGCGGATTAAATCGGCTTATGTCGGTGTATTTTAGACAGGCTTAAACTGCTCAAACGCTTCCTGGCATGAATTGCAGTAGTGGATTGATCGGCACAAGGTTGGGCCAAAGGGATTGCGTAGTTCGGTATCGGTACCATCACAGCGCGGACATTTTGCATTTTCGAGTATTTCAAGATCAGCAAATACTTTGGCTGAATCAGGTGGTGGGGCAAGGCCAAACTTTTTTAGTGCTATTTTTCCTTTTTCGGAAATTTTATCAGAACTCCAGGAGTCACGAAAATTGATTTCAACTTCGGCTTTCCTGCCACGCTTTTCAATCGATTCTATGACTTCAGCTTTCATAAAATCCATTGCAGGACATCCAACAAAAGTGGGGGTCATTTCAATTTTTACAACATCACGCTCAATTTCAATTTGCGTAATGACACCTAAATCAATAAGTGATAAAACAGGGATTTCAGGATCTTTGACCTCCTCAAGCCACTCCTTTACGGTATCTGAGGTTATGGTGTTCATTGAGCTTACCATTCTGCCGAAGGATCTGACCGAAATACTTCAGACATTTCATCTAACAATGGTTGTAAGTGTTCTGAATGTTTTCCTGATCGTCCTCCAAAAACTGGTTTCTGTAGTTTCAAATCTGTGAGTTGCAGTTGAGTCTGTTTAATTATTTCCTCAACTTTTTTGTCCATTGTTCCCGGAGTTTTTCTTCTCCGCCAAAAATTCCTTCGCTGATTAATTCGCTTTCATAAGGTGATGGTTCAAACATGCCCATCGCATAGGGCAGGGAATAATCCAGTGATTTTTGAAGCCGGCTTATACTTTCTTCAGTTCCTGAACCCAGCTTTTTAAGAAATGTATTGGCGTGGATGGTATGGTAACGCAGTTCACCCCGTATTTTCTTAGCGAGCAAAGCAAGGGGCTCGTATGAGGAATTTAAAAGCATTTCGAACCGAAGGGCTTCAGCGGTATCAAAAAGAAAATGGCGTACAAGACTGAAATCATACTCTCCATTTGGCAATTCAACGAAAATGCAATTGTGGAATTGGTTTGCATTTCGGGTAAAGGCTACCGTATCCGGATCTTGCTCTCCTAATTCGCGGAGCATCGTATACAATGCAAAGCTGTGACCTATCTTGTCCTGAGCCATGGAAGAAAAGGCGATGTCTTCTTCGAGCATGGGACCAAATCCGGTCCACTCTGAATTTCGATGGCCTAAAATAAATTGATCGTCAGCAATTTTGTAGATAAGCTCTTTTAATGCATCGCTCATTTGTTCTTATTTAGATCGTTCTAAAAATTCCTTTAGTTTATCTCCTCCCTTGTAGTCTGATGCGTCTCTGAATTTTTTATCGGGCAATGTATTCCACAAATCCATTTCATCGGGTTGTGTAAACCGAATGTCAGAAGTCTTCACAGTCCAGATATTATAAACTGTTTTTGAAGGAGGCAATTTATTTTTGGCGGCTGCCATGGCCAACTCCGGGGAAGATGCTGAAACAGATCCAATATGAACATGTTGCTTGCCTCGCTTGTATAGGTTAAAGATCTCATAGGATTGCTGATTGCCGCCTTTGTCAACATCGCCTTTAATACGATCATAGACACTTTCAGAGTCCTCTGTAGTATCAGATACAAATACGTTGGTTGTGCGTACTACAAATAGTGAGATACATTGAAATCTTCTTGTAAAGGATTCTTTTGCCAATACAAAAGCCATCTCTCGGTCAGAAGCATGCAGCGCCCCTTCATGTTGAAAAGGTTTGCCCTCCTTTGGCTGTACAAACACTTCGTAGGTACCCAGTTGGTCGAGCGGATCTTTTCTTGAAACAGAATTTTCAATGTCAATTTCAGGAAGGCGATTTACTCGTGGGTCTAGCGATTTCATAGGTCAAATAATACCGGATACAAATCAAACAACAATGATATCTGTCATGAATCAGGCGAGGGGCATTTGATAAACGGTTTTGGGAGATCGTAATGCCTCGCGAACCCAGCGTCCACGTTCTTCCGCGGTTCTCCTGACTGCCAGTCGTTCTTTATTACAAGGGCCATCTCCATTGATTACCCGTTTGAACTCTTCCCAATCGGGCTCGGTGTATTCCCATCGGCCAGTTTCTTCGTTTTTGTTGAGCTTAGGATCAGGAATTACAAAACCAAGTTCACGAATCTTTGGAACATACATGTCCAGGAATTGATTCCGCATGTCATCGTTGCTTCCCATTTTCACTTTCCATTTCATCAAAGTATCTGAGTGAACGGAAATTTTATCTGAGGGCCCAAAGAAGTGCATCATTGGCGGCCACCACCGGTTAAGTGCATCCTGAAACATTTGTCGTTGAATTTCAGTACCGGCAGCGAGATAGATAACACAATGATGACCATACTTTAAATGAAACGATTCTTCAGCACAAATGCGATCGAGTGCTCTGCAATACGGACCGTAACTTCCTTTCGCATTAGCCAATTGATTTACGATAGCTCCCGCATCAACCAGCCAGGAAATGAAACAGCAATCCGCCCAGGTGAAAGTAGGATAGTTGAAAATGTTGGAGTATTTCGATTTCCCGTTAATCAGATCATCGATCATCTCCTCTCTGGACTTACCTAATGTTTCAGCAGCGCTATATAGTAATTGGGCATGACCAACTTCATCCTGTACCTTAGCCATTAGCGCCATTTTTCTTTTGAATCCAGGTGCACGGGTTATCCATGTTCCTTCAGGCAAGGCACCGATAATTTCACTATGAGCGTGTTGCTCAATCATACGAATAAGCTGCTTGCGATACAGGGCTGGCATCCAATCCGTAGGCTCGATTTTTTCTCCGCGTTCAATACGTGCCTCGAACTCTGCCAGTTTTACCGGATCATCTTTCTTTTCCGCTTTTATTCCTTCAAAAGTAGTTCCTCCTCCGTACATAATAATGTAGTTAAAATGTATTTCTAAACAACGTCAAAGCTAACGACTGTGAGCCACAATAATAACAGGATAACAAATCTATTTGACTGACGGTTTCTTCAGACCGTTTATCAGCATACCGGATAGCTGCTGTCCGAGCTCTACCGGTTCAATTCCTTGTGCCGGGTCATACCAGAAAGGCATCCAGTTGAGTGATGAAAAGAGCGTCATCACAGCCAGTTTTTTATCAATGTTCTTCCTGAACTCTCCCGATTCAATCCCCTCTTCAATTATTTTCTTGAATCGGTTGATGTAGTTAATTCGTAGAAGGAGGAATTCCCGGAGATAAGGTTGACTAAGATGCCGGTGTTCATTCATAAATACAGCCGAAGCGATCAAATCTCTGGACATCACCTGAATGTGACCAATTATTCCATTTTTAAGCTTTTCTGCTGCCGGTACTTCCTGCTTTTCAACCGCCTCAAGTGATTTTCTAAACTCTTTGGCTAAATCAAAACACAAATTTTGAAGTATTTCCTCCTTTGATCGGATATGGGAATACAAGCTGGCCGCTTCAATTCCTAACTTTTGGGCCAAATCACGCATAGAAGATGCGGTATATCCTTTTTCACGAAACAGCTCCGCTGCGCTGCGTATGACTTGTTCTTTCCGTGATATATTTACCGTTGTGGCTGCCATAAGTTATTTCAAACTTAGATATTTTACGTTTGATTACTCATTAATAAAATGAATTTCGACACCATCACCGGGTACTTTTATAAAGTGTACAACATCTGTTACTTCATGGCGCTTGTACCTATGGGAATTTTTATTTTTTTATACATCCAGTTCAACACTGAAAAATTACCCCTCTGATAACGGATGATCAGCTAATTCTGATTTTACAACTTGTGCTGGCCATAATGGGTATGATGGATCTTGTAATTATACATTTTATCCAAAAGAGGCGATTGAAGATAATTCTGGTGAAGTCAAGCTTGCGCACGAAAATGGAGGAGTATGCATCGGTTGCCATATTGCGTATTGCAGCAGGAGCAGTTGCTTGCCTGGTTATGGCCGCAGGCTTTTGGCTTACCAGTAGCGAGTTGTTTACCGTATTTTTAATGTTGATTCTGGTGTGGCTGGGATTTCAGTGGCCTACGCCTCGAAAGATGAGTTTGGATTTGAAATTGAAGGGGGATGAAAGAGATGTCATTCTATATAAACGAGATTTGTTCAGGAACCAATAAGTGGTTTAAAAACCACCTTTAATTATCTTTTGACTAAATAGGTATGACCTCATAATTATGGATAGCAAAGCAAATTGGTTTTTGATTTTTTTAACGTGCCTCATATTCATACCCTTTATTAATTTTAGTAAAGCAACAGAAACAGATTCTTTAGTTCTTCAGCTCAAACATAAACTCAATGGAAAAACTAGTAAAATCGAGATTGGAGCTCGTATCCATTTAATAACCAATGACTATATTGAGTACAAAGGAAAGCTAACCGATATTCAATTTGATCGAATTGTTATAGAGAAGGATAGTATTTTAATTGATAAGATAAAGGCAATTCAAAAAGTTTCCATAGGGAGAGAGGTTTTAGGGGGAGCTTTATTTGGCGCTGGAATTATTGGTGTATTGTTAACAGCTATGACAACGCCTGTTTCCGGGGATTCTTTTAAGGATGAGATGATGACCCTATCCGTTGTTTCAATAATTTCTGGAGGACTTTTAATAGTACGCAAAGGTTATCGATCAAAAAAATGGACTATTTCTGCTGTAAAGAAATAAAAAAGTCATGACCAGGGCCATGACTTTTTTTGGATCAGATGGACTTAAAAAGATACACCGAAACTAAAAGCATTAAGCTCGGGGCCCTTGTTTTCAATAAACAAATCGTTCAGATCATAAGCAATAAAGAAGTCGGTAGAACGAAAGCCCAGTTGTAAGCGAAGACCATACCGAACATTGTTGAGATAGTAATTATCATGGTCGTGTTCTTTCTGTTTATCATTACCCGCATCGAAATAAACTAATTTCGAATATGAATCAATTCGATACCCAACATAAGGCCCAACACCGAAACGGAATGACCGGCCGTTGTTATCACTAATTACTGAAGGCTTTCTTCGGTTGGCGCCAAAATCAATAACCGGAATAAGTGAAGCGTTAAGATACGTTGCCGTTAATTTGCTCTTGTTAAAATTTACAGGTCTCAGATCTTCGGCAAAGATTACTGAAACGTCATCTTTGCTCATAATGATATTATCCTTTTGAAATTTAAAATTATACCAGCTGATACCGCCTCCCCACTCGAGAAAGAACTTACCGCTAACTCTTGTGCGTAGTACTGAATTAATTCCCACATACCAGGAACCCCATGGCCTTACGGTATACAGTGCGTTGTTGCCATCTGGAAAATTAGTTGTGCCGCCTTCCAGATAGTTGTTCATACCCAAATCGAAGCTTATTGAATGGTAAGTGCTTTTGGTATACTTCTTTTCTTTTGATGAATAAGTAACCTCATGACTATATGACTCATCCTCATCCTCCTCATCCCAGTCCTTTAATTCAGCGGGTTCATTTTCCCAGGTATTTTCATCCGATTTCAAATAATCTGTAGAAGGTGTTTTAAGGGATGATGTGTCACGGTCTTCCAATTTTTTGATTATATCATTCATTAACGCCTGGAAATCGTAATACTTGAGTGTTTCCAAATCCTTTTTGTCATGAATGACTATTCTCACACTGCTTGACTCACCCACCTTTATGACCACAGAGTCCGGCTTGGCCGTTTGTCCGGCAGCGGCATATCCGGCACCCAGGATTAAAAATAAAATGAACAGTATTGATTTATTCCTTTTCATATTCTAGTTGTTATTTTTTTCGTTTGTTGATTTCTTTAAAAATTGCATAGCAAAAAGTTCGTCTTTGAATTGACGTATGTTACCAACAACATCGGTTTCACTATTCTTGATTTCTTTTGCTATCGTCAATGCTTTTTCAAAACCGTTTTTTTGGTCTTGCGCTATAGCCGGTTTTTCAATTCTTGCCAGTGTGTAAACCAAGACCATAGGTCTTTCTTTTAATTCAGTTTCCCCCACCTCGTTCTGTTCGGGTAGAATAGGAGTGTTGATAATAATCTCCGGATTTAATAGGGCAGTCTGCTGTTCGAACTTCGATTCTTGAAGCTCAATTTGGGCAATAGGCTGATTGGTTTCGGTAGTATTTATAATTGGTGTTGTCTTTTCTTCTTTTTGATTAATTGCCGTGACATTCACTTTTGATTTCGTTTTTTCCAGGGGAGCAAGTTGAGGAAGAGATTCAATAGGCTGGTTTTGAATTTCTTTGGCAATCGGCTGATCAATTATTTCAGGTTCCTGATTCAACAATAGAATACTATAGCTCGCACCCGTTATCAGGGCTAATCCGGCAGCAACGCGTATCCAGGTAATTCCCTTATTTTTTTTTGTGAGTTTTTGTTCAAGGCTTGTCCATACTTGAGGAGATACTTCCACCTTGTGGTCCGAAAGTTTTGCCTTAAAAAGTTGATCAATCTTTTCCATGTTATTTGGACTGTTGAAGTTCTTTGTCTTCCAGTGCTATCAATTGGCGTTGCAGTTGTGCCCGAGCCCTGCTTAGCTGGGACTTACTTGTATTTTCGCTTATGCCCAGTTCATCAGCAATTTCTTTGTGCGAGTAACCATCAATGGCATACAGGTTGAAAACAATTCGATAGCCGGTTGGGAGTTCATTTATTAGATTCATTAAGTCGTCTGCCTCCAATTGTCCACCCAGTGATTCATAATTCGGTTGATAATCCGCAGCTTCAATATCGGTTTCGAGGTACATGCTTTTATTTTTGCGCAGGTAGGATAAGGATTCATTAACCACAATTCTCCTCATCCAGCCTTCAAAACTTCCTTCACCTTTAAACTGATTGATATGTTCAAAAACTTTCATAAAACTTTTTACTAAAACATCCTCCGCATTCATTCTGTCCTTAATGTATCGACAACACAATGCCATCATTTTTCCCGAATATTTCTCATAGACATTTCGCTGTGCATGTTGGTCATGCCTGCGACAGCCTTCGATTAATTCAGTCTCTTTTGTTCGGTGAATCTTAAATTCCATTATCGAAATACAGTAACAAGATGCAGACCATTGTATAGAGGTTGCACCGGTATGAAAAATATTAATAAACAGCCTAGTAGTCCACAGTTATTGAAATCCAGCTAAACTTACGTGGATGAACGGTAACGGGGTTTATTTGTTTATTATGATCTAATAGATTGGCGTAGAAACCTTGTGGTTCTTTGGTAAAAACTGAGTATGTACCTGGTGGGAGATTTATTTTAAAAGTGCCGTTTCGTTTTGTCATCACTTTGATAACCAAGGGAGTTTGAATGCTGGAGTAGAATCCGTCCTTACCCTCCACCTGATCAATCGTAGTAACATCATGAATATATAGTTCCCTTTCTATCCCTAAATCAGGTTTTCTTTTTTGACCCGGTCCGGGCATTTGATTTTCAGAAATCCAGTAGACTTTGCCGCGAATGCCCTCTTTCCGTAAGAATTCAACTTCATTAGTAAGTAAAATGGATATAATGATAAATGCATACATATTTTGAATGCTAATATCCAACCAAGCGTCCTATAAAATTAAGTGAAAAATGAGCTAATAAAAAAGGGGCACAAGCCCCCTTATTATTAAAGAGTAAATCATTAATCGTAGCGGATTATTTCCGGATCGCCCCGATGTGAAACTTTGCTGGCAACCCCTTTATTGATTTCTAGTCGTTCACTGACATTTACTTTAGCTGACGATGCGCCATGGGCTTCAATGCGTCCTTGTTCTACACGAAAACTATATGCCCGCAAACTGGAGGCTCCTGTAATGTCTGCTTCCAAAAAATTACCCTCTCCTTTAAGATCCATCACGGTTGCTCCGGTCATATCTACGATAAGATTCCGGGCATCAAATTCGCAATCGGCTTTCATCGCGCCCATCATCTTTATTTCCATATCTTCTTCATCAAAACCGCGCACACGCATTGTGCCGGCACCTATTACATCAAGCTCTGTCAGGGAAGGTAAGCTAATCGAAATTTTCACCTCATCCTCTTCCAGGATATTGTTCTTCCAGAAAAACTCATTCCGGTCATTGAATTCGATAATGAGTGTTTCTCCCATTTGATTAATGTCATATCTCTTTTTCGATTGCGATGATCCTTCAATTTCCACACCATAAAAATCACTTTGAACAATCCGGACATCAAATATTCCTTTTAGCTCAATCTGGTTAAAGTTTGTAAATCCGTACTCATCGCGAACCCCATTGTTGTTTTCATTCTTCTCTCTCACTGGGCAGGTCATGCAAACCAGACCATCATCTTCAGTCATTTTCCATGTTTGATTGTCGCGATAGTCAGAATATTGGTAACGTTCATAATTATCAATGATATGCCACATCCCCTCTTCAATAATGAAGGGTTTATCGTAAGGAATCATTACATCAACGTCCAACCGCTGTGCTCTGAACTGTGCATCATCAAGGAAAGTGATGTTACTATCGAACATGAGTATGCTATCCTTTTGTGCAATGGTGTAGCTGACCATTTGTGCGTTTTCAATAGCTGCTTTTCTCGAAGTTCCATTGGCCTCGAAGCGTTGAATGGCCTTAATGTCCGGTTCTCCATGCCCTTTTATGTTTATAGAAGTCACATCATAATCGTCCATTCCAATTTCATTAATCCGTATTGTCGGAGTGCCTGCTATAACATAGGTATTCTCCACTTTGTATTCACCCTCTTCTTTAAAGTTGAACGCTATCTGTGGAATGGAAAAACCGAGAATAACCAGGCTTACGAAAAAAAGTACAAACATGGACCAGCCAAATGCGGCATTGAATATTATCCGCTTGGCAATGATGCTATTGCCAATTAAAGTAATGAAAAGGGCTGGGATCAACGCCACAATGAATCCAAAGAATATCGTCCAGGACGGGAAGCTGCTGCGCATGGCTTCAAGAGGTAGATTTACCTCATTCGCTCCAAACCAAAGGGTAATGAACCAAAGGAAAACAGTCCCAGTGCAATTCCACCGGCAAATACTATGGAGATCATCAGGCATATACCAAACAGCGTCATCACAATGCCAATCCCTACGCGGAATACATCGACCAGGACATTAAAAATTGGGCCAATAACTTTAGCTATCCATTTTAATATGGCCGCGATAACCCTGAATGGGAAGAGAATGATCTTGGCAATAGTACTTTCTTCTTCACCTTCTTTTTCGTTTATATTTTTTTTACTGTGGATTCGATATTCGACAGGGTAACAGGTTCACCCTGCATTCGCATCTTTTCAGTAATAGTTTTGGCTTCAGGCAGAGCGATCCAAAGTATTAAGTAGGTGATAAAACCAAGTCCACCTACAAATGTCAGGATTACAAACAATACACGGATAAGGGTAATGTCGGCTCCAAAGAAAGCTGCAACACCACTGGCTACCCCACCCACTACTTTGTTTTCCTGATCGCGGTACATTTTCTTTAGCGATGCTTCTTCTTCAAGCGTATCGGATCCGGGGAGAACAATCCATAAGATGATATACACTAATAATAAGCCGCCATAACTACCCAGGATAAGTAGAGCAAACAATAACCTTATCCAGACCGGGTCAATGTTGAAATAGTGTGCTAAGCCGGAGCATACTCCACCCAAAATTTTTCGCTGTTGATCTCTATAAAGTTTTTTGGAAGGGGAGCTGGCTTTAGGTTCGCTTTTGAATTTAAAATCCTTTTTTGGCTCTTCACTTTCAAATTCAGTTTCGGCCGCCTTAAAATCAGACACGCTTCCCATGGTGGCAACCAGGCTGTTTACATCCTCAGCTGTTATAACCTGTTTGCCCTCATTGAGTTTAGCCAGAAATATCTCAGCCACACGACTTTCAATGTCGGCCAGGATTTCGCTGCTGTCTTCATAGGAAGAGAAATATTTGTTGATCGAATCAAGGTATTTGCGTAAAATTTCATAGCCATCCTCTTCTATGTGGAAGATGATACCGCTGATGTTGATACTGATATTCTTTTCATCTTTCTTTATCGAAAATTAAAATTATTCAAGTTAAATTTTTATGGTGTTGCTTTTGACCGGTTAGTGATCATTTCGGCCGAAGCCACAAGATCATCCCAGGTGTCTGTCAGGCCTTTCAAAAACTTCTCGCCTGATTTGGTCAATTTATAATATTTACGGGGTGGTCCCGATTTTGATTCCACCCATTTGTACTCCACCAACCCTGCATTTTTCAGGCGGGTGAGCAGGGGATATAGCGTACCTTCCACCACAATCATCTTGGCTGAGGTGAGTTCGTCCAGCATATCTGATGCATAGACTTCGCCCCGGCTGATAATGTGGAGGATGCAATACTCCAAAATACCCTTTCTCATTTGAATTTGTGTGTTTTCAAGATTCATACATCCCTATTTGATTCCATGTTCATAATACCTTATACGGAAAAGTACTATGTATGGCCAAGTACTAAACAAAAAAAGTTAAAAAAACTTTAAAAAAGTGTAT
>JAAUQD010000130.1 GCA_012032815.1 Flammeovirgaceae bacterium
TAAGTAGTTCAGCTATAATTTTTGTTTTTGCGTGTCATACAGCTGGTGATCGGTATTCTTTTTGTTTTCCATTTGAGTCTTGTTTAGCTGGGGTGTCTGATGCTAACATGGGCGTATCAGGATCCTGCAAGTACCTGGCTACGGAAGCATCTACCTGCGCGTATTCCAGCAGTTTTATTTCTTCAAACTTTAGTTTTCCTTTTTTATCCTCGGATGCAAAATGATCTTCAACGGAGACATACCAGGTATCGTAACCATCGTACAAGGTTATCGTGCTGTGATGATCTTGTTCGCTGCCTGGCTGCAAAGACAATAAAGCGGTAAAATCACCAGCCTTTAGTTTTTCTGCTTCTTCGGGTTCTATGTACTTGAACGGAGCGAGTTTTATTTCTTTTGCCCACTTCTTCCGTTTTTCACTAAATGGTTTTTGGGATCTTAGCCGAGGCAGGAAAGTCGTGGAAAAAATGATGAGTGCAGCTTCAATCAGCCAAATCACGAAAAGCCAAAATCCATTGACCACATTTTTTTCTAACGTCATGGTGCCCGTTGCGAGTAAATCGCCAATGGCTGCAAACACAGCCGTAGGATAAGTAACGAGGGTGACTATAGTATCCTCCGTATAGTATCGATTCTGAAGCCAGAAAACCCATTGCCAGTAATAGGCAAGTACACCGGCTAACAAGCCTAAAAGGGTAGCCATCGTTACATTGCGTACCTTGCCCCATTCTACCACCAATTTGTCCATAACGAATGCTCCTACCAGGCCACCAAATACAAGCGTGACAATAAAATTGAGGTAATAAAAAACAACCCCAACCGATAGGAGCCCGATGGTTGCTTCTGCATAAAGCCAGGCGAAAAAGGGTATGATGGTGAAGGAGGCAATGCCGAGATAGAGAATACTAAGGGGAGAGAACTTTCCTGAAGGTTTGTACTGGTTCATTGTGTGTGATTTAGTCAAAATTCAATCTTATAAATTGATTCAGTTACTTCATTTGGTGCAATCTCTTGTTCTTTTGTTGCAGACTACCTCAGTCGTTTTTGGACAAAGCAATCCCAGTGACAGTACCTGTCTGCAAAAAACTATAGTAAAGAGTGGTTTAGCCGGCCGTAATCAGGACCCCATAAGCTGCTTCACAAAGGCTTCATGATTCCAGTTTACGCTCAGGTTGGTTATTTTACCTTGTTCGTTAAACCGGAATATGAAAATGTGATCACTGTCGAACTCATTGCCTTTGCTCGGAATTTCAGCGAACGCCTTTTCCTGCTTACCAAAAATTGTAACTAAACAAGTAACCGAGTTATCGCTTGCATTATAGGTCTGCGACTTAACGGTGTTGTCCAGGTTTGGAAAGGCATCCATTAGCGCGGCCCAGATGCCTTTGCCTAATTCGTGAATTTTTCCTTTGCCGCCATCACCCAAAGGTTCAAAGGCCACAAAACCATCGGCTGTGCAAAGGCTTAGCATTCGGTCAAGATCAAAGTCCTGGTAGGCAGAGAAAAATTCAATGCACGTGCCTTTTTTGCTAAGTATGTCAATACTTTCATTTTGTTGGGCTGTGGTATTCATAAAATATAGTTTAAGTGTTATTAAATGTTTTTAGTCAACACGACTATAGAACTCTTCAATTGAATATTTGGGGTCGCCCTTCCATTCCATAAAACCCTTTTGGTGCAGCATACCGTTTTCAATGGTCATCGTAAACTGAAATGTTTTACCGACCACCTCTGAATCCCAACTATAATATTCAACCGTCTCCTTATAATCTGAACCTCTTAGAGTGTATGTTCCCCCTGCTGTACCCGTAATTTTCTTGGTGATTTTGTCAAAACTTACAGCCGACCACCGTGTGCCAGTAAATAATTTGTGACTGATTTCATTTTCTGATAGTGTAACCATGGGCTCTTTTCCGTATTGAGTCCGTGTTGCTTTCCAGGCACCTTTAATTGGGGTATCGGAATTGGTTTTTAAACTGGCGGATGTTAGCAAGCAGGCAACTGCCACCAGGATGAACATTTTTTGCATAAATCATTAATTTGATGAATTAAAATTACGGGTAGCAATTAAACCGAACTTGTAAAAATGCGAACGATGTAGCGCAGGGCTTGTAAAAATGCGAATGACTTTTACGTTCAACCGCATTACCAGGCTAGCGTGCCAGATTCCTTTACACGGCTTGAAGCTGACTAACCTGTGCTGCGTACTCCTGCACGGATTTCAACTTCAAACCAACTATTGATAACGGTTCTTTCATATCAACAGGGTGTCCGTTAGCATAAAATAGCATCAGGCTTGCAAACGACTTGCTCAAATCGTCTGGGGCCGCATTCCATTGGCCTTGCAGTGCTTCCACAGGTACGTGCTGAAGTTCAAATTTTCTGCCGCTTGCTTTCTCGAAAATGGCCACCACCTCTAGTGGACTAATTGCTTCGGGGCCACCAATTTCAAATGTTTTGTTTTTCGCAGCTGGATTATTTACCATAGCTACTGTGAACGCTGCCACATCGCTGATGGCGATCCAACTGATTTTGTTCTTGCCTTCGCCATAGATAGTGGCTTTCGCATTGGGAAAATCAAAACCAACAGCCGGACTAAGCCAGGCTTCCATAAAGAAGGAGGGCTTGATAAAGGAGAAAGTCATTCCACTCGTTTTAATTTTTTCTTCAACGCGCTGTTTGGCGGTTTGCAAGGGAAAGCCTAGAGGTGTGAAGCTGAATGATATATAAACAAATTGCTTAACACCAGCGGATTTGGCTTCATCCACCAGGTTGGATTGCCCTTCGTTGTCAACTGTTTGAATCGAGTCGCCATCTTGTCTTGAAAAAGTAGAGGAGGCGGTAGAGATAACGATGTCAATTCCCTGTAATGCTTTTTTGAGAGAGGCCCTGTCTTTCAAATCTCCTTCCAGAAACTGCACGCCCCATTGCTTTAATGCTTTGGTACGGTCTTCGGCTGCGGTCTTGCGCACAAGCCCGAACACATTTTTGTGATTGGCTTTTAGTTGGCGGCATATTTCCATGCCAAGAAAACCAGTGGCACCTACCACCAGTATTTTTGATTCGGTTGCTGAATTTTTCATAGTTGGTTTTTTAATAAGGATTTTATTTTTATTTCAATAGAACTCCACAATTCTGATTTTTTTAAAGGTCTTAATTCATTCGCTCACCCCTGCCCCTCTCCCAGGGAGAGGGGTGTCGGAGAAACTAACCTGCCTGTTGTTCTGGCACTCCTTTTACTCCCAATTGCTCAACCAACTTGAGCAGATCGGCTATGAGCCAGCTGTGTGTAATCTTATTATGATGAACCTCGTAACCCACTACGTAGGGTGCTTCCACCACTTTCTGCGTAGGCGGAATTCCTAAGAATTCACCACTGTGCCTTCCTTTTAACCGAGCTCGAACCATCACTCGATCGCCTTCGGCCAGAATTTCATCTACCAACACTTCATATTTTGGAAACACACTTTCCATAAAAAGAATGTTATCCACAAGACCGGGGTCGCCATTGTATTTTTCAAGCAACGCACGTGTTTTAAGGCTTCCGCTGGTTGCATTGAGGTACTCCATGATGAATTCCTTATTTTTTTGAGTTGGTTCATGTAGTTATATGATCTTGTGAATTGGCGGGAATATCCTTCCCATTTAATTGTTCCATCAATGTCAGGTAGTCGGGTATGAGCCAGCTGTGGATTATTTTTCGATCCTGAATTTCGTAGCCAACAACAAATGAAAAATTAACCTTCCGGTGTGTTGCGGGTATGCCAAGGAATTCAGCCTCGTGCGTTGCTTTTAGGCGGGCCCGCACAATCACCCGGTCTCCTTCGGCCAGCATCTCATCAAACGTGATACTCGTATTGTTGAAAACACATTATCAAAAAAACATGATCGTATCCACCAGCCCCGGATCGCCATTGTACTTCTCCAGGAGTTCGCGTGTCTTAGTCACGCCACTAATGGCGGTAATGTATTCGAGGATGAATTCTTTATTTTGCTTGAGCTGATTCATGCCGGTTGTTTCATTACACCCAGTTGCTCCATCAGCATCATCTGATCGGCCATTAGCCAGTGGCTTATTATTTTATTATTTTCAATTTCATAGCCTACGATCATCGGAAACAAAACTTCTTTAAAAGTTGGCGGTATACCATTCAACTCACCTTCATGCTTCCCCTTTAAGCGCGCCCGAATGATAATTCGATTTCCCTCTCCCGTTACCTCGTCTATCAGCAGTTCATACTTCGGAAAGACTCCATCAAAAAACAGAATATGGTCTATTAAGCCCTGATCGCTCACAAATGCTTCGCACCCTTCACGGGTCTTGATTACTCCGCTTAGGGAATTGATATAATTCATTACCAGTTCCTTGTTTTTCTTTACTTGATCCATAGCGAAAGTGTTTTGAAGTGTGTTTGTTAGTCAAATGTATCCTATCTTCCTTGTCAGCTGTTATCGCAGATGTTGCATTTACTCCGTCATTTGTTACACAACTATTCAAAAAACCAGGTTGCAGATCAGGGCTTTTGCAAAACGCCTTTCAATTGATCCACCAGGGAAAGATTATCGGCCACGAGCCAACTGTGCGCAATTTTGTTGTTCCTTACTTCGTACCCCACAGCAAATGTATAGGTAACTTCTTTATGGGTAGGAGCAATGCCCAGCCATTCGCCTTTATGTATTCCTTTGAATTTTGCCAGCACCACTACCCGGTCACCTTCGGCAACAATCTCCAAAATAGTGGCCTCATAGCGTGGAAAAATATTTTCCTTAAATAGGATATTTCCGATCAGGCCCTCATCATCATTATATTTTTCTAAAAGTTCACGGGTTTTCACCTGCCCGCTCATGGCGGTAATATATTCGATGATAAACTGCTTATTTTTTTTCTGCTGATCCATTTGTTGCTGGTTGTTTTTTACGACAGAAGAGCGAAGGTTTAACACCGTATTGTTTTGTAAACACTTTTGTGAAGTGTGAGGCCGTTTCAAATCCCGTTTGATAGGCCACCTCACTGATTCGTAAATCGGTTGTTTCAAAAAGTTCTTTGGCTTTTTGCAATTTCAGGGTGCGGATGTAGCTGCCTGGCGATTGACGGATGATGGGTTTAAGCCTGCGAAAAAGCTGGGTGCGGCTCATGTTCAACGCCTCGCTGAGGTAATTGCCATGAATTGATTGTTCTGCATGTTCGAAACGATCAACTCGTTCACTTTTTTAAGAAAGGCTGCCTCTCGTGGGTTGCTGCGCAAGAGGGTTTCCACCAGACTGTCGGATTTGTTGAAATGTGATCGCAGTCGCTTACGGATTTCAGCGTAGTAGTCCGGAATGAAGTTGGGGCCATTGATTCGTTCTATGGCAATTGAGTCGGATATTGACTCGGTGAACAGGTCAATTTCTATTTCAAATTGTGTGGAGTTTACTGAACTTGAGCTTGCCTTTACCGGCAGCTTGCACCCATTTACAATTTCCAGATTTAATACCAGGTTGATGCCGGTATTGGTGATTTGAATTTTGCATTGATTCTCGCTCATCTTTTTGATACCGACCAAAATCTTCTCTTGTTCAGGTGTAAATTCTATGATCTTGCATAGAATGTGGGTAACGTCTCCTGCGAGGGTCGGGGCCTGAAATATAGCATTCAAGGGTTTTTGGGTCGGCAGGAAGGCAACATCTATATCCTCTGCTTTGGCAATGGGCTTGAGGGCCTGGACCAAAGCCTTCAGGAAATGGTTTAGATCGGTTCGTATGGAGCGATTCATTGTAAGTGAAAATAAGCAGGAAATTGTATAAACGCGAACGTCATTTTTTTCCCCCATATTGATTTGGTTGGGAAGAATTCGGGTCATTTCGTTGTGATTTTGATGGTAATGAGAAGGACTCATTTGATTGAACTCCATGAATTCTTTTACCAGATGCGATTGATCGTGCAGGCCAAACTGGTTTACAATTTCCTGCCAGTCGATATTGGCATTGTGGGCTACGATATTGGAGAGATAAACGAATCGTATTATGCGGCAATAAAATTTGGGAGAAATGCCCACCTTGATCAAAAACTGTTTTTCGAGGTAACGTTTGCTGATATTAAATTTTTCCGCAACTTCTGTTACAGAAACAAGCCCTTTGCATTGATTAATATAGTCAACGGCATCATCAATAACGGTAGCATTGGCTTGCGCCTGTGGCAGGCGATCGAGCAAGAATGTATCCATCCGGGCTGCCCGCTCGGCACCGGTTTTCAAGTCAGCAATCGATTGATGCAAGGCCGGTGACTCTTCGATCAATAAGGAAAGATCTACACGACTGTTTACCAAATGCGACATGCGCATGCCAAAAAAATTGTGAAACCCATTCGGTTTAAATACAATTCCGAAAATGTCAATAGTACCCTGAAGCACGAGGTGATAGTTGGTTGTGAACAATCCGCAGGCAAATGTTTTTGGCGCCAGGGTTTTTTCTACATTGCCCTGGTAGGTATTGTAGCTGTTGCCCAAATTAAAAATCATGGCCGCATATCTATTGGGGGGCGATTGTACGTCCAGTTCCTTCTCAACATGTCCGGTCCACTCGTAAAAACATTCCACCCAGGGCCGAAGACTTTCAGCAGGTTGAATTTTTTGATAGTGCATGGTCAAGCCGATTCTTTTTCCAGGCCCAGCAATTTCATTAAGTTAAGCTGGTCTGACACAAGCCAGGTGCGCACAATTTTTCATTTTCAATTTCATTCGAATAAACTGCAGGAGTTTCTTTCTA
>JAAUQD010000036.1 GCA_012032815.1 Flammeovirgaceae bacterium
CATCGGCTATGGACGATGTCAAAACCACTTTTAGAGGCATTGGGGTAGGACCGGTGCTCCAGAAACATGGAGAGGCGCCTTGCCTATCACTTATCACATTGGTCCTGGCCCGGTGAAAGTGCACATGAACTTACAATTTGATTGGAAGATGGTGGACTGTCATAATGTGATTGCCAGGATAAAAGGAAGTGAACTTCCTGATGAGTGGGTGATTCGAGGCAACCACCATGATGCGTGGGTAAACGGAGCAAATGATCCCATTAGCGGAATGGTAGCAGTGATGGAAGAAGCGCGTGCAGTGGGTGAGCTTATGAAAACAGGATGGAAACCAAAGCGTACCATAATCTATTGCGCATGGGATGGTGAAGAACCTTCATTGATCGGTTCTACAGAATGGGCAGAACATCATGCTATGGAACTTCAAGAGAAGGCAGTTGCCTACATCAATTCGGATAGTAATGGACGTGGATTTTTATATGCTGCCGGATCGCACACACTGGAAACGATGGTGAATGAAATCGCCAAAGATGTTACCGATCCTCAAACTGGAGTCAGTGTGTTCGAAAGGGGCAAATCTGCAGCCGCAGTTAATGCATCATCGGCAAAGGCAAAGAAGGAAATCCTTGGTCGGCAGATTACTCCCATCGGAGCGTTGGGTTCCGGTTCGGATTACACGCCATTTATTCAGCATCTCGGTATCCCCTCTTTGAACTTAGGATTTGGTGGTGAGAATGGCGGAGGAGAATATCATTCCATTTATGATTCCTATGATCACTATAAACGATTCAAAGACCCGACATTGGAATATGGTGTTGCTTTGGCTAAAGTAGCAGGTCGTACTACCCTTCGGCTGGTGAATGCTGAAAAGCTGCCGTTTGATTTCAAAGCTTTTCATAAAACAGTGAGTGGATATTTTAATGAGGTAACGGCTTTGCTGGAAAATATGCGCGAGTCCACGGAAATCGAGAATAAAATGATTGATGACAAGCGATATGTATACGCAGCCGACCCAACTGAAAAAATGCTACCTCCCAATAAAAAAGATGCTGTTCCCTACCTGAATTTCTCAACTCTTCAAAACGCTTTATTGCGTCTGGAAAAAGCTTCCGGGCAATTTTCTGATTTGAGTGCAACCAATTCGAAGCCAACTAACCCAACGCAATTCAATCAGGCATCGTATCGTGCCGAACAACAACTTTTATCGGCAACGGGTTTGCCGCGCAGACCCTGGTTTAAACATACCATCTATGCTCCCGGATTTTACACGGGCTATGGCGTAAAAACATTGCCTGGAATCCGTGAAGCAATTGAACAGCGAAACTGGAAAGAAGCTCAGGAACAAATTGAGATTGCGGCAAACGCCATTGACAACTATTCGGGAAAGGTAGAAGGATTGAATAAGTTGTTGGTGAAATAAGCAACTATGAACGATAGCGCGAAAAAGAAAGTAATTCATGAATACCTGACCCAGGGTAAGCGGCAGGATGCGCTAATTTATGTGCAGGAAGCCTATGGTGTTAGTTACCTGGAAGCGCAAAGATTGTTGACAGCGATCGAAGCTGAAGGTCAGTATCCACCATCAGCCTTCCCAATCAATCACAGTCTACTTCCGTCCGATGTGGCTGTGGAGGATGCATGAATGCAGGTTTAAAACTTATGTCTGTGTTCATCATGATCTTCGCGTTGGGCTTACTCAGCAGTTTCTTTTTTGCGTATTACTTAATCGAAAATGAAAAAGGTGATTTGGTTCCGATTGAAGCTACCGTGATTGACATTCAACCCGGAACAAACAGTAAGGAACATTTGGTTACCGAATATGACTGGAATGAGATCACCTATATTGATACAATCGATTATGCGACAGAGTCTGGTAAGTACCCGATTGGTGAGACAGTTGAAGTATTAATTCATCCGGCTCACCCAACGCCAGCGGTGTTGGAAGAAGAATTGCATATTGGTTTTTTGGAAACATTAGAGAGCGCAGACGAAACGGGAGAAATTGGTGATCTGCAAGGACTTCAATGGATATTGGACGGCATCACATATTTCACGCTGTGGCCAGGTTTATTCTTTTTCTTTCTGTCCATATTCTTGTGGTGGCTTGGTGGGAAAATTGGTGGTAAGTGAAACAGTTTGTTTAGTAGCATATTGAAGTGAGATAATCTGCAATAGATCGCAGCAGGTCGGTGTTAATCATTGACCGAAATAACAGTTGAACGATCTCTACACTATCTGTGAGCCAGCAACCAGGCAACAATTTTGCAATTCTTACCACCTAAAAACTGCACGTTGCAAGTGGACCGATATATCCTATTTTTGAGAAATGGGACTTAAATCAATCCGGAGAATTTATGACTTTACCAGTCAGGCAAATCAAATCGCGCTTCAGCAAAGTAAAAAATATTCCTATCGCAATTTCCATATATGAATGAGCAGGAAGCGAGCGATATTATTTCGAATGCTTCTTTGCCTCAGAATAGCTTTCACTATGTGGTACTGGTAGCTGAAGATGCCAATAAACAGGTATTGGGGATAGCCCTCGCCTCTCACTTCAAAAAGCCCAATTTCTTCTTTCTGGATTTTATTGCCACCCACAAGCAGCGGCTTAGCGGGGGCATTGGTGGTGCGTTGTATGAACGCTTGCGCGAAGAAGCTGCAGCATGTCATTCCATTGGAATTTTCTTTGATTGCTTGTCGGATGAGAAAGCGCTAAGCTTTAATGAAGAGGAGCGAAAACAAAATATAGCCCGGTTAAAATTCTATGAACGCTATGGTGCACGCCCATTGGCCGGAACCAAGTATGAGTTAAAGCGGAGTGATTATTCGATATTCCATTTGGTATTCGATGGCCTGGGTGAGACACATAGGCTAGAAGGAAAACTTTGTAAAAATATTATTAATGAAATTCTAAGAAATAAAGCCGGAAAGAAATGCACTGCTGAATACATAAAGGAAGTAAGCCGGTCCATTAAAGGCACAATAAAACTCAGACCCGCTAAATACGAGAGAGGAAACGAACTAAAGGTTCATACTTCCATACATGATGATCAAAAAATTGCACTGGTAATAAATGAAGGACACATCATTCATCATGTCCGTGAACGCGGCTACCTTGAGTCCCCGGTAAGGATTAAATCCATATTGCGTGAACTGAACAAATTGAGTTTTTTCGAAACCCTACCCTCAAAAAAATATCCGGATAAAATTATTCAGGAAGTGCACGATAAAAAGTACCTGGCTTTTTTAAAGAAGATTTGTAAAAAAATTGGCAATTCCGTTACCAGTTATGGTGATGTTTTTCCCATCCGCAATGCCGCACGACTTCCAAAGGATATTGAATTGCAGATCGGGTATTATTGTCTTGATACATCTACCCCACTCAATGCCAACGCCTACAAAGCATCGCGTGCAGCAGTTGATTGTGTACTTACTGCAGCCGATAAGTTAAAAGAAAGACACATGGCGTATGCGCTGGTTCGACCTCCCGGTCATCATGCCGAACGAAAATACTTTGGTGGGTTTTGTTATTTCAATTCCAGCGCCATTGCTGCACAACACCTGAGCAAAAAAGGCAAAGTAGCTATTCTCGATATTGATTACCACCACGGCAATGGTCAACAAGATATTTTTCTATAATCGATCGGATGTGTTTACAGTTTCCATTCATGGTAATCCGGAATATGCTTAATCCCTACTTTTCGGGATTCGGTGACGAAACTGGTGAGGGTGACGGCCTTGGGTATAACCTTAACATTCCCCTGAAAGAAGGAATTAAGGGAACTGTGTACCGAAAATCACTGGCCAAAGCGCTTGAGGCAATACGAGAATACAATCCTTCCTATCTAATCATTGCATTAGGATTGGACATCGCAAAAGGAGATCCAACGGGAACTTGGTTATTATCGGCTAATGACTTTCAGGAAAACGGAGAGATGATTGCTAAAATGAAAATTCCAACCCTCGTAGTACAGGAGGGCGGTTATCAAAACCGTGTGCTGGGAATAAATGCTAAGCATTTTTTCAAGGCCTCTGGGAAGGTTATTACCTGGACTAACTGATTTTCAATTATGTATACAATACCCTTTCAAGCAATCGATTGGTCAGAAATTCCCAAACAGGAATACAAGGGAGAATCTGGAGTTGCCAAATGGCAGACCGTTCAACTTCCCGGCTTACGAATCCGACTGGTGGAATACTCCAAAAACTATTTAGCCGATCATTGGTGTCAGCTTGGACACATTGTATATTGTGTTGATGGTGAATTCACCAGCGAATTTGAAGACGGTTCCAAAACCGAGTTGAAAAAAGGCATGAGCTATGTGGTCTCGGACAAATTAAGTTCCCACAAGTCGGTTACAGAGAAAGGTGCAACCCTATTTATTATTGATGGAGATTTTCTAAAAGAAAATTTATAAACCATTTTTAACGATACAATTATGAATAAGAACATCATTATTGGAATTCTTACCGCGATCACAATTTCTTCACTCGTATATGGTTACGCACAGCATCAACGGGCTGAAAATCTTCAGGCACAAGCCACACGATTTGAGCAACTAGCTATTGAACAAGCGGACCTGGCCAGATTAGCAGCGCAAGATGCAATGGAGCAAAAACGAATGGCTGAAGAACATGCTGCCATAGCTGAAAAAGAAGAATAAGAGCTGAAGAAAAGCTAAAAGAATTACAAAAAAATAATGAAGATTAGTACTTCTTTAAACGCTCCATCTCCTTTTTAATCTTTCTTTCTTCCCAATCTTCGGTGAAGAGGATGTTCTTTTTGTACAGGCTCACACCATGAAAAAATACGCCAATCCCCCACCCTATCCATACCCAGATCACCCACCAGTATCCGTGATGCGTATACCAGTTAACAAAACTTAAAAAAGAGCAGATAACAAGATAACGTGAGTGCATTGCTGTAAAAACTTTTAACGCGTCTTACTTTTTTCCTGACCTGCTTATAGAGTTGCTTTTCTTCGGGTGTCATGATTGTGCTTGATTTTGATGTCTCTAATGTAAATAAGTTGACGCAAAATCACACCCCGAAATTCGTTAAACGGTATTATCAACCAATTCAGCGTTCACATATTGAGCTAACGCTGTCAGTTTCTTAACCATAACATCCTTTTTCTTCGTTGTTTGCAGAAGTACTTTTTCACCATTGGAAAATTTTAAATACCCTTTATATAATTCATTGGCAAACTCGGCCGATTGATTGGTGTGCATCGTGTAAATACGCTGGCTCTCTTTTCCCTTGTTAATGTAAATCCTTTCAATTTCTGAGTAAGGCTCAAACTTTCCGGTCTTTATGAATAAATAGGCCGTATATTCTCTGTACTTCTTTGTCGCCTTATCGATTTCAAACCCTTCATATGCGGTAATGAAGAAAGCACCTACAAGTAATAGAATTGGCGTAAGCCAGAGCATTTTAGTAAACAATCCAGCACCGGTAAGCATCAACAAAAGCCCGATGAACCTGAAAGTCCAGGGAAAAAGAAAACCATGTCGTATATCCATTGATATTGAATCAGGGGCCGAGAATAATCAAAATAATTTAATAAGTATTGAAACATTTATCGTAATATTACGATATAAGGATTATGGGAATTACAAAAACGCAGAAATTCACTCAAATTGAGAATGATTTGGCAAAAATGGCCAAAGCTCTTGCCCACCCAGCCCGGATAGCCATTATCAATCATCTTGTACAAATCAAGTCCTGCATATGCGGTGATATCGTGCATGAATTGCCGCTTTCACAGTCTACCGTTTCACAACATCTCAAGGAGTTGAAGGATGCTGGTTTAATTACCGGAAGTATAAGCGGAACTTCTGTTTGCTATTGTATTGATGATAAAAATTGGGAAAAAGCTAAAACGTTATTAGGAAACTTATTTGAAAGTTACAGCGGTCAGGATTGTTGTTAATTAAAAAGTAAAAACATGAGTACATTATCAAATGAACAATTAAAAGAAGTAGTTAAGGAAACTTATACCAAAGTCGCGGATCAAAGTAAAGAAGAGAACGAATCAAGCTGTTGTGGTTCGGGCTGTGGATGTGGTCCCCTTGATGAAGCGATTATGGCCGAAGATTATTCCACTCTTCCGGGATACATTAAGGATGCCGACCTGGGATTAGGCTGTGGCTTACCCACCCAGTTTGCCATGATCAATGAAGGAGACACCGTGGTTGATCTAGGATCAGGTGCGGGCAATGATGCCTTTGTGGCCAGAAGATATACCGGGTTCTTAGGCAAAGTTATCGGTGTGGATTTTACGGAGAAGATGATTGAGCGGGCAAGAGCCAATGCAGAAAAACTGGAGTACAACAATGTTGAATTCAGATATGGTGATATTGAAGCGTTGCCAATAAATGACAATACTGCTCATGTGGTGGTTAGCAACTGTGTACTCAACCTAGTACCCGACAAGCATAAAGCCTTTTCAGAAACATTTAGAATTTTGAGAAAGGGTGGTCATTTTAGCGTTTCGGATATTGTTCTTGAAGGGGGCGAACTGCCAACAAAAGCAAAACAAGCTGCAGAATTATATGCAGGCTGCGTATCGGGCGCTATTAATAAAGATGAATACTTAAGCATCATTCATAATGCGGGTTTTGAAAATGTCAAAATTCAAAAAGAACGAGAAATCATTATTCCCGATGAAATACTACGGGCCAACCTTTCTGAAAGCGAAATGAAGGAAATCAAGGATAAGAATATACGGGTTCTTAGTATAAATGTGTATGCTGAGAAACCAACTTCCAAAACTCAAAAGAGTAAGAAAGAGGAATGTTGTGGAGTTGACTCAAATTGTTGTTAACAAATGAACCCCATTGCCATAACGGATCAAAACGGACTTGATGAACTAAAAGAATTTCTTCAGAGTAACGGGCTACCCAGTGAAGATCTTGATTTGGAAAAGATACAGACCCATTCATTCTTACTGTACAAGAATAAAGAAGGAGAATTGGTTGGAACCGGTGGAGTGGAATTCTATGGGAGTTCAGCGTTAATCCGTTCGGTAGCGGTTGACACTTTATTTCGGGGAAGTAGATATGGTCAAAAAATAGTTGATGATTTAAAACTTCGTACACGGCACAAGGGTGCAGCATCCTTGTTTTTACTTACGGAAACAGCTCCAGATTTCTTCTCAAAAGCTGGATTTAAGAAAATTAATCGTGACCAGGCACCCGAGGAGTTGAAGTCTTCTTCCGAATTCTCTCACGTCTGCCCGTCTACTGCCGTTTGTATGAGGCTTGACTTATGACTAAAATCAATATTCTTGTTTTATGTGTTGGTAATTCCTGCCGGAGCCAGATGGCTCAGGGCTACCTTCAACACTTTGGAGGTGATCGTGTAGACGTTCTGAGTGCCGGTTCTGAGAAACACGGGCTTAACCAGAATGCTGTGCTTGTTATGCAAGAAGATGGGATTGACATTTCACATCACACCTCAAATCTGGTCAGTGAATATGCCGATCGGACTTTTGACTATGTCCTTACTGTGTGTGAAGATGCTGATACAGCATGTCCGTATTTTCCTGCACGACTAAAGAACATTCATCGTGGATTTCCTGATCCTGCGAAAGCCACCGGCAATCATAAAACCATTCTGGTAGAATTTAGAAAAGTAAGAAACGATATAAAAGAGTATTGTCAGTCACTGCTTAGCGAATTGAAAATTCTTAACGAATAGAATTTTCTTCAATCATTTCTTCTCACTTTTTTTAGCTTTGCACCTTTCTTAGTATGTGATGAAGAAACCCAGGCGTTACTTTGTAATCGATTTTGACAGCACGTTCACCAAGGTTGAGGCTTTTGACGTATTGGCTGAGATATCACTGGCCGGAAATCCAAATCAAAAAGAGATTGTAGGACAAATCAAAGACATTACCCATCAGGGGATGGATGGCTCAATTTCTTTTCGTGAAAGCCTGGAACGCAGACTAGAACTTCTTAATGCAAAAAAGGAACACCTTTCGATTCTGGTCGATCGGCTCAGAGAAAAGATATCCTCTTCATTTGTGAGAAACAAAAATTTCTTTACCGAATACTCAGATTCAATCTACATAATATCAAACGGTTTTCGAGAATTCATAGAACCCATTGTATCTGAATTTGGGATCAAACCGTCTAATATCCTCGCCAATGAATTCAGCTTCGATGATGATGGAAATGTAATCGGTTTTGATGAAGAGAATCCCCTATCCTTAAACAATGGCAAAGTTGAACAACTCAAGAAGCTAAAACTTGATGGTGACATCTATGTGATCGGTGATGGCTATACGGACTATGAAATCAAACATGCGGGATTGGCCAACAAATTTTATGCGTTTACAGAAAATGTAGAGCGCAATAACATACTGGATAAAGCAGATCATATTGCTCCCAGCCTTGATGAATTTCTTTATCACAACAATCTGAACACCGTAATTTCATATCCAAAAAACCGAATTAACATTTTGTTGCTGGAAGGCATCCATCCTATGGCTGTAAAGCACCTTAAAGATGAGGGGCTCACCGTTGAGTCATACCCGGCCGGTCTAAGCGAAGACGAGCTATGTCAAAAAATAAAAAATGTATCCATTCTGGGAATACGTTCAAAGACTCAGGTAACACAACGCGTTCTTGAAAATGCCAATCGTCTGATGGCAATAGGTGCGTTTTGTATAGGCACCAATCAATTGATTTGAAAGCAGCTTCAAAGAAAGGAGTTACTGTTTTTAATGCCCCTTATTCAAATACCCGATCAGTAGTTGAACTGGCCATAGCTGAAATTATCCTGCTACTCAGAAATCTTCCGGATAAATTCCGAAAGATGCACGAAGGGCATTGGGACAAATCTTCGAAAAATAGTTTTGAGTTACGCGGAAAAAATCTTGGCATTATTGGGTATGGCAACATTGGTTCTCAACTTTCGGTGTTGGCTGAGAATATGGGGATGAAAGTATTTTACTATGATCTTGAGGAACGCTTGGCATTAGGGAATGCCACGAAATGCAAATCGCTTCAGGAATTACTCAACCTCGCTGACGCAATTTCTTTGCACGTGGATGGCCGTGAATCAAATTCTTACTTGATTGGTAAGAATGAAATTGATGAAATGAAAGATGGGTCCGTTCTGGTCAATCTAAGTCGCGGTCACATTGTTGACCTCGAAGCGTTGAAAGAAGCTATTCAATCAGGCAAGGTTGGTGGCTGTGCAATAGATGTTTTCCCTGATGAACCTCACAGCAGTCAGGATACATTCGAAAGTGAATTGCGCGGTTTACCCAATACGTTGTTAAGTCCTCACATTGGAGGAAGCACGTTGGAAGCTCAGGAAAACATAGCCAACTACGTGCCAACAAGAATCATGGATTATATTAATACAGGCAGTACGTCCGGATCGGTTAACTTTCCATCCTTAACATTGCCCATTTTAAAAAATGCACATCGGTTAATTCATATTCATGATAATGTCCCGGGTATCCTGGCAAAGATCAACAACATTCTTGCAGATCATGAGATTAATATCGTAGGACAATATTTAAAAACCACAGAAGATATTGGATATGTGATTACTGACATTGATAAAGAATATGAGAAAGATGTAATCAATGAGCTTCGTGCCATAGAACATACCATCAAATTCAGAGTTCTATATTAACCTCCCTCCGATCGGTTTTTAAAATGGATATGGTTACTTTTGCCTAATTATCAAACCTTGCATTTTGCAGAAAGAAACAACAGCTATACCTACAACGGTTAATTCAACACCCACGGCATTGGAAAAGTACTTTCAACCCTTTCGGGAAAATATCATTGGGGGTAACGAATCTTTTAAAAGCCCATACAAAGAGAACCAACCTATTCTATATGCCGACTGGACCGCCAGCGGACGGATCTACAGACCAATCGAAGAGTTCCTTTTAAAGGAAATCTATCCTTTTGCGGCCAATACACACACGGAAACCAGCGTCACTGGCAGGGCAATGACACTCGCCTACCACAAAGCGTTAAGCAACATCAAAAAGCATGTGAATGCCGGAAAAGATGATGTGATTATTTCAGCGTATTCGGGTATGACCGGTGTGGTCAATAAATTTCAGCGTATTCTGGGTTTACGTATTCATGAAAAATGGAAAAACAAAGTAAGTCTTAAAGATGAAGAGCGGCCGGTTGTTTTCATCACCCACATGGAGCATCACTCCAATCAGACATCATGGCTCGAAACCATTTGTGATGTCGAAATCATAAACCCGGATAAAGATGGCCTGGTCGATTTAAATCATTTTTCGGAATTATTAAAGAAGTATCCGAAACGTACCATGAAAATTGCTTCTGTGACAGCATGCTCCAATGTTACAGGAATTTTTACACCCTACTTTGAGATTGCGGAAATGATTCACAAAGAAGGTGGATATTGTTTTTGTTGATTTTGCCTGCTGTGCACCGTACGTGGATATCAATATGCATCCGGCCAATCCGAATCAATACCTCGATGCTATATTCTTTTCCCCTCATAAATTTCTGGGTGGACCGGGCAGCAGTGGCATTCTGATTTTCAATCGAAAACTCTATACCAATACGGTTCCAGATAATCCCGGAGGTGGTACTGTGCTGTGGACCAATCCCTGGGGTGAACATCATTACTTTGAAGATATTGAAACCCGTGAGGACGGAGGCACCCCTCCTTTTCTTCAGACGATCAAAGCCGGGCTTTGCGTTAAACTCAAAGAGGAAATTGGAACTGATAAAATTCATGCTCGCGAACAAGAGCAGTTAAAAATTCTGTGGGATAAGCTAAGTAATATACCCAACCTTCACATTCTTGCAGAAAATATAGAAGACCGGCTGCCTATCTTCTCCTTTTATATTGATAACCTTCACTATAACCTGGGTGTAAAAATTCTCAACGACCGTTTCGGAATTCAGGTTCGTGGTGGTTGTTCATGCGCAGGAACATATGGGCATTATCTGCTACACGTAGAAAAAGATTTCTCAAACAAGATAACAAACCTTATCGATCAGGGCGATTTCTCAGAAAAGCCGGGATGGATCCGGATGTCCGTCCACCCTACCATGACGAATGAAGAATTGATATTTGCCTGTGATTCGGTTATCGAACTTTCAAAAAACTTTGAATCGTGGAGCATGGATTATGAAGTGGACTTAAAAAACAACTCCTTCCAATTCAAAGACGCTTCCGAAGATTCTTTTATAGAGGATCATGTTGCAGGCTGGTTCACGAAGAGATTTTAAGTCCAAAACCGTTCTGTTGTTTTGTTAAGATAATACGACAAGAGTCCCTATCGTGTCCGGCTTATTGTAATTTAGTGCCATAGCTCATGGAAAAATTCGGACCCTACACGCTAATCATTGCCGCATCAGTAATCATTTTGCTGTCTTTCTTTTTCATTACGATAGCAAAAAAGACAAAAATTCCATCCGTCTTATTGTTGATTTTTCTGGGTGTGGGATTGCAGTACCTTCTCCGCTACCTTGGCGTAGTTGACATTGACTTCTTTTCTCTGCTCGAAGTACTTGGTATTGTTGGCTTGATTATGATTGTATTGGAAGCTTCACTTGATCTAAAGCTTCAACGACATAAGCTGGGCACAATCATCAGATCCTTTATGATGGCTTTGATTGGATTAGGATTTTCAACTATGGCTGCAGCAGCTATCATTTTCTATCTGATCCCCGGTATGAGTTGGGCTCAGTCTTTTCTATACGCTACACCCTTGTCCATACTTTCCAGTGCGATTATTATACCAAGTGTAGGTCATCTAATCGAGAAGAAGCGCGAATTCCATATTTATGAAAGTACGTTCTCCGACATACTGGGTATCATGTTGTTTTACTTTCTCATCGGATACTTTGAATCCGGTGAAATTACACTTCAGGGCGAGGTACCACAAACGGGCAATCATGCTGCTGTATTTATTATCAACCTCGTCATAACTGTTGGTATTTCATTAATAGCCAGTTATACTATTCTGTTCGTGTTTCAACGGATTGAGCAAAAGACAAAATTTTTTGTACTCATCGCTGTATTGTTGCTCTTGTATGCTATAGCTAAGGAATTTCATCTTTCGCCCCTAATACTTATTCTCGTCTTCGGTCTTATGGTGAGCAATTCAAATCTATTCTTCCGGGGGCCTTTTCGAAAAATGCTTGATCCTGAAAAATTCAAGGATGTAGAACATGGATTGCATGGATTGACGGCAGAAGCAGCATTCATTGTTCGCACTTTTTTCTTTGTAATTTTTGGTGCAAGCATCCTGTTAACCAGCCTGATTAGCTTTGAAGTTCTTGAAGTAAGCATTGCGCTGATTGCTTCAATTTTTATTATCCGCATAGTTTTAATGCGTTTTTTCATTGGGAAAAATATAAAGCCGCAGATTTGGATAGCCCCTCGTGGATTAATTACGATCCTTTTGTTTTACGCTATTCCTATTGGGTTTCAAACAGAATTATTTAATCCAGGTATTCTTTTATTCATCATCATTGCCACAGGTATTGTAATGACATTCGGTTTGATCAGTCACCGAATCGAGAAGGATGCAAAACCTGATTCCGAACCCACAGCTACCTTGTTAACAGGAACAGCATACACCGTAACGATAGATCCACACGAAAGCAGGCTTGGCAGATGGATTAAAAGCATGAAGTATTATGAAGAAGGCTCCTCATGGTTAAGAAGATTATTCCTGGCAACAACCCGTGCGCTAGGTATTCAGCCTTACCTTAGTGGTGAAACAAAAATTTTCGGCAAACGCCTTCAGGCGGTGATCAATATCATACGTAATCCGGAAAACGTCAGTCTGAAAGACAATTCTGATTATCAGGACTTAAAAAAATATATTCATCGCATCATTTTCCGGACGGACACGCTGGAAGGTTTAATCTTTGATATTTTCATTCTCCTCCTCATTATCATTTCTGTAGCCATCGTTATGATTCAAAGTATTAGCGGAATTTCTCCAGTTTTTAGAGGAATTTTGTTTGCCCTTGAATGGATCATCACCATTATTTTCACCATTGAGTATGCACTTAGGATATGGACATCCTACAAGCCCAAGAAGTATATCTATAGTTTTTATGGAATTGTAGACTTATTAGCCATACTTCCTCTATTTCTTGAACTTCTGTTTCAGGATATCTATTCGTTGGGTATAATCAGGCTATTGCGATTGCTGCGGATATTTAGAATTCTTAAACTGGTTCGCTTTATGGGTGAAGCAAACGTTTTGCTTCGAGGCCTTAAGGCAAGTTCAGCCAAGATTATGGTTTTCTTATTTTTTGTAATCATCGTATGTACCATTCTTGGATCGGTCATGTTCGTAATCGAAGGACCAGAACACGGATTCACCAGTATCCCAAAAGGAGTATACTGGGCGGTAGTAACACTAACTACTGTTGGATACGGTGATATTTCACCTTCTACTCCATTGGGTCAGTTCATTGCCATGGCATTAATGATTTTAGGTTATGGAGTAATTGCGGTACCTACCGGGCTTATGGCTGCCGGTGTTGCTGCTTCGGTATCAAGGAAATCGTTGAAAACCCAAACGTGCCCACGTTGTGCAGACTCTAATCAATCACAGTCTTCTAATTATTGCTCTGTGTGTGGTGAAAGGATGACAAAGATAAACACAGAAGGAAATAATGATCCTAATCCTCAATCTCATGAACAACCTTCATGAAAGCGCTTCCTCAACCAAATCAATTATATCCTTCACTTCGATCTTACCTTCGTTACCACTAGTCTTGACCGCATCCGTATACATCACATAATCCTTCGGGCAGGCCACCACGAAGTACTGAGCATCACCTAATGAAAGTGCCTCTTTTATTCTCATTTCACTCGGCCGTTCTTTCAGCTTGCTATCGTCCATCCATATTCTACCACCGCCAGCGCCACAACAAAATGAGTTCTCTTTGCACCGTGGCATATCATGAAGCTGAATGCCCATAGCCTCCATTAGTTTGCGTGGGGCTTCCGTTTCTCCATTGTACCTGCCGAGGTAACACGGATCGTGATACGTTACTTTATAATTAATTTTCTTCTTGAATTGAATTTTTCCTTCTTGAACCATTTTCAACAGCATTCCGGTGTAATGATAGATCTCATAGCTTCCGCCAAATTCCGGGTACTCGTTTTTAATTGTGTTATACGAATGTGGATCGGTGGTGACAATACGCTTAAACTTTGATTTGGTCATGACGGCTATATTGTCCTCCGCCAACATCTCATACAATCCTTCTTCGCCTACCCTCCGTACATCATTACCCGCATTTCGTTCGCCTTCGTACAACAATCCATAATCAATTCCGGCATTGGCAAAGACAGTTGCAACTTTTCGGGAGAGCCCCTGTATCCGTTTGTCATAAGATGCGTAATCACCTACAAACCACAAGTACTCTGCTTCTTCCTTACGCACATCTTTAATCTTGAAAGGAAGTTCTTTAGTCCAAAGCGCTCTGTTACGTTCTGATTGACCAAATGAATTTCCATAGTCACCTATTTTTGAAAGCGTCTCTTGCAAGCTGTTCTCCATGTCACCTTCATCCACCAGCGATCTTCTTAGATTCACAATACTCGTAAGGTGCTCAATACCTACAGGGCACACCTCCACACACGCCATGCACGTAGTGCACGACCACAATACATCTTTATTAATAACACCACCCGCAATGGGCTGATGGCCTTTTCCATTTGTGAATGATTGGTTAAACCACTCGGATACTCCTGTAGAACTGTTGTTTACATGCGTACGCAAATCAAGGACAAGATCCCTTGGAGAAAGCGGAGTGCCCGCAGCGTTGGCCGGACAAACGGTATGACATCGGCCGCATTTGGTACATGAATCATAGTCCAGCAGTTCTTTCCATGTGAAATCGGAAATCTCTTTGTATCCCATTCCCGTTTTCATTTTCTCTTCAGATACCCGAGGAAGTTTTTGGCCGCCAAATCATCCTTAAACATCAGGTTGGCATAGTCGACTAACATGTGCATGGCCTTGGAATAAGGAATGTAGGCTATGAACAACAGAACCATCACCGCATGCCCCCACCACATATACATGTGCAATGTATTGGCTTGAGCCTTTTAGCCAGCTGAATCAGTAAGGTTGGCCAATCCCCATCCTACAGGTGACCACACTTCAAAAGGTGGACGATCAGCTGAAATTCGAAATCCCTCAATTAAAAATCCGGAGATTCCAATCAGGAACAGAAGCCAAAGAAAAATCTTATCATCAATGGCATATCCTTTTCGACTGTACTGATTTGCATCGAGGTCACTTCTTGTGTAATCCAGTTGAGGAAGTTTCCTGGCTCTTCGAAACATCATCATTAGTAATCCCGCTAGAAACAACACACCAAATACATCGAGCACCAACGAAAAGCCGAGGTAGAAATTACCTTGCAGTAAATGAATGTCTAAGAATCGAAGGAAATCGTGATCTAGGGCAACGATAATAGTGCCTATAAACAGGATTACAAATCCCCAGAAAATAAGCCAGTGAGCTGTTCCTGCAAATGAATCTCTTTTGTAAATAGTTGAGTTCCTGGCCATGATGGATGCGGCTTTGAAAAACCGCTTGACCAAATCATTAAATCTTCCGGCATCCCTACCCTGTCGGTACTTCTTATAGCGCTTATAAAACCCAAATAAAAAAACACCCATCGCAGCAAACGCAACAACATAAAATATGAGTTGCATGGTAAAAGGAAAATTCCGAAAGATTTCTCTGGTCTCAACCATACTTGGTCAATTACAATTTTGCACTTAGAGCAGGAATAATATCAAACAAATCTCCAACAACCCCATAATGAGCGTAATCAAAGATGGGTGCTTTAGGATCGGTATTTACTGCAATAACCAAATCAGCTTCTTTCATTCCTTCAATGTGTTCTGGCGCTCCACTGATTCCAAGTGCCAGATAGCATTTTGGTTTTACTTTTAATCCCGATTTTCCTACTTGCCTTGTCTTGGGCATCCACTTGCTATCTACAATCGGCCTTGAACAAGAAACTGCTCCACCTAATTTAGTTGCCAGTTCTTCTACCATTGGTAAATTATCATTGCTTTGAATTCCACGACCAACACTGACCAGAATTTCCGATTGGGTAATATCCACATCGCTCTTATCGGGAGCTATTAATTTCTTAAACTGAATTTTACTTTCGTCCAATCCGCTTACCGCAAAATCTTCTACAGCGGGTGACCCTGTCGCCTTACCTGCATCTGCTGGGAAAGATCCCGGCAACACACAAGCAATCATACTTTCATTTTCATCCACCGCTTCAATGTTCATTTTTCCGCCATAGATCTGACTGACTACACTCACTTTTAAATCCTGAATGGACAGGTCAGACACATAGGCTGTCAGCGATATACCTTGAGAAACCGATACCGCAGGAGCCACCTCTATTCCCATGGATGAGTAGGCCGTAAGCACTACCCGTGGCTTTTGCTGAGCAACAATTTCGGAAACTATTTTCGCGTACATCCACGGATTGAAGTCAGCCAGTTTCTCATGATCAGCATAAATTACTTTGCTGGCGGCACCAAATTCATTTGCTAATTCTTTTTGATTGTGCCCCAGAAGAACGGCTACCAGTTCACCGCCTGAAGCAGCGGCCAGTTCTTTTCCTTTGCCTAACATCTCGTACGTAACATCATCAATCTTACCTCTCAGGTGTTCAGTGATTACAAATATCTGCTTGCTCATTTGATTCCTTTTTCTTTTAGTAATTCAAAAATTTTATTGGCTTGTTCCTCAGCTGACCCTTCGATCATCTGTGCACTGCCACCACCGGTAGGAAATGAAAATTTCTGGACGGTTGATGCAGCCACTACACTTACATCTCCACCAGCTACTTCTTCCAATGTTGCGGATTTCATTATTTGACGGACTTTTGCAACAGGTACATACCGCGGAGTTTGCCGGGCCGCCTGAATGCCTAATACCAATGGAGGTGTGCATTCAAATTCAGCAACATTTCCTCCACCATATTCTTTCATTACCGATACCGCTCCCCCGTTGATGCTTACTCCGGTAACCACACTTACATGAGGTACATTCAAATAATTAGCAAGCAACACGGCTATTTGTCCATCCCGATCATCAACTGCCTGGACTCCGGTAAGTACGAGATCATATTGCATTGAGCTAATTGCATTTGCTAAAGCCTTTGCTGCTTCATGGCTAGTTACTGTAGTTCCAAAATTGCCGGTAACTTTTATGATTTTATCAGCACCTTTAGCGGCCGCAGTGAACAAAACTTTATCAATATCCTGTGAGTCTATGGCTATTGCAGTTACAGTTGCTCCCGATTCTTCTTTTAGAAGTAGTGCCTCTTCCAACGCATGGTCATCAAATTCGTTCAGTTTCAATTTTATCCATTCCCGGTTCAAATCCTTTCCACTCTCATCAATCTCCAATCCCTCTACCAGATCAGGTACTTGTTTTATAGGTACTATAATGTTCATGACTAATTAAGTTTATTAAATCTTCAATTTGTAATTTCTTCCAATGCCAATTCTGAACGGATCAACGTCAAATCATCTTCAACTGGCTGAAAAGGAAAATCTCTGAATGTTTCGCTTGGCTTGTAGCTTCCGTATGGTCTTGAACAACCCACTTCCGTACCTGCTTCATTAGGGCAACCATTCGTCATAAAAGGAATTCCTTTATCCAATGAGTTAAGCACCCGAGAAATAGAATTGTCTGTTGTCTTAATTTGATTGATAAAGCCCTTCTCATCAAACTTCACATTCGATTGATCATAGTCGTAGTTCTCAATCAAGTGCTTCACCAACTGAATACGTCTCCAGCGGGTTATAGAAGCTTTATCCCAATTACCCATTCTCGAATCGGGTTCAGGATTAAAGCTGAAAAGGTAAGGTAGTATCTGATTCTCCCTCAGATGATAGAACAGGTCAATTAAATCTTTATCTGTTTCTCCCAGTCCAACAACCGTATGGATGTTCACTTTCCATGGCCCGAATATTTCACGTGAATAGTTTATAATATCCCAATAATTTTTCCATCTCAACGAACCATTTGGTACGTCCGTGCGATGCTGACGAAATACATTTTCATTTACTGCATCCAATCCAACGCCAATCATATCCACGCCAAGATCTTTGAAAACCTGAAGTTTCTCCTTGTTAAGCGTGGGTGGAGCTACTAAAATGGATAAAGGCGCTGTGATTTTTTTATTCAGACGCTTAGTAATGTCAACAGTATCACGATAAGCATGTCCATGAGTGACCATCGATATACAAAGTCGGGTAAGCTTATCATGATGTTCAGCCATTCGGTCAACCAATAAATCCGTATCAACCAACGGCCACTCAACCCGTATGAAAGATTTTTCTTCGTATTCACCGGGCCGGGTTCTAGCTAATCCACAGTAGCCGCAATCCGACATGCAGCCATCTTCATAATTTAAAAGCAAATTAATGCCGCCAAATTCAAACTCCCTCGAAAACCTTCCCGATTGAAGCCGTAACGCAATAGCGCTGGCTGCACTGATGCGAACAAAGTCCGGGCTCATTTTCTTTTCTGTACTTAATGCAACATCATTTTGTGGAATCATAGTGCTTTTAATTCGTTATCGATATTGTATTCTCTTTTTTAGGATAGTAGCAACTTCCCTTATAGGTATACCTGTTGGCGGCCAAGCCACGTTGAGCAGCCATCCAAACCGCATCGGTAATATCCTCGGCTGTCAATTCACTATCTTCCAATTGCATTTCAGCACGAATCGCAGTTTCAATTTCTTCCCTGTCCAATAACATCCATTTCAGACGGGCTTCTATTCGACTAATCCTATTCGATCCTTCAAGAAAATCACCGGTGATCAAAACGCTTTTGATGGTCTCGCCCTTCAATGCAATGTAAGTCCTAAGCAATCCGGCTTTAGTTTTTTCAATGACATTCCATCCATATCCTCCTGCGCACTTCGTTGAAAAATCCAATCAGAATTCATGTAACGCTCTTCTTCAATTTTCTTAATCCCCTCCTTCTCACTATTTGAAAAAGGAATTTCATTCCACTCAATCTGAGAATGCAGTTGAAAACTATTTTTGATAGAAGCTTTTAGTTCTGTCAGCGTAATCTGTTTACCAGTTTCCTTGCGAACTGTTGTCATTCGTTGGTCGACCGAATTGATCATCCGTTTGTCGTCCAGCTTTTGAACGGGAATGTTTAAAACAGATAACATATTCCGGATATCCAGATCCAACAGTAGACTGGTATGAAAATGAAAATTACCCAGAGCATCTAAGTGAATACCCAATCCCGCAATCTTTTTGCCATTTACTTCCAAATCATTTTTAGCCCGGAAACAAGCATCAATACCAAAACTACGCAACGACTCAATTACAGGAAGAGCAAGCATATGATATAACTCGCGAACATGTTTCCATGAAAAATAATTAGCCGGAGCCGCCAGACAAAGTCCCAGTTGATCCTCCCCCATGATTATCGCACCACCTCCCGTTAATCTGCGGTTGTAGTCGTACCCTATCGATTCGCATTTAGCAATATCAATTTCTGCTCGCAAATCCTGAAAGCGTCCGGCAAGGACACTATAATTTTTATAGGTATAAAGTCGAAGGATAGGCGTTGAACAAGTTGTCATTATAAATTCATCAGCACCTAGACCGTATGAGGCACTCACATTGCTTTCATCGATATAGCGCCACTTCCTTTTCATTCAACTCCGCATGAACATGAGTTTTCAAAATAATTTGGAGTAAGTCCCAATGACTGAGCATATTCAATGATTCCTTCAGCGGGATACGCGATACCATTAAACCCGGCATCAATGGCAGCCTTGTCTACAATCTTTTTATACTCACCACCTGGTCTCGCACATCCGACTAAAATTTTTGTAGATGGCATGGCCATACGGGCTTCATTAAAAAATTGAGCAACCTCACCGGTATCAGGAGGAAGTGTATTTTTCATGGGTGTATTGTGCAGTGGCATAAGAATAACAAGGATCAGTGCATGAACCGGATACTTTTTTATCATTTCAAGTGCGTAGTGCTCGCCCAGCATTTTTCCGTAATGCAACCCAATAATAATATGGGGCCGAAGACTTAATTCATATTGTGAAAGTAACCTTAACGATTCCTCATAATCATCCACCGTGATATCCAGATGGTACACCTGTTTAATGGTTTCGTTTGCACCAATAATATCCAGTGCAACACCATCCACTCCGGCCTCTTTTAATCCGCTGGCCATTTCCTCATTTACCAATCCTGAGTGCATGATAATTTTCAACCCCAGCTCTGATTTGATCCTCTTGATATCATCCAAATGTTTTAAAATGGTACTTGCCCATTTTTTTGAGAACCCCCGCTGATCAATACTGCTTCGGTGCCTTCAGAGAAAGTTTTTACACATTTTGTAAAGCCCCTCTTTCGCATTAAGCGGAATCATAGGATCCAAAATATGAGAATCACAATGATCACAATTCAAAGCGCACCCGCTGCCGGTAATACTGATGGGTAAAAATGCTTTTTTGTTTATTTGTTCAAAGCCATCAATAGAAAAGTGCTTTAACCCCGGAGCGTGGAAGGTTATGTTATTGGGGAAGTTGGCTTTGCGAATCGCGAAAGCTTGTTGAGCGGTTATTGATAAAACATCTACTGTGCTATCCATCCTTTCTCATTAAACTTCTTCAATTCTGCAGCTGCCCAGTTTTTGATTTCATTTTCACCATGTACCAGGTATGCGGATTCTCTTTCCCAATCGGTCAATTCAATTTCCATGAGCCAACCCTGACCAAATGAATCTTCATTGATTAATCGTGGCAATTCTAAAACCGCTGTATTTACAGAAAGAACCGTTCCTGAAACAGGGGCCTTTAATGGCCCTACGTGCTTTTCAGCTTCTGCACTTCCTATACTCTCTCCCCGATTGAATTTTATTCCCGGCTCACTTAACAAAAGCGCTACAAAATGGCCGTTGATTTCCTGAATCAATGGACTCAAACCAATGACAGCTTTGTTTCCGGTAACGTTTATCCAAAAATGATTTTCCTTATCATAAAAGACATCTGACCGTAACGTGTATTTATCAATTTTTATCATAACCATTACTTCATTGCTTCCAATAAAAGCTCAGCAATATCTTTTACCAATAGCTTGCCTTCATTTCCCGTAGATTTTACAGCATCCTCAAAACGGGAAACTTCATACGGGCAGCATACGGCCAATACATTGGCTCCGGTTTCTACTGCTTCTTTCACTCTGTTCTCAGAAAGCCTTTCATTAACATGGTCGGACATAAAACCATCCAGCCACATACCACCACCACCACCACCGCAGCAATAACTTTGTTCGCGACATCTTCCCATCTCCACCATCTCAACTCCGGGCAAAGCCTTAATCAGGTTTCTAGGTGCTTCGTATTCACCATTATGTCTGCCCAGATAGCACGGATCATGAAATGTAATTTTATAATCCAGTTTATTCTTTAGGCCTAACTTATTAACCAATGGTGCCAGAAATGTTGTGTAATGGATAACATCATACTCGCCACCGTGCTTAGGATATTCTTTACGGAATGCGTTCAACGCGTGCGGATCAGTTACCAAAATCTTATTGAACTTGTAGCGCTTTAAAGTTTTAATATTATCTGCGGCAAACTCCTCGAACAATCCAACCTCTCCTGCTAGTCGTTGCGAATCACAGGTACATTTTTCTTCAATACCTAAAATCCCAAAATCAGCCTGAAGTTTATTTAATATTTTTGCCAGGGCTGCGCTTGCTTCTTTTCCACGTTGATGATAAGATGGGTAACACTCGACAAACCAAAGCAGGTCAGCTTCCTTTTTATCCTTCATAATGGGAACCGGAACGCCTGCCTGTTGTACCCAATCGGCTCGCTTGCGTTGGGATTCTCCCAGCGGATTTCCATACTCAAACGTGTTTGTAAATGCTTGTTGCAATTCCTCCGGAACATGTCCTTCCAAAACAGCCTGCTCTCGAATAGCTGGTATAATTTTAATCATATCCACTTCTTTTGGACAAACGCGCAGGCACTGACTGCAGGTTGTGCACTTCCAAAGTTCATCAGAGGTAATCAGGTCAACTCCAATTTGCAGTTCTCGATGTATCCGCAGCGGACCATAGTGCCCTACCTGATTGACCGGGCAAACAGGAACGCATTGCCCACACTGATAACACCACCCCATTGATTCAGCATTGGCAACGTCCGTTACCTTATCCAGTGCAGCCGTATCATAATCAAATAATACCCGTTGCTCAAACATCCGGTTCCA
>JAAUQD010000131.1 GCA_012032815.1 Flammeovirgaceae bacterium
ATGGATTGGATATTTCAATCAACAATATAGTTTCTGCCCATGTCGATCACTGGCACTATGACACCTTTCGGGGAAGTTATGAAAAGGAGTGGTACGGTAAATTAAATGTAGTTTTGTACTCAATGCGGCAGGAAAAATACAAACCGCTAATGTTAGTGGAATGACTTTTACTAAATCAAAATAGAAAACCGAACTACTCCAATCTACGATGATAAAAGCCATACTGGAAAAAATACGAAGGCATAGGGAAAAGCGAACATTCCATGAATATGGATATGAAATTAACAAGGTGCAATTGGTGGATGAAGGAACGATTGATTATGCCCGGTGGAAACATCCTTTTTACGATACCGATTCAATCACTCAGCAAAAAGTAAATTTCTATAAGAAATATATAAAACCAGGAAGCCTTGTTGTAGACATCGGAGCGCACGAAGGTGACACTACTGTGCCAATGGCATTGGCTGCAGGTAAGGAGGGTATAGTGATAGGCCTTGAACCCAATCCGCATGTATTTCCTGTGCTTGAAGCAAACGCAAAACTCAATCCGGACAAAGTAAAGATTGTGCCGCTCAATTTTGCAGCTACTGCTGAGGATGGTGAATTCACATTTGGCTCTGGTGATGCGTCCTTTGGCAATGGAGGAATTGTTGGATTCAGTACCAATATTTCGAAAAACGTACGATATTCTTTTAACGTTACCGGAAAGAACCTTGATCACTACCTGAGAAATAATTACAAAGAACAACTGGCCGGTTTGGCTTTCATTAAGACCGATGCTGAAGGATATGATAAAGAAATTCTAAAATCAATTCGGAGTATTATTCAGGAATTCAGGCCGGTCATTGTTTCAGAATGCTTTAAGCAGCTAAACGGAGATGAGCGAATAGAGCTTTACAATTTTTTTAGTGAATTGAATTATAAAGTCCACATACTGCTGGATTTTTCAGGTACACCTCCGTTGCCCATTACCATGGCAAACATGAATGACAGGAAGCACTTTGATATCCTGGCATTACCCTTAGCTTAACACAGCATTTTAGCAGGAATTATTGTATCTTAACGAACCAAAAAGAGTGTTATGCAAAAACTTATCCCTGTAATTATTATAAGCTTCATGATGGCATGCACTTCGTCAGATGAAGCTGTTGTAGCGGAAAAGAATACAAAAATCGTTTATCAATATATTGAAGCATCAGTTTCTGGTGATTTTGAAACGATGGAGAGTTTACTTGCTGAGATTTACGTTGGGGCTGGGCCTGGCTTAAAAGATACAGTCACGAAAGCACAGCATATTGCCAACTGGAAAGGCCGTTGGATCAATGATTTTGAATCGATTGATTATAACAGAACTGAAACTGTTACGAAACGGATTACGCTGGGTCCTTATATTGGCGATTGGGTTTCCGATTGGGCTTATGTAACCGTAACGTACAAAAATGGACTACCCCCGGTCACATTCTGGCTTAATTCGGTTTTTAGAGTACGCAACGGACTCATTGAACAATCTCGCGTATTTTATGACACGGGTGATGTCATGCGGCAGCAAGGATTTACATTTCAGCCTCCCGATTCCATACAGTAGTCGTTACCCAATCTCAATGACTACATCATCGGTCAGTGGATGCCCTACGCAAGTGAGTACATATCCCTCGTCCCTTTCAGCCTGAGATAACCCTTCTTCCTCGTCAAGTTTTACTTTTCCAGAAAGCGCCTTGCCGCGGCAAGCTGTACACAAACCACTCTGACAGCTATAGGGTAAGTCAATTCCCTCGTCAAGTGCTGTCTCAAGAATATGCTTTCCGGGCTCCACCATTATTTTATATTCCTGGCCATCATAACGTATGGTTACTTCGCGTGCTTTTTTATCTTCCGTTCCTACTGCAGTTTTCTTGTCTTTATCTATAATACCCTGAACAAAACTTTCTTTAAAAATTTTGTCTTTGGGAATTTTTTGCTCTGACAAAAGTGTTTCTACGTTTTTCATCATGCCCTCTGGTCCGCACATCAGGTAGGTTGACTTTTCAATACCCCAATCCGGAATACGTTCGAAAAGCTTTACCAGCATATCATGATTGAGTAGTCCACTCAATCCCTGCCAGTTCATGGGTGCGTTATCAAGAATATGGATCACATGTAGACGCCCTTCATAGGTGGTTTGCAGTTTTCAAGTTTCTCTTTAAAGATTATGCTTTCATCATCGCGATTGCAATAAATAAGAGAAACAATGCTTTCGGGCTCCTGGGACAATGTACTTTTTATAATAGACATCATGGGTGTGATGCCAGACCCACCCGCAAACATGATAATGTGTCGCTTTCTGTCTTTATTGAATTCAGTAGTGAAATGACCTGTAGGAGCAAGTACTTTTACCGAATCTCCTTCTTTAAGGTTATCAGGAAGCCAGTTGGACATCAATCCTTTTTCAACTCGCTTTACCGTTACCGCAGGATCTTCGTCCAGAAACGGTGATGAACACAATGAATACGCCCTCCGTATCTCTTTACCTTCAAAAGGAACTATTAATGTCAGAAATTGACCTGATTTATAGCTGATGATCTCACCTTCAGGTTGGTTAAAAATGATTGTGATTGCGTCTTTTGTTTCTTTAATGATCTCTTTTACTTTCAAATCAAAGTATTTTGGCCCTCCTTGTGGCTCTTCCTTCTTCGCTGATTTCCTGAATAAACCGAATGCCATAATAAATTTTGTTTTCTAAAACGATGCAAAAGTACAGGTTATTGGGAAGGACTCAAAAGAAAACGGAATTGGAACTGATACTCATTGCTCATGGGGTTGAATGAATTTCTTATTTTTGTAGCTTAACCATCAGAATTTGAAACTCGATCCGCTTACCGCCATCTCTCCCATTGATGGAAGATATTTTCAACACACCCAAGAGCTGAGTCCTTATTTTTCGGAATCAGGTTTGCAACGGTACCGGATTCTCGTTGAGGTAGAGTATTTCATTTCATTGTGCGAACTTCCACTTCCCCAATTAAAATCATTTCCAAAAGCTAAAAAGGAAGTTTTGCGAAGATTGTATAAAAACTTTCATGAGGGCCTTGCCCGGCAAATTAAAGAAATTGAGAGCGTTACCAATCATGATGTAAAAGCGGTTGAGTATTTTATTAAAGGAGAGATGGACAAAGTGGGCCTGTCAAAGTACAAGGAATTTGTTCATTTTGGTCTAACCAGTCAGGACATTAACAACACGGCAAACCCCTTAATTCTTAAGGAGTTTATTGACAATATCCTCATACCGCAAATTCTCATTGTGGTAGAAAAGCTGAACAAAAGAGCGAATTTATGGAAAGACGTTCCCATGCTGGCCAGAACACACGGGCAGCCGGCCTCCCCCACCCGGTTAGGAAAGGAATTTCAGGTTTTCTCTGAACGAATAAAAAAGCAACTGGACTTGTTAAAACTTATTCCTCATTCCGCAAAGTTTGGTGGGGCAAGTGGAAATTTTAATGCCCATCATGTTGCTTACCCGAATATTAAGTGGCATGCATTCGGAGATAAGTTTGTTAGCAAATATCTGGGCCTGTTACGAAGTTTTCCCACTACTCAAATTGAACACTACGATAACCTGGCCGCGATATTTGATACGCTGAAACGAATCAACACGATCCTCATTGACTATTGCCGCGACCAGTGGCAATACATATCTATGAATTACTTTTCACAAAAAATTAAAAAAGGAGAAGTTGGTTCTTCCGCAATGCCCCATAAGGTTAATCCCATTGACTTTGAAAATGCAGAAGGAAACTTAGGTATTGCCAACGCGTTGTTCGAACACCTTTCCGCCAAGTTGCCCATTTCAAGGCTTCAGCGCGATCTTACCGACTCTACGGTATTACGGAATACCGGAGTGCCGATGGCTCATATGTTTCTGGCATTGAAATCCATCGAACGCGGAATGGATAAACTTGAACTGAATAAAGCCGCTATCAATAATGACCTGCAAGACCATTGGGCCGTAGTAGCTGAAGCCATCCAAACCATTCTTCGCAAAGAAGGATATCCCAATCCGTATGAAGCCTTGAAAAATCTCACTCGTGGAAACAAGCAGATTACGAAGAAGACAATGGCCAAATTTATAGATAGCCTGAAAGTTTCTACATCACTAAAAAAGAAACTGAAAGAAATTACTCCCTTTAATTATACCGGACAATAGCACGGTAACAGGTTGATTGATTCTTCGGTGATTTAATATTCAAATAAAATTATAGTTTATGAAAAATTTCATTCCGATCATTTGTCTACTGCTTATTTTCCAAATAGGGTATACACAAAACCCTGTTTGGTCAGAACAGAAAGTTAAAAATTACCTTCCACACATGACCACCATAGATGTGCAGGAACTTCTGAAAAAAACAGACATGGTCATTATACCCATTGGAGCACTGGAGCAGCATGGCAATCACCTGCCAATTGGCACGGATATAATTGCGGGAATTGAACGATGCAAACTAATTGCTCAAGAGCGTGATATTTTGGTCGCTCCAATCCTGTTGGCCGGTCAATCCCCATATCATATGGGCTTTGCGGGCACGATCACGCTAAGTTCGGAAACGATAATTAAAGTTCATCTTGAAGCAGTTAACAGTTTACTAAATCATGGCTTTAAACGATTTATTCTAATGAATGCACATGGTGGTAATCGTGCGATAACAAGTTTATGTGTTGACCAGATTAATCAGACGACAGCAGGAATTGCAGTCAGCCTGGAAGATGCTATCAGACCTTTTTTAACAAGAGAGAGTGAAGAACAAAACTATGTATTTGATCGTCATGGAGGCGTTTCAGAAACTTCCGGAGCACTCTATCTTCTCCCTACACTTGTACAAATGGATAAGGCGGTTACCGCAAAATTGACTTTACCTTCACACATGCAGAATATGCTCCCGGAAGTTGTAGCTGGAAATCCAACTGCTAATTTGGTTTTTCTTGCGGAAGGATTGAAAGCCGAGGAAACCGGTAAAAGAACTTCTTCAAAAGAAATGTCCACCACAGGAGTGTGGGGTGTTCGAAACTTAAATGAAGCATCAGCTGAAATCGGAAAAGCAAGTGTTGATAATACAGTTCAGGCTGCTGTTAAGTTTATTGATAAATGGAATCAACTCCGACCGTCTCACACAAAATAAGAAACTACAAATAATTTTAGTCCTCAAACGGATTATACAATAACACATCATCCGCAAAATCATACAGTGTGAGCCTGCGCAAGTCATAGTAAGCTATCCAAAAAGATTTTAACGCCTGTAAATAACTTCTTTTGGCCGTATCTTTTTCAGTAAGCGCGATGTTCAGGTTAGTAATGTCAATCTTTCCAATTAGATATCGATTCTGTGCTACCCTATACCGTTCTTGAGCAACTTCATCCGACTTTTTGGTGATTTCAATTTGCAATTTGAGCATTTCAAACTGGCGTACCTGAGTCTGAATTTCCTGCTCAAAGTTCACCTCATCCTGAGCGATAACAAAATCATTCAACCTTTTATTCGCCAATGCGGTTCGCATAGCAGACTTATTTCTTCCCCAGTCCAAAATAGGTATATTAAAAGTAAGGTTGAGAGTCTGCTGCTGTTGTGGATCCATATAAATTTCGTCCACTTCGAGACCGCTATTGTTCAATCCGTACGATGCCACCATGGAGGTTTGGAACCGATTACCCTTGGCTTGGGCAACATCTCTCTCTGCCTCAATTCGTCTTCGTTCAAAAGCTAAAAATGCGGCCCTGTTTTTTTTAGCATAATCCAGAGCCTCCTCAACGGTGACTTCAAACAGCGGAATGGCATCGGGCAGACTTAAAACCAATTGCTCATTTTCCCGCATACCGATATAGCTTCGTATTTGTAGGCTGGCTGTTTCTAAATCCAAATTGGCCTGAGCTACAGCCTGTCGCGACCGCAGCAACTGTAATTCTCCTGCAGCAATTTATCTTCTGATGTTGTACCAATATTGTAGCGACCTTGCTCAATCTTATAAATCGTGTCATTGTTGGCAAGGTTAAACTGGGCAATCTGCATGTCGATCTGAGCCTGAAGAACATTGAAGAATCGTTCAGCGGCCTGACGAGAAATGAATTCCATACTTTCTGCATACTCGCGCTTTGACTCCTCATACCGCATTGGTTCAGTCCTGCGGTCCCATCGCAGAGGGTTGTAGGCAAATATGGGTTGATCGAGCCGGATGTTAAGTATGGTACCGCTCCATTGATTATTTCCCTGAGCCAGGTCATTGAAATAATTTAAACTTGAATTCATAGAAAGATTTCCACCTGTCCATTGAATGGGTTGCTGTAAAGCCAGGTTAGCGGTGCTGTTCGTCTGATTTACACTTCTAAAATAATGGATCCATCATTCTGACGAACGGGTATATAGCTTTCATTATAAGCAGGCGCGCTTCCGTTAAGCCGTAACTGAGGATTATAGTTGGAGCGAAAATTCCTGTACGTCCAATACCGGTTTTCTTTACGCGTTTCAGCTTGTTTGGAAGAAGGAGACTGTTCCTTAGCTCGCTGGATGATATCCTCCAGCGACAGCAAGCTTTGCGCTGAAAGGGATACCGTACTAATTACAACAAGAAGAAGTATTCCTGAAAAAATTTATTCATAACGTAGGGAAGCTATAGGATCCTGACTCGCAGCTTTCTGGCGG
>JAAUQD010000132.1 GCA_012032815.1 Flammeovirgaceae bacterium
TATTTAATAAAATGTTTTCGGGTGAAGGCGGAATTTTTGATTGGAGTGCTGCGGGATTAAGCGCGGATTCTGTTTTCTATGAACTTCAGGGCTATAGTTTCAATACCGCCAAGCCTGAGCTGAAAGCAGAACAGGGAAAATTAACTTATCGTGGAAAGACTCCGGCTAAAGTGGATTGGATTTGATCAAAGTGTAAGACGAAGAGATTCGTTAACGTTCAACTACCCAACGTTTGTTTCGTACCTCAGTAACGTTCCATTACTGGGATTGCCGGAAGAGGTATCCTATACAGGCGGTTTTGGATTGAGGGGTAATCAAATCAACAGTTCATCTGTTTTTGGTGAGCCGTCATTTCTCGAAGTGCAAGGTGAGCATGAAAAATTGTTTACCGCCAAATCCCGAAGATTTGAATTTCAGGATTCGCTGATTACATCGGCCGGAGCTGAAGTAGAAATTTATATGGGGAATGATTCAATCAATCATCCTTCCATGCAGATGTTGTTTGATTATGGAAGTAAAAAACTTTCACTGTCCAAAGAGAAGGGGCCGCTCAAGAATGCGCCATTCTCATCTTCTTATTTTAAAGTAGATTTTTCAGCCGATGTTGTGCGTTGGGATTTGAAATCCGATAGCCTGAATTTTTTCACACTGGGTGGTCGAAGCAAAGCACCCATGGTGATTGAGTCCGTTGACTTTTACAACCCGGACGATTACCGGTTGCTGGGTGGAGTTGGGTTTACGTTTCATGCATTGAGCGCCTTGGTGAACTATTCGATTAAGAACGGTACCCGGCAGTTTTATACAGACAACGTTGCTGATTTTTATAATAAACCTACGGGGGAAATGCACATGGCCATGTCCTTCCTGGCTGAAAAGGGAATGATTGAGTATGATCCGGTGAAACGGCTTATCAATGTAAAAGAGAAAGCGATTCATGCTTATGACAGTAAGCGAGGCGATGTTGATTATGATAACTTGAAAATTCATTCCATAGTAGAGCGCTCCGCCAATGCTACCATAAATTTTCCGCAACGGTATATGGAGATCAGGGGTGTGGAGGAATTTAATCTTAGTGATACACTGAACGTAGTCATCACACCCGACAGTAGTGTGATTCGGATTTTACAAAACAGGGACATCAAATTTGATGGGAAAATTGTAGCCGGGAATTTTGAAATACATGGCCGTGATTTTACCGTAAAGTATGATAGCTTTTTTGTAAACATGAATCGCATTGATTCCATTCGGTTTTATGTTACTGAAGTGAATGCACGAGGGCAGACGATTCGCAGGCGCATGAATAACGCCATGGTGGGGGCAGATTCAACAGCAGCAGCAGCCGGGGGCATGTCCAACACATCCAAAACGGCTGGGACACTCTTTATCAGCAGACCTGATAATAAATCGGGCAAAGAAAGACTCCCCAATTATCCAAGACTGGATGCCACGGCTGGTGGTGTAATATATTTTGACCGCAAGGAGGTACTGAATGGTGCCTATGACCGGTCAGTTTTTTTGTTGTCCCGCCATTCAAATTGGATAGTCTCAATGATGCAGACCCGGCCGCCATTAGTTTCGATGGTACGTTTGTTTCCAGCGGTATGTTTCCCGCCTTCCAGGAATCGCTTCACACCATGGCCGATAAGTCGTTGGGATTTACACACAAAATTCCGTCTACAGGTTATCCACTTTATCAGGGCGATGGAAAAATTGTTGGCGCCATGAGTCTGGATAACGCGGGAATCAGGGCCACCGGAAAAATTGATTATCTAGCCGCATCCGTTGAGTCCAATGACTATATTTTTTATCCCGATTCAGTCGTGGCGGAAGGGTCTGTTGGGCAACTTCAGGAAAAGCAGTTTGCATCAATCATTTATCCTCAGGTTACATTCCCTGATTTCAGATTAAACTGGAAACCGAAGCAGGATCGGTTTGATGTTACAAACACTGGTGATCCATTTAGTTTTTATAACGGCAGCGCTTCATTTAACGGAAAACTTACCGTTTCAAAAAAGGGTGTAGGCGGTCAGGGTGAGTTTTTAACCTTAGGCAGCATCACAAGGTCGGACAACTTTAGCTTTACGGCTAAAGAATTTTCAGCGCGCCATTCCCAGTTTCAGGTTCAAACATCAAATCCGGAAAAGCCGGCACTCGCTGGAGAAAATGTAAGTGTATCTTTCAATCTTGCAGAAAACAGTGCTGTGATCAGTCCTGAAGTTGCGGGTGAAGCTGCCATTGAATTTCCGTACGCGCAATTTAAGACATCAATACCGGAAGCGAAGTGGGATTTGAGTTCGCAAAAAATTGTGATGTCAAAGGATCCCAACGTACCCATTGAAGACTCCTACTTTTACACAACACGGGATGATTTGGATTCCTTGAATTTCAATGCGGAAAAGGCCGAATATGATATCAATTCACAACAACTTAAAGTCAGCGGTATCCCGTACATCATTGTGGCGGACGCCAAGATTACTCCTGAGAACAATGAAATATTGATTTTGGAAAATTCCAAGATTGGAAGACTGAACAACACGACCATAGTACTGGATACCTTAATGGGCTACCACCGGCTGACGGAAGGCGTTATTGACATTATTTCAAGAAAGGAATTTGCCGGTAATGCTACCTATCAATATGTAAATGCCGTAAACGACACCTTTGCGATCAAGCTGACTAATTTCCACCTGGAGGATATTCCGGTCGATCCAAGAAAGAAACGTCAGCCGTATGAAGCAACCAAAGAGACGGTAGCCGAGGGCTCGGTAAAAGTTTCGGATAGTATGTTGTTGGCTCCCCGGATTTATTATAAAGGAGATATGGTTATGTTCGCCACACGTCCGGCACTGCAATTGCGTGGTTATACAAGACTGGATCTTCGGAAAATTCCAAGATATAATACCTGGCTGCGGTACGATCAGAGTGGTGATGAAAAAGAATTTTTTCTCGACTTTGATAATGCCATTACCGAAGAAGGAAGAAAAGCTGAGGCTGGATTACATTTTGCAACAGACAACAGTTTGTACATCACTTTTGTATCCGATAAAAAGGATATTGATGACGAAAGTTTTTTTCTACCCAGCGGATCACTCTTTTTCGATAAGGAAACCGGTGAATTTATTATTGAAGATCGGCTGAAGGCAACCGGAGAAAAATTGACCGGAAAAGTTTTTTGCTTACAATGAAGAAAAACAAGAAGTGAGGTTTGAAGGATTAGTCAATTATTTTGAAGGGATAAAAGGATTTGAACTCATTTCCACCGCGTTAGGATCAGGCAATTTAGAAACCAATGAGATCAGGTTAAATTCATTCATGATGCTGGATCCGATTTTGCCGGCTCAGGCGTTTCAGGTTATGGCTGCTGATATCCTGGAGTTGATAAAAAATGAAGGCGTTGCTGCTGAAGGATTGGGTGACCCTACTGAATTGTTATATAAAATTGCAGACATTGTTGGTGAACGAACAGTAAAAGAATATGAGCAGCGTTCACTGCAGGCATACGTGCCTCTTGCCACCATTCCGCAGCTGGCCAGACCCCTCGTTTTGTCAAATGTTAACCTCAAGCGATCTCAAAAACACAAAGCCTTTTACAGTGAAGGACTGATTGGCATAAGCAACATTGGCCGCAGCGATATCAATGCAGCGTACGAAGGTTTTTTGGAAATCCGTAAAAATGAAGATGGTGGTCCGGTATTTAATTTATTTATTAAAGCATCTCCCGATTCGTGGTATTACTTTGGATTTGAGGATAATCGCATGCTCGTGCATTCATCCAACCAGGCTTTTAACTCGGTGATTGGCAAAAGACCAATGCCGGCAAAGCGAAAGTGGGTGAATTGGTTTTTATTCCGGGAAGTGATGAGGAAACGCTGGTGTTCATTAACCGGTTCCGGAAGGATTATTTTGACATTGAAGTACCGTATGACCTTGGGGGAGTTAGCAAGAAAAAGAAGGAGGCTGATGACGGGTTTTAGTTTATAGCCTTATGTCCTTGGGCCAGCAACCGTTTTCGGTTCTTCTCCCTGCGGGAATAGAAGAAGAACATTACTGGAGTGTAGAGAAAGTAAATGAATCCTGAATAAACACCCGCCCATTTATAATCGATCATGAATAGGGCGATAAGAGCTGAGAGCAAAGGAATACTGGCTAGTAACATGTTGCCACGAATGCTGGTTTGAGTGTCAAACTTTTCAATCTCATTGAGTTCAAGTGCTTCCCGATGTTTATAGGCGTACCGGTACATCGCTTGCATAACCAGGAAAATACTGGCCGCACCAAATCCATAAATCATCATCAGGTAACTCACATCGCTTCCTTTGATCATGCCCTGAAGCTCCATTAAAAATTCCTGATTTCCTGTAATTCCATAAAATACGGGAAGCAACAACATGGTTGTTAGAAATTTTAGGGGGTACACATAAAACAAGACAATGAAAAGAAGGAGAAGGTTTAGCACAATAACCCGCGTACCTCGCAACCCATAGCGAAGAAAGAATACATAGTGTTCATTCCAGATCATTCCTATTAAGATAATGCTCAATGCAAATGGAACGACATCCCGGGTAAACCGCATAACATCTGAAAATGTTTTGGGCGATGTTGTGGAAATAAGAATAAGTGTGATGGCTAATGCAAAATGGCATCACTGAAATTTTCGATGCGTCCTGGTTCTTCACCCCGGTACCTGAATTCTTTGTTAAGGCCAATCCTGTGTTTTGTAAATGTATCTCTGATCATGACGGTATCGTTGGCGGAGGAGGCTTCTGATGATGCGATGGATGAAACAATTTGTTTTTAAAGGGGGAGGCAAACTGATGCAACCGTATGGCTTTCCGGGAAAGTACGACAGCAACAACTAATGAAACGATTGCACCAACCCAAATACCCGGAACATAAGAGATAAACCAAAAATAATCATACGCGCCATGAAAAAGTGTGGCGACTCCCAAGGCATGCAGGGCATAATATGATTTCTTGTGTTCAAATTTTGCTTTGCCAAGATAAAAGCCCATGAGAATGGCAAACGCAGCGTGGGCTGGCACGGCCGTAAACATGCGCAGGATGGCGGTTGTCATTCCTCCATCCATGACGTACAAAATATTTTCAAAGGTGGCAAACCCCATCCCTACCATCACCGAGTATACAATACCATCAAAGGGTTCATTAAAGTGGCTGTCGCGATAGAGAATACCGCGTATGAAAATAAATTTACTGAACTCTTCGATCAACGCTACCAGGATAAAGGCATTGTAAAACTGTCCTTCAAGGTCGCGCTCTTCAATGGAAATGATACTGTTAAGCGGCAGGCTTATGACCAGAGTGACAATCGTTGCCAGTATCCCATAAAAAAAAACTTTTTATGAGTAATCCGGGAGGTTCTTTTTCATGTTCATCTTTTAGATAGATGAATACCATGATGGCCAACCCGGGAGCAATGGCAAGCGCAAGGAGGATAAATATATTCACAACATTTAATTGAGCTTGAAGATAGCATTAATATGGAAAAAGCAATTAGTGAGAATTAATCCGTGTGTTGCAAGCCGGAATTTTTTAAAAAAAGAGGGCCCCGGCCCTCCTGAAAAATCAAAATATGAACTTATTATTTACCGAAAATAAATCGGGCATTAAAGCCAAATCCACCAGCATCAAAATCTGTATTCTCAACAAGAATAAATACAGGCCGCCAATCCAGACCAAGAGCAATGGGCACGGTGTTAAACCTGTACTCAAGACCTATTTCACCACTGACCCCCAACGTGAATGGATCATCCAGTCTTGTGGATACTCCCGCACCTGCGTACCAGTTAAACGCTTCTCCCCCCAAAGGCCGATTAATAAAATCCCAAAGCACTTCAATACCTACACCCGAACCGAAAGATACGTCCGCGTGGATACGGTTAAACTTTCCGGTATTAAATACGGCATCAATGGCCACCGCATTACCCAGTGCATCACCAAAACGGGCGCCCAGTTCTTGAGAAATTCCCGCAAGGCTTATACAAGTAAAAGCAAGGAGTGTAACAATTTTTTTCATAGGTTATCTTTTTATAAGGTTGATTAGAAACAAAGATATCAGATTTTGTAATGTTCGAAACGAATGAATTGAATTTCAAAATTTCTTTTTATTCGATGACTTCTTCCACATCGTCCATTTTATCTTCCGAGTAAGCGCCTGATGTTGCAAAAATAATTTGACCGTCAGGGTCAAGTACAAAAAAATAGGGGATGTCTTTTTTTTCAAAATCGAGTGCCTCCTTGTATTTTTTCAGTTCACCTTTGTAAAATAGAATGTAGGGATGGAGCTGTGGATCAATGTTTTTTGCCGCTTTCTTTTTTGCCGTTCCTGTAGCAGCCGCATTCACTCCGGTAAACATTGGAATAAAGTAAACGTTGACATCGTATCCAAACCCGGCCATCAGGCCGTTGGTTTTTTGAATGAATTTTTGAAACACGGGTGTAAACCAGGAGTTCAGTTCGTCCTCCGATTTTTTACTATACGCCAGACCAAGAAGTGTATATTTTCCCTTCGTGTCTTCAGGAAGGATCACCTTAACATCGTCAACGGTTTCGGCTTCCATGTCAGGAAACACAGTTCCTACAACCTGAGCCTTTGTTGTTACGGAGAGAAACGCCAACACGACAATCCATAT
>JAAUQD010000037.1 GCA_012032815.1 Flammeovirgaceae bacterium
CAGTTCGATGGATTTCTTTCTTGCCCGATGTAAATCCACCGGATGCACCACCCAACGCCTTACCCAATGTTCCGGTTATGATATCAACACGATCCATTACATTCCGGTATTCAGGAACGCCTCTGCCTGTTTTACCCAAAAAACCGGTGGAGTGGCATTCATCGGTCAAGACCAGTGCTTCATACTTATCGGCCAGGTCACAAATCTTATCCAACTGCGCTATAGTTCCATCCATAGAAAAAGCACCATCCGTTACGACCATTATCTGCTTTGCACCGGCTTTCCTGGCTTCTTTTAATTGCACTTCAAGATCTGACGTATCATTGTGCTTATACCGGTAGCGCATGGCCTTACACAACCTGACTCCATCAATAATAGAGGCATGATTGAGCTCATCAGAAATGATGGCATCCTCCGCGCCTAACAGCGGCTCAAATACACCTCCATTCGCATCAAAAGCTGCTGCATATAATATAGTGTCTTCACAATGCAAAAACTCTGAAATCTTTTGCTCCAATTGCTTATGAATATCCTGTGTCCCGCAAATAAAACGAACCGATGACATCCCAAAGCCATGACTATCAATGGCTTTTTTTGCCGCTGCGATTACCCTTGGGTGCGATGAAAGTCCCAGGTAGTTATTCGCACAAAAGTTGATAACTTCCTTTCCATCCTGAGTTTTAATATCTGCCCCCTGCGGACTAACGATAACTCGCTCTTTTTTATAAAGCCCAGCTTCGCGAATGGTAGCTAACTCTTTTTCTAAAATTGGTTTTAAAGTTTTATACATGATGTTGGCTCTTTAACGGAGCATCAAATTTAGCAGATATAATTAAATCCCTTTGTCCATGAATTTCCGGTAAAGGGGAAATTATTAATTTGCCCATTCATTCGATCATGGGTAAAAAGCAAAAAATCCTTATCATAGGTGCCAGTGGGCAGTTAGGCGCTGAACTTACACAGGGCTTATGGAATCTTTATGGAAAAGAAAATGTCATCGCTACTGACATAAAGGAACCTAACGGAATTTTAACTACTGGCAATTTCGAAATACTGGATGTACTGAAACAGAAGCCTCTATTTGAATTCATTCGGAAAAATGAATTCACGCAGATCTATCATCTGGCCGCCATACTTTCAGCAACCGGAGAAAAAAATCCAAAATTCGCCTGGCACCTGAATATGGACGGACTGGTGCATGTGCTTGATGCTGCTATTGAATTCAAAATTGAAAAAGTGTATTGGCCGAGTTCTATTGCGGTCTTTGGCCCAACAACACCCAAAGAAAATACTCCACAGGATACCATCATGGATCCGACAACCATTTATGGTATAAGCAAACAAGCAGGAGAAAGATGGTGTGCCTGGTACCACAGCAAATATGGACTGGATGTGCGAAGCCTTCGTTATCCCGGTCTGATTGGTTATAAATCAAAGCCGGGTGGTGGCACTACGGACTATGCAGTGGATATTTTTTTAAAGCACTGACGGATAAAAAATATGAGTGCTTCTTAAAAGAAGATACGTATTTGCCTATGATGTACATGGACGATGCCGTAAAAGCAACCCTTGATCTAATGGAAGCCAGCAGCAATCGAATTAAAATTCGCTCCAGTTATAATCTTGGAGGAATTAGTTTTTGCCCGTCAGAAATTGCTGACTCCATTAAGAAACACATTCCCGAATTTGAAATCACCTACAACCCCGACTTTAGACAGGCTATTGCTGACAGTTGGCCCAAATCCATAAACGATCAAAAAGCTAAAGAGGATTGGGGATGGAATGCAAATTTTGGTTTGGAGGAAATGACAAATGAAATTTTAACCAACCTGGTTCATCATCCCATCCTGCAGGATACCAATGCGTAGCCCTTCATTTAGTAATTTCACCCCGATGATATCTCAGGCTGAGGCATTGGAACTTCATTATGAACAATAAGCTTAAAAACCTGGCAGGTGAAACAGTTCTCTATGGATTGGGCACCATCATACCCCGGGCTCTTAACTTTTTGCTCTTTCCATTACACACCCGGATTTTTAATCCGGAAGACTACGGTGTAGTCAGTTACTTATACATCCTGGTGGGTTTCCTGAATGTTGTGTACACCTTTGGTATGGAAACCGCCTTCTTCAGATTTTCTACTAAAGAAGGATCAGATCCAAATCGAATTTTTAATCTCTGTCAAAGTTTTATTGTCGGAATTAGCCTTGCATTGTCAGCGCTTTTCATTGTGCTTGCCGAGCCGCTCGCTGTGGCGTTGGGCATAGCCGGAAAATCGCACTACATCGTTTGGCTGGCTATCATTATGCTGATTGATGCCGTAGTGGCAATACCCTTCGCCAGATTACGGTTGGAGAAAAAAGCACTTCGCTTCGCCCTATATAAAATTGTAAATGTCCTGGTAACTGTAGGGTTGAACATCTACTTTTTCATGATTGCCTATTGGTTGGTAGATTTTGAAATCACATTTGATTTTAAACGACTGGCCGAAAGTATTCAACAAACCAATTATGGAATAGAGTATGTCTTCCTGGCGAATTTAGTTGCCAATGCTTTTTATCTTCTCTTTTTTATAAAATCACTGATCCGCTGGCGGCCTGGCTACGACCGGGCGACATTTTCAGAATTACTTTCTTATTCCTTTCCGATTATGCTAACAGGGCTGGCCGGAATGACCAATGAATTATTCAGCCGATGGGCGATTGAATGGTGGCTTCCGGAAAATTTTTACGATGGGAAGAGTTCTATGTATGCCATAGGTATTTTTTCCGCAGCCTATAAATATGCTGTGCTCATGAGCCTTGGGGTTCAGGCATTTCGTTTTGCTGCGGAGCCTTTCTTCTTCTCCAATGCAGCTGATAAAAAGTCTCCTGAACTGTTTGCCAAGGTCAATCATTTCTTCATTGTATCATCGTGCATTGTCCTGCTGGCGGTGTCGCTAAATATGGACGTATTAAAATTTATTGGTGGTGAAGATTTTTATGAGGGCTTGTTTGTAGTTCCTGTGCTGATGGGGGGTTATCTTTTCCTTGGGATTTATTACAACATTTCCATTTGGTTTAAACTAACGGACAAAACGTATTTCGGCACCATAATTACTGTGGCTGGTGCAATTTTAACCATTGGTCTAAATTATTTTCTAATTCCTGTTTTTGGATATGTGGGAAGCAGCTGGATTTCACTGAGTTGTTATGCAGGCATGGCCGTGGCTTGTTACCTGATCGGACAAAGGCATTATCCTATCCCCTATTCAATCCGATCGGGACTAATGTATATTATTCTTTCTGCAGCCATCATACTTTTCACACAGTATATTAACTTTGATGAGTATTGGAAAAATAAATTCATTGAACTCATTTTACTGGTTGGATTTATCCTTTCAGCCTTTTTCATAGAGAAGAACAAACTCCTCCAATCTGCGTGACGATCCATTTCTGAAACAGCTCATTGTGATTTTTCGTTACCTTTGAAGGCTGTAATACGTATTTCAATTATCTACTAACCAAAAGAATTTCTTGCGACCATCGCTCAAGGGTTTATTCAGGCTGATTCTTATTTTTCTGCTGCTGACCAGTTCAACGCATACCTGGGGCCAGCGCGATCGGAAAAGAAATTATCCAATGGTCAGCCCACTGAAAGCACATTGCGCGAAGCTGAATTCTTCTTTACCGAAGGCGAAAAGCATTACATTCTGGAAGACTACACGAAAGCCCTTCTTTATTACCAACGAACCGCAGAGCTTAACCCAACCAACCCAACGGTTCATTATAAGATTGCAGATGTCTTTTCGAGAAACCAAAATGAGGAAGACCTGATTAAAGCTTCGGGAAGTATTGAAACGGCCATACGACTTGATCCCAACAATAAGTATTTCTACCTGCTGGCATCCAACATCTTCGCCAATCTCAATCAGTATACAAAAGCCCAGGAAATACTTGAAAAATGATTGATGAGATACCTGGCACTGAAGAATATCTTTATGAACTGGCTGTCTTATACATCTATGATAAAAAGCCACTTGAAGCCATCCGCATTTATGATGAAATAGAAACATTGTATGGGGTCAATGAAACCTCATCTCTTCAGAAACGAATGTTGTATGCAGAGCTCGGCAAGATGGACCAGGCCATTGCGGAATCAGAAAAATTAATTGAGGTGTTTCCTGACGAAGAGCAATTTGTGCTGGCTTTTGCCGAATTTTTGTCACAACAAAATCAACGGGACAGGGCTATACAACTATTGAATGATTATCTAAAAACACATGGGGAGTCCGGAAGTACTAAAATGTTATTGGCAGGAATCTACCGGGATAATGGCCAGGAGAAAGAAGCGAGAGCGTTAATCATCAAAACCATTGAAGACCCTTCTGTGGAAGTTGGCAGCAAAGTACTCATGGTTGCAATCTATCTGAATCAGTTTACAGAACAGAAGGAACAAACGGAGAATGAAGGCCTTCGGCAATTTCTGGTGTTGACTACCGATAAATTGATCGAACAATACCCGGCTGATCCAAATGTTTTTCTTGTAGCGGGGGATCTGATGTTAGCTCTTTCTAATGAGCCGGAGGCTTGTACAAATTACCAGCGGGCTATTCAAAATGGATCAACCAGTTTTGATGCCTGGCAAAATCTTTTAGTTATTGAATCGAAGTTGAATTTTATTGACAGCCTGTTGAAGCACAGCGAATCCTGCCTGGAACTTTTTCCGAATCAGGGTATTGTATATTATTTTAATGGTTATGCCAACTTCAGGAAAAAGCGATACAAAGAATCGGCCTCAGCACTGGAGCAAGCCAAAAAATTATCTGCATCCAATCCTCAAACTATTTTTGAAATTAATAGCTTGTTGGGAGATGTTTACAACGCCTCAAAAGAATATTCTAAATCAGACAAAGCCTATGATGAAGCCTTGGCTTACAAACCCAATGATGAAGTTATTTTAAATAACTACAGCTACTATCTGGCGCTTCGAAAAGAGAATCTGGAACGGGCGGAAAAAATGTCAGAACAACTGGTGAAGAATCGGCCTGATAATCCTTCTTACCTGGATACCCACGCCTGGGTTTTGTTTATGCGTGAAAAATATAAAGAAGCCCGGAAAATTATTGAAAAGGCGATATCAGCAGGTGGCACTTCAGCTATATTTTATGAACACTATGGAGACATTTTATTCAAATTAGGTGAGGTGGATGAGGCGGTTGTACAATGGAAACAGTCTAAAAACCTTGATGCTAAAAACGAACATATCGATAAAAAAATCGCAAATCGTAATATCAATTGATTATCTTTCAAGGCGAATTGAAAGAAGCGGTATTCAACATAATTTTTTGCCGGCTATGCGTTTCAACTTTTTAAGCTGTCTGGGGATTTCCCTGTTACTTTTTTTCAGTCGTGTAGTAAGAAAATAATTCCTACACAACCTGAACCCATGCCTACCGTAGAGATTCAGCAAATTGATTTTGACTATATGCAGGGCAAAGCACGACTTCAAATCCGTGACAGTAATAAAGAGCGCGAAGTAAAAGCAACGATACGCATTCGCAAAGACAGCGTGATCTGGATGAACTTTACAGTAGTTGGCGTACAAGGAGGCAAGGCATTGATCAATAAAGACTCGATCACTATTTTGAGCAATGTTGATAAGGAATATTTTGTTTTTGAATACAAGGAATTATCCAAGCGGTATAATTTTCATATTGACTACTCCGTTATACAGGCAGCCATACTGGGCAACTTGTTGCAAACCCGAAACCCGTTGAATGAGATCCAACAATTTGAAGGGTATAACCTTCTTGTGCAAAAGCAGGGAGTTGTCACCATCAAAAACTTTATCAACGCAGCCAGTACAAAAATTGAAAAAATTGAATTGACCGAATCCGATAATGCTAATTCATTGTTGATTAACTACCGCAACTTCCAGCCGGTTGGGGATAAAATCTTTCCATATTTTGAAGAGATCAATTTAAATTATAAGTCACAAACCGGATTATTGAATAATATTATAACCATAGAATTCAATAAAGTTGAAGTTGGAGGTAAAGAATTAAATTTTCCGTTTAACATCCCACGGAAGTATGACCGCAGGTAGATACATTTTAACGTTTCTTGTACTGCTAAGCCTACTGAGCAGTACTTTTGCTCAAAAGCAAAAATCCAAAGCACAACTTCAAAAAGAGAAGCAGGAGAATCTTGCCAAGATTAAGCAAACCGAAAAGATTTTAGATGAAACGGCCGTTCAAAAAAAGAATTCATTAGGCGAACTCAATGCGCTCAATGAAAGAATAACGGAACAAGAAAAACTCATAACATCAATACAAAGCGAAGTGAACTTGCTGGATAAAGACATTGATGAGAACATGGAAATAATAAATGCCCTTGAAGTAGATCTTAAAAATCTCAAAGATGAATACGCGGCCATGATTTTTTCTGCTCAAAAGGCAAGTGGAAAAATCGACAAACTGACATTTTTGTTTTCAGCTCAATCGTTTGACCAATTGATCATGCGCTTAAAGTATATGGAGCAGTATGGAGCCGCCCGACAGGATCAGGTGGAAGCCATAATCAGAGTTCAAAAAGTCTTGGAGGATCAGGTACAGGTTACTCAGGAAATAAAAAAAGAAAAAAATGATCTTCTGAAGGACGAGGTCAGGGAAAATGAAAGTCTGTCCAATTTGAAGTCAAAACAAAAGCGTCTGATTTCATCACTTGAAAAAGAAGAAAAGAAGCTGCGTAAAGATCTGGATGAAACAAAAAAGGCCATAGCTAAATTAGACAAATACATAAATGACATTATTAAGGAGGAGATAGCAAAAGCGGAACGGGAAGCTGCGGCAGCGGCAGCCGCAAAGACTAAGACCAATGTAGTCTCTGTTTCAACGGCTCTTTCAACTTCATTTGAAGACAACAAAGCTAAATTTGCCTGGCCAGTTTCAGGATTTGTTTCACAAAAATTCGGTCGGCAGAAACATCCGGTACTGAAGGGTATTGTCTTACAGAATGACGGAATAAATATTCAGACTCAGCAAAACGAAAAAGTAAAAGCCATATTTGATGGTGAAGTCAGAGCAGTGGCTTTCGTTCAATCCATTGGAATAACCGTTATTATAAATCATGGAGACTATTTTACTGTGTACTCCGGCCTGAAGGAAGTATTTGTCAAACAAGGTCAAAAAGTAAACACAGGCACCGAAATCGGACAAGTACTCGTAAACGGGGACGGGATTTCTGAATTGAGATTCCAGATTCGCAAAAATACATTGGCACTGGACCCTCAAACATGGCTTACATCCAAATAAATACCTGCCGATTTTATCATTTACGTTCCTGAAATAAATACTTATCTTTACATCCTTAAATGAAGTATTCATGAATGCTATACTATTGTTTGGAATGCCCGGAATGGGTGAGTGGGTTGTAATTGGATTATTTGTGTTGGTGTTTTTTGGAGCCCGGAAGATTCCTGAGTTTGCAAAAGGTCTTGGAAAAGGAATCCGCGAATTCAAAGATGCTGTAAAAGATGTTAAAAAAGAGGTCGATGAGGCCGATAAGGCCGGCAAGATCGATGACGGCAAGTAATTGTTGCAGCGTCAGACAAATATTCCTTTATTCAAAAATAATTCTGAAGAATCCTGCTTAGGGAGAGATCACCTTTTATTGTTTCGACTCTCATCGGGCTGGGATAAATTTTTTAATTTTCTTTTGTCGGAACATTAAATAATCACCGAGCGAATCAAAACATAAGTAAATGAAGAAGTTGACTTTTTTTATTTTACTGTTTGCTATTGCTCAAATGGCGATGACTCAACCTGCAGCTGAGCAGGACAGCCTCACGGCATATGTTGAGGGTATCGATTCATTAAAGTTTATACCTTTCCAGGCCATCGGTGAAATCGAATACATCCCGGGCAATGAAACCCCTGAGCTGATATCCGATCGGTTAAGTTGTATTGAACAGACCATTCCCTTGCCCTATAACGATAAAGTTCATGCATTCATTAATTATTTCCTGATCCGAAACAGGGAGTATACAAAATCGATGATCCGGAGGAAGAACCTCTATTTTCCATTATTCGAGCAGCATCTCGCCAAGTATGATCTGCCCGATGAAATTAAATATCTTTCTATTATTGAATCCGCTCTGAATCCCCGTGCGATCTCACGAGCACGGGCTGTTGGTCTATGGCAATTCATGGCAGCCACAGGCCGGCATTATGGATTACAAAATGATTTCTACATCGATGAAAGAATGGACCCGGTGTCATCTACAGAATCTGCCTGTAAATTATTAGTGAGTTTACACAAGATGTTTGGCGACTGGCATCTGGCCCTAGCAGCCTATAATTCCGGGCCCGGTACCGTAAGAAAAGCCATCAGACGTTCAGGCTATAAAAAGAATTTCTGGGATATCTATCCTTACCTGCCAAAAGAAACCAGGGCTTATGTCCCTCAATTCATCGCCATAATCTACGCGCTTAATTATCCCGAAGAACACAATGTCTTTGAGTATGCCCGTGAAATTGAAATGCCTAACGACACAATTAAGATCAGGGGCTTTCTAAATCTTGAGACACTCGCTGCGCTTACTGAATCGTGTATGGATGATTTGCACAAATTAAATCCCTCAGTTCTGCGAAACGCCATTCCAAATGATGGAAAGCCATACACGATTAAAATTCCATATTATTCAAAAAAAGTACTTGACCTGAATCGAATTGCGATTTTGGATTCTGCATCTCATGCGGATAAGGAGAAGATTGAAGGGCTGGCAAAAAATGCCGTTGGGAATACCTATGGTCGTGAGTTGATTTACTACCGGGTAAAATCCGGTGATGTGCTGGGCGTTATTGCCCAACACAATAAAGTACGCGTTGACGACCTTAAGAAATGGAATAACCTTTCCAGTAATATGATTTATACGGGGCAACGTTTGGCCATTTGGGTACCTGCAACTTCAGCTCGTGCTACAACAATAACAACCCCTTCACCTAAAACACAACCCATTGCACAGGCTCCTGTTCCTATTGATGCCAAAGTATATGTTGTTCAGTCAGGTGATACCCTTTGGGATATCTCAAGAAAATATCAGGATCTTTCTATTGAAAAAATAAAAGACCTTAATAACCTGAAGTCCAATACCCTTCAGCCCGGTCAAAAATTAATAATTTCAAAATAATCCAAGTGACCAATTGATCCCGTTTGGATTATCTGTCTAATGAACCGCGCACTATTACTATCCATTTCGTTTTTTATTCTTACACAATGTTCAAGTGGCAGAAAAGATACACTTCCACCTGCTTCCGGGCTATCGGGCGATATGTATCTCGTGATGGACTCAACACAATGGAAGGGTCCGTTAGGTGAAGTAATCGATTCTCTTTTCAATCAGGAGATGGCTGGGCTTCCAAGAAAAGAATCCATTTTCAACATTCTTTGGATAAACCCCACGAAACTGAACATGGTGCTCAAACAAAGACGCAACCTCATTTTTGCCGTAAGTCTTGACCAGCGCGGCCGGGGAGCGGGAATTATAAAAAAGTATTTCACACCAGAATCCCTTTCTTCCATAAAATCAAACCCAGCTAACTTTGTATTGAGTAATTCTGATGTCTTTGCTAAGGGACAGGAGGTGATGTATTTGTTTTCCAACACAGAAGAACAACTCATTCAGCATATCAGACGACATGGAAATCAGCTTATTGATCACTTCAATAAATCGGAGCACGAACGCATAACTACATCGCTTCTAAAATCTGGGCAAATAAAAGGTATAAGTGATTGGTTACAGAAAAATTTTCTTTGCGATATAAAAATTCCTTTTGGTTACAAACTGGTAATGAATGAAAAAGATTTTATTTGGGTTAGGCAAGTAAATCCCAGGGATGATAAGAATATTTTTATTTCAAGAAAAAAATACACCTCGGAAGAGGAATTTGAAAAAAACAATTTGATAGCATACCGGGATGAAGTTTGTAAGAAATACTTATTTGAAGATCCGGATGTTCCTGATTCCTATTTGATCACCGAAACAACTATTCCTTTCATTCCGGTCGCCACAAAACAAACCAGTATAAGTAACACGTATGCGATCGAGATGCGTGGATTATGGCGGGCAAACAACTTTTCGATGGGTGGTCCTTTTGTGGGCTATGCAATTGCCGATGCAGAAACAGGGTATTTTTATTATATCGAAGGGTTTACATTTAGTCCTGGAAAAGATCAGCGTGAAATAATGCGAGAATTGGAATCAATACTTTATACGTTCAAAACCAGCAAAGACATTCCTAAAACAGAACCCTAGTGTAACTCTTACACTAAATTGCTTGAACCTTCAGTTGAAAGTGTAAATTGCTTACCGGATTTTAATTTAAACTGATCACTATGTCCATTAAGATACGGAAACAGGATGCCCTGAACTATCATACGCTGGGTCAACCCGGTAAGATTGAAGTGGTTCCTACTAAAGTGTTAAGTACGCAGTTGGATCTTGCACTTGCCTACTCACCGGGTGTGGCTGAACCGTGCAAGGAAATTGCCAACAATAAAGAAGACGTATACAAATACACAGCCAAGGGAAATCTTGTAGCTGTTATTTCAAATGGAACAGCCGTTTTGGGATTGGGTAATATAGGACCCGAGGCCTCCAAGCCCGTAATGGAAGGAAAAGGTGTCTTGTTTAAAAAATTTGCGGGCATTGATGTATTTGACATTGAGATTGCAGAAGAAGATCCTGACGAATTTATCAAGATTGTAAAATCCCTTGAGCCAACCTTTGGCGGCATTAACCTTGAAGACATTAAGGCGCCTGAATGTTTCAAGATTGAAAAAGAGCTTCGTGCAAAAATGAATATTCCAGTGATGCATGACGATCAACATGGCACCGCTATTATTTCATGCGCTGCCATGCTAAATGCATTGGAGATTGTTGGAAAGAAAATTGAAAAGGTAAAGCTTGTAGTGAACGGAGCAGGCGCTGCTGCGGTTTCGTGTACCCGGCTTTATATTGAGGTGGGCATGAAGAAGGAGAACATCATCATGTGCGACAGTAAGGGTGTGATTCGTGGGGACCGTAAGGGACTGGATGAAATCAAAGCTGAATTTGCCACTACTAAAAATATCTCCACTCTCCAGGAGGCCATGAAAGGCGCAGATATTTTTCTCGGCCTTTCCGTAGCTGATATTCTGAAACCAGAAGACATACAGTCTATGGCTAAAGATCCGATTGTCTTTGCACTGGCTAATCCAAATCCTGAAATAGCATATGATATTGCCAGGGCATCTCGACCAGATTTGATCATGGCAACTGGCCGGTCTGATCATCCTAATCAGGTGAATAATGTATTGGGCTTCCCCTACATATTCAGAGGGGCGCTCGATGTGCGGGCCAATGAAATTGATGAAGCGATGAAGCTGGCTGCGGTAAGAGCTCTGGCAAATCTCGCCAAAGAAGCAGTCCCGGATATGGTCATGAAAGCCTACCAATCCAAAAAACTTCAGTTCGGTAGAGATTATCTGATTCCTAAGCCACTTGATCCTCGTCTTATTACGGCTATAGCGCCTGCGGTTGCCAAAGCTGCTATGGAATCAGGCATGGCAACAAAGAACATTGAAGATTGGGGCGCTTATCATCAGGAATTACTTAAGCGAATTGGAATTGATCAAAAACTAATTAACCGGATTATTGAACGCGCAAGAAAAAATCCAAAGCGGGTTGTTTTTGCAGAAGCGGACAACCATAAAATTCTTAAGGCAGCCCAGGTATTGGTTGACGAGAAAATCGCTTATCCTATTTTGCTTGGCAACCGTGCAAAAATTGAAAGCATTATTAAAGAAAATAGTCTTGAGCTGGGTGAATGCAAGATCATTGACCCGGAAGAGGATCAGGAATTGAAGAAAAAATACGCTGAAGTATATTATAAAAAGCGTCAGCGAAAAGGCATCACCTTTTTGGATGCCATGCGCAAAATGAGGGACCGCAATGCATTTGGCGCTATTATGGTCGACCATGGTGAGGCTGATGCATTGGTGTCTGGTCTCACTAAAGATTATCCCAAAACCATCTCACCTGCACTACAGATCATTGGTATGGAGCCGGGGAATCAGTCGGGTAGCCGGGATGTATATTATTCTCAATAAAATGGAATTTACTTTTTGCCGACACCACTGTAAACGTAAACCCTACTGCTGAAGAAATGGTGGAAATTATCAAACTGGCAACAAGGGCTGTGCGATTTTTTGATACCGTACCGCGCGTGGCGGTTTTATCCTATTCTAATTTCGGAAGCAGTAAGGGAGATATTCCCGAAAAAGCCAGACGGGTAGTGCAAATGGCAAAAGAAAAATTCCCTGATCTAATTATTGATGGAGATATTCAGGCAAACGTAGCCCTGAACACATCGATTCAACAAGAGCTATATCCATTCAGTGCGCTGGCCAATGAAGGAGCAAACACACTGATATTTCCGGGGCTTGCCTCCGGCAACATTGCCTATAAACTATTAATAGAAATCGGAGGTGCGGAGACCATTGGCCCCATACTTCTTGGCATGCGAAAGCCCGTCCATATTCTTCAACTGGGCAGTTCTGTTCGGGATATTGTAAACATAGCTGCTATCGCGGTAGCGGATGCCCAATCTCATTCAGAAACTGAAATGTAAACCGGTTCGAATCGACAAAATTCTTTAGATTTCGCAATTATTATGATTGCTTATCTACACGGACGACTGGTTCATAAAGATCCCACGCATGTTATAGTTGAAGTAAACGGTATTGGCTACCATGTTCACATTTCCTTACATACTTTTTCAGAAATAAAACAAGAGGAATCCATACGGTTGTCAACCTATCTTCACGTGCGGGAAGATGCTCAGATTTTGTATGGATTTTCAAGCCCTTCAGAGAAATCCCTGTTTCAACAATTGATCTCTGTAAATGGTGTGGGGCCAAACACAGCCTTGGTGGTGCTTTCCTACCTTCCACCCGATGAATTGAGAGGTGCCATTATTCGTGAAGACCTGGGAGCCCTGCAAGCAGTAAAGGGAATTGGAAGCAAAACTGCCCAACGCCTGATCCTTGAATTGAAGGACAAATTGAAAAAGGACTCAGGAACGGAAGAAAGTGGAAATTTAGGCCAAAAATACAATACCGTACGGCACGAAGCGTTATCTGCTCTAATGACTCTGGGTATCAGCAAAGCTGCTGCTGAAAAGAGCCTGGATACAGTTCTGAAGGAGTCAGGAAATAAAATAAGTTTAGAAGAGCTCGTGCGCTTAGCACTGAAAAACGCCTGATATACGATTGAATACATTGATAAGACAAATCATCTTATTCATTGGGTTGAGTTCAACTCTTTTTTGCTTTTCAGTGCAGGCACAAAACCGTACGCCAACCCGACAAGATACAATCCGTAGAGATACAATCACGAGTGTAAATTATAATCCCTTTCGTCCGACTTTTCAGCCCCAGGACCGATACGGTGATCCGTTTTCAAACCTGCCAACGTATTCCCCGCTTTACCTGAAAGACCCTTCATCGCTCAAGCTTGATGTACAAATCGATACGGGGATGAATTATACGATCTATGAGAAAATTGGAAATGTAAACTTCCGCCCGATCAGTTCCATGTCCTTTGATGAATTCCGTGCACAGCAAAACCGGCAAATGTTAAAGAGCTATTGGCAGGGCGAAGCAAAGCACTGGATGGCGAGAGTGCCGTAAGTGGGCGAAATCTCACACCCAAAATTTACATTGGTCCTTCAATGGATCGAATCTTTGGTGGCAGTTACGTGGAGTTGATACCACGTGGATTTGTGACACTGGATTTTGGTGGTTCATGGCAAAAAATTTCCAATCCATCCATTCCTATCAGCCAACAGCGGAATGGCGGCTTTGAATTTGACCAGCAGATCAATTTAAGTGTAGTGGGTAAAGTGGGTGAGAAACTAGCCGTCACGATCAACTTTGATAACAACAATTCATTCGACTTTCAAAATAGTATGAAGGTGGAGTACACAGGGTTCAAAGAGGACATGCTGAAGAAGCTGGAGATCGGAAACGTAAGTCTTCCATTAAACAATAGTTTGATAACGGGCGCCCAGAATTTATTTGGGCTAAAAGCTCAAATGCAATTTGGAAGACTATTTCTGACCACAGTGGCTACGACACAGCGGGGAAAGCAATCGTCCATTAACATCGCAGGTGGAACTGGCGGAACAGCACAGGGAAAACCTTTTGAAATCATCGGTTCCAGCTATGATGAGAACCGGCACTTCTTTCTGTCGCAATTCTTTCATGATAATTTTGAAGGATGGATGAGTACACCTCCTCAAATTACATCGGGTGTAAATGTGACTCGGGTAGAAATTTACCTTCTCAACCGGCAGAATGATACCCAAACCATCCGAAATGTTGTTGGGTTTATGGATATGGGAGAAAGTGATAAGATTTACAGGAAAGATCTTCTCACATCCAATGTTCCGGCTAAGTCGCCTTCAGCTAATAATTCCAATGATTTGTTCTCTACCTATCTAAACGGTATTGATCGCAAAGCTGACACCATCAGTTATATTCTTGAAAATTATAACGGGTTTAAAAACGGATTCATACCTGGAACGGATTTCGAAAAGATAACCAGTGCCAGAAAACTTGCACCAACGGAATATGCAATCAACAATGAGTTAGGATTTATTTCGCTTCAAAGAAAATTGCAAAATGATGAGGCCCTGGCAGTAGCGTTTGAATATACTTATAACGGCCGGGTTTATAAAGTGGGTGAATTGAGTGAGGACTATGGAAATATTCAGGAGGACGAAGTTATTTTTCTAAAAATGCTCCGACCCCGGAAAATAAATATTAAAGATCCGAATGGAAAGGTCATACCCACTTGGGAGTTGATGATGAAAAACATTTACAACCTCAATGTTTCCCAGGTCAGTCGTGAAGGATTTCAATTGCGAATTATTTACAGGGATGACCGATCAGGAATTGATAACCCAAACTTACAGGAGGGAGATATTTCTAAAACAAAACAGCTTATTGAAGTTTTTGGCCTTGATCGTTTAAACCCATACAACGATCCACAACCGGATGGAAACTTCGACTTCGTGGAGCGGGTGACTATTATGCCAGAGACAGGAGCGATCATCTTTCCTTTTTTACAACCCTTTAATACTGCTTTGCGAAATCTCTTTGCCCAGGAGCAAAACCCAAATACTAGGGATTTTATGATTCAGAAGTACGTGTATGACACACTTTACCGGACAGCCAAAGCTGAAGCCGAACTGGTCGCTACCAAGAACAAATTTTTCCTGAAAGGAACCTTCCAATCCGGATCAGGAAAAGAAATTATTATTCAGGGATTTAACATTTCTCAGGGTTCTGTAAAAGTATATGCCGGGGGAATTCCTCTTCAGGAAGGAACGGACTACACCGTAGATTATACTTTTGGTAAGGTTACCATTCTCAACGAAGGCATCTTAAGTTCCGGAAAAGACATCAGTATAACGTATGAACAACAAGACCCGTTTGCTTTTCAAACACGCACGCTATTGGGTGGTCGCTTTGATTACCGGCTTAACAAAGACATCAATCTGGGGTCAACTATTTTATACTATAATGAACGGCCGTTAATTACCCGAAACCTGATTGGAACAGAGCCGGCTAGAAACCTTCAGTACGGATTTGACCTTAACCTCAAAAAAGAATCAAGATTCCTAACCAAGCTGGTCGATGCCATTCCCGGAATACAAACCAAAGAACAATCCAATGTAAATCTCAGTGCTGAATACGCACAACTGTTTCCGGGAACATCAAACCAGGTTGAAGGTGAGGGCACATCATTTATTGATGACTTTGAAAATTCGGCTACACCCTACAGCCTGATCAATCCAAACATCTGGCGACTTGCCGTTGTGCCACAAACACCTGATAACCGATTTGATCTAAGTGCTCAACCCGGTGCACCGAATGATATAATGGCCGGTTATAAAAGAGCCAAGCTGGCCTGGTACCAGGTGGATAACACTTTTTATACTGAAAACAGCAGATTCAAGCCTTCCAATATCACTGATGAGGATATGGAGAATCATTATGTACGGCCGGTACTTCCTCAGGAAATCTTTCCCTTCCGCGATCCTTATATTGGTAATTTTTATGAACCCATTCTCGACTTTGCCTACTACCCCACCGAGCGTGGTCAATACAATTACAATCCCGATCTTAATAATGATGGAACCCTAAAGAACCCTTCCTCCAATTGGGCGGGTGTAACAACCGCAATAAAAACGGAAGTGGATTTTGATAAGGCCAACATTGAGTATGTGGAGTTTTGGCTGATGGATCCGTTTATTAATACCGCAAATGGGCAGATTGATGATGGGGTAAATCCTCCGAAGTCAAATACAACAGGCGGTAAACTTGTACTACAACTGGGAAGTATTTCTGAAGATGTCATGCGTGATGGCAAGCATGCCTTTGAAAACGGATTACCGTTGGATGGGGATCTTACCAGCGGACTCGTCACTGAAAACAATTGGGGGTACGTGACCTCTCAACAATACACAAACAATGCATTCGCAAACGCAACCGATACACGACCAAATCAAGATGTGGGGTTGGATGGAATCAGTAATGCCAATGAAAATACTAAGTTTCAAAATTTTTTAAACAGCGCACCTTCAGCCGCACTCCCCGTGCTATCTGCCGATCCATCTGCTGATGATTTCCAATATTTTCTGAGCAGCACGTTTGATGCTACCGATGCTAAAGTTCTTGAGCGATATAAAAGTTATAATGGGTTGGAAAATAATTCTCCTGTTACAACGACCAGTGACGACATCCCAACTTCCTCCACAACCATTCCTGATAATGAGGATTTGAATGCAGACAATACCTTAAGCGACCTTGATGAGTACTATGGGTATAATATTGATTTGATGCCCGGTCAGCTACAAACAGGCGACAAATATATTGTTGATCAGATCACAAACGTCATTAATGGAGATCCGGTAACGTGGTATTTATATCGAATTCCCATCCGGCAATTCGAAGAAAAGTGGGCGACATCAATGGATTTAAATCGATCCGGTATATCCGGATGTACATGACCGATTTTGTTGAGCCTGTCGTGTTGCGTTTTGCTAATTTCAGAACGGTTGGCAATCGGTGGAGAAGGTATACAGCCAACCTTGAGGAAGCACGGTTTGGCGAACCCCTTGAGCCCAACCTGGATAACTTTTCGGTGTCGGTGGTAAACATCGAGGAGAATGGATTGGGCAATGACGAAAAACCCTCGTATGTAGAACCATTAGCCCGAGACAGAGACATTACTTCTGTTCAACAGCGAAGACTGAATGAACAATCTGTTCAGCTTTGTGTAGACGAATTGCCTGACGGAGATGCCCGCGCTATTTTCAAGAACGTCAGTATGGACTTCTTCAATTATGGACGTATAAAAATGTTTTTGAGTGCCCACGGAACAAACCTGAATGACAATGAATTGGTTGGCTTTATCCGATTAGGTACTGACTTCGATGAGAATTATTATGAAATAGAACTGCCTTTGACCATCACCCCTCCCGGCACCAGTCGCGATCCATCGATAATCTGGCCTGAACAAAATCAGATTGATCTTGAACTGAATAATCTATATGCTCTGAAAGTTCAGCGAGACCGGCTTAACTATCCGCTCGGACAATTATATCCCCTCGATGGACCGAAGCAGGTTGATAAACACGGTATACGCATTCTGGGAAGACCCGATCTGAGCAGTGTTACGCTTATGATGATTGGTGTGCGAAATCCACGAAGCTCCGATGCCCGACCGCTGAGTGTTTGCATATGGGCGGATGAACTTCGCCTTACGGACTTTGATCGCAGCGCAGGGTATGCTTTCAATTCAGTTTTAAATATGAAACTGGCCGATCTGGGGTCAGTCACAGGATCATTCCGGTTCATATCATTTGGGTATGGTGGTGTGCAATCTAAAATTTATGAGCGGGCGCGAAGTGCCACTACAGCTTATGATATTTCAGCATCACTTAATCTTGATAAATTTTTTCCTCAAAGTGCGGGATTGGTCATACCCATGTTTATCAGCTATGAAAATCTGACTCTTGATCCGAAGTATGATCCGGCCAATCCGGATTTGCGGATTCAGGCTGTTGAAGCGTCCTTCGCAACTCAGGAAGAAGCCGATAATTACCTGGCATTAATTCAGGATAGGACAACTCGAAAAAGTCTGAACTTTACCAATGTGCGAAAGACCAAAACCAATACAGAATCAAAATCACACTTCTGGGACATTGAGAATTTTGGTTTTACCTATGCCTATGCGGAGTCGCAGCAAACCAATTTTAATCTCATAGAAAATCTAAGAAAGAATTATAAGGGAGCGGTAGCCTGGCAATGGGCTCCAAAGTTTCAGGGATTTTCTCCATTTCAAGAATCCAAAATCCTGTCATCGCCCTGGCTTCAGCTGATCAAGGATTTCAATTTCAACCCCCTGTTCACCAACCTATCCCTGCGAGGTGACTTAGATCGGTCATTTAACAAAATCGTTTATCGCAATTCGTCTTCAGATGAAGCCAGTAAGCAACCCAACTACCAAAAGTTTTTTGTCTTCAATCGGCTGGCCAATGCACGCTGGGCGTTTTCAAAGTCACTAACCTTCGATTATGTCATGCGGGTAAATGCCATTATCGATGAACCAGAAGGTGATATTGATACCCAGGAGAAGAAAGATTCAGTGATGTACAATCTGAAAAATTTTGGTCGGAAGAAAAATTTCGAACAAAACCTGACATTAAATTATGCCATCCCCCTGGAGAAGTTTCCGCTCACGAGTTTCATGGGTGCGGATTACAGGTATAATGTAGCATACTCCTGGAGAGCAGGACCGGTAAATCAGGTAGATAGTCTTCAGCTGGGTAACATCATTCAGAATGGGCAAGATCAATCACTGACCGGCCGTATTGATTTAGTGAAGTTGTATAACAAGGTTGGATTTCTGAAAGGAATCAACAACCCACGACCTCCTCCTCCCGCATCTCAACGACCATCGAATGTACCGGACACCATAAAAAAGCCACCCGATTTAAAAGCGGTAAAAGGATTGTTGCGATTGATCATGTCCATTCGCAATATCACGGGTAACTACACACTGACCAGAGGTACAATTCTACCGGGTTTTGCGCCAAGTCCGTATTTATTTGGTATGGATAAAAACTGGGAAGCACCCGGTTGGAATTTTATTTTGGGGGGTCAGGACCCCAACATCCGGTTTGATGCCGCTGATAATGGATGGCTCATCACCAGCAATAAACTTACTACTCCGTTCAGTCAATTGGAAAACAAGGACTATGGATTGAAAGCCAACATTGAACCTACAACGGATTTCAAAATACAGTTGGATATGAAAAAGACAACCACATCCAGCTTCCAGGAGATTTACCGCTTTGAGCCCGACAGCGGGCGGTATGTGTCGTTGAGCCCAAGCCAAACGGGGAGCTATAAAATATCCACGATTGCAATCAATACAGCTTTTAAAAACAATACCGATTTAAACTCTGAAGTTTTCCAGGAATTTATTGATAACATCGCGATCATTCAAAATCGTTTTAGCTCAATCAATGGAGCCGGGTATGAAACCAAATCGCAGGACGTAATTATCCCGGCATTTATTTCAGCGTATACCGGGAAGGATGCCAACACAACCAATCTTTCACCTTTTCCCAATACACCTTTGCCCAACTGGAGAATTGATTATACCGGTCTGATCAAGCTCGGAAACCTGAAAGACAAATTTCAATCGATAACTCTCAATCACGCGTATGTCTCCTCGTATGGTGTATTGAACTACAGCAATTCATTGGAATATAATGATGTGGGATTGGATATTCCGGTTGAAGATTACAATCGCAATGCATTTGCTTCTAAAGTGAATAACAGTGGCGACCTTATTCCAATCTATGTTATTCGAGAGGCTGTTATCACAGAACAGTTTTCGCCACTTATTGGAATTAACATGCGTACGAAGACAAGATTTACAGCGCGATTTGAATATAAAAAGAAAAGAGATTTGGCTTTAAATATTTCAAATGCTCAAATCACAGAGGTGAATGGTAAAGACTGGTCGCTGGAGATTGGGTACACCAAAAAGAACATGAAGATGCCGTTCAAAGATCAGGGCCGCATCATCACATTGAAAAACGACATTACCTTCCGGCTCAATATGAGTGTGACCAACAATCAAACCATTCAGCGCAAGATCGATGCAGAAGATGTAACAACTAATGGAAATATCAACGTTCAGATACGCCCCAACATCAGCTATGTGGTCAATCAAAAACTGAACATCCAGCTCTATTACGATCAAAACATCAACGAGCCGTTGGTGACTAACTCGTTCCCTCGCACTACTACACGATTCGGTACCAAAATATTATTCAATCTGTCGCAGTAGGGACTTTCAGATCGTTTCAGGTCTGAAAAATTCAATGTATTTTTGGCCTTCTTTAAATCAAAAAGTCAATTATGAACATTCCTAACGAACTCAAATACACAAAAGATCACGAGTGGGTAAAAATAGAAGGCAAGACCGCTACGGTGGGTATTACTGAATTCGCGCAAGGCGAATTGGGCGACATTGTTTATGTGGACATTAGCACCGTTGGCCAGGAAGTGGCTGAACATGAAGTATTCGGAACCGTGGAAGCCGTGAAAACGGTATCTGATCTTTTTATGCCGGTGAGCGGCAAAGTAGTCGAAGTAAATCCAGTTCTTGATGGCAGTCCAGAAAAAGTGAATGAAGATTGCTATGGCGAAGGCTGGATGATAAAAATTGAAATGACCGGCAGTGCTGATGGATTGCTTTCTGCCGATCAGTACAAAGAACTATTGGGTAAATAAATTGTTAGTTATCTGAGTGTAATTAACTGAAGTGATTGAACTTCCTACCATATCCACCGAACCCGGATCGCGAAAGCGCAAGCCCGATTGGCTGCGTGTAAAGCTTCCCATAGGGCCGGAGTACGCCAAAGTACGCAAGCTGGTAGATGAAAATAAACTGCACACCATTGCGAGAGCGGCAATTGCCCGAACATGGGAGAATGCTGGGGAGCAGGTACTGCCACGTTTATGATTTTAGGAAATGTGTGCACACGCAGTTGTACCTTTTGTGCCGTTGCTACCGGGCGGCCACCGGAGTACGATGAAGGTGAACCAAAACGAGTTGCCGAAGCGATAAAATTGATGGGTGTAAAACACGCTGTGATCACTTCTGTAAACAGGGATGAATTGAAAGACCGGGGCGCTGAGATCTGGTATCAGACCGTTGCGGAGACAAAAAAAGCCAGCCCGGAAACAACCATTGAAACACTAATTCCCGATACCAAAGGAAACTGGGATGCATTGTATCGAATGATTGAAGGCGGCCAGGAAGTGGTATCACATAACATGGAGACTGTTGGAAGATTGTATAGGATGGTACGGCCGCAGGCCAAATACGATCGCAGCCTTGAGCAAATAAAAAGAATTCGCGAGGCGGGAATGCGTACCAAGTCAGGCATTATGCTGGGCATTGGTGAAACAGCGGACGAGCTTTACAAAGCGATGGATGATCTGGTAGAACATGGTTTGTTGATTCTAACATTAGGTCAATATTTACAACCCACCAAAATGCATCTGGAAGTGGAAGAATTTATTCATCCGGAAACGTTTGAGAAATATAAAGAAGAAGGATTGAAGCGAGGTATTCGCTATGTAGAATCCGGCCCGCTTGTGCGTTCTTCATACCATGCCGAACGGCATGTGAATGTACCTATTGGGTAATATCCATCAGACCGCTCAAATCCGTCAGACCGCTTTGAGCGGTCAGGGGATAAGACCCAAAGTCATCCTGAGCCTGTCGAAGGATGTTTATTATAATATCACAATCATGCTTCGAGAGCCTCAGCATGACAGTAAATATTTAAATTAATAGCATGCCCTTCATCGATTTCAACACTAAAAAGAAAGTAAAACTATTTG
>JAAUQD010000133.1 GCA_012032815.1 Flammeovirgaceae bacterium
GAAACAAAAAGGATTACATTATAGCAACTGAGCCTGCTTCATTAGTATGGTTGGCAAATCTGGCCTGCCTTGAAATTCATCAGTTACATAGTCGAAAACCTGAATTTGATCATCCCGACTATATGGTCTTTGATCTTGATCCTCCGGAAGGATACAACTTTCGTAACACCATTGAAGTGGCCTTTGATTTAAAGGAGCATATTGAGACGTACGGCTATCATGTGTTTGTAAAAACCACCGGAGGCAAAGGCCTTCATCTCGTTGTTCCCATTGAGCAACAATATGACTTCTCAACAGTTTTTGAGGCTATTCAGGATGTAGCAAAACCATTTGTTGATAAAACCAAAGAGACTACACTTCACATTAAAAAGGAATCGCGGAAAGGGAGAATCCTGGTAGATATTTACAGGAATAGAAGCGGTCAAAGTATCGTTTCTCCGTATAGCTTGAGAGGTAGAATTGGAGCTCCGGTTTCTATGCCATTGACATGGGAAGAACTTGAGTCCGTTAAAAGCCCTCAGGATTTTACCATTGAAAATGTAGTGTCAAAGTTAATTAACGATGGTGATGCATGGGAAGGGATTCAAGCGTATGCAGTAGAAATTCATACTAAACGAAAAAAAGTTACAGTTTCCAAAAAACTCCCGAAATCAAAAAAGTATAAAACTCCTGAGCAACTGGAGACCTATTCGAAGAAGCGGGACTTTAAAAAAACACCTGAGCCTGTAGCTGTAGCTAAACCAGGAAGTGGAAGCTCCTTTGTTATTCATCGTCATCATGCATCACATTTACACTATGATTTACGACTTGAACAAGATGGGGTTTTAAAGTCATGGGCCGTACCCAGAGGTATGCCACCGGCTCCGGGGGTTAAACGCCTGGCTGTTCAGACTGAAGATCATCCAATGGAGTACCTGACTTTTGATGGAAAAATACCCAAAGGTCAATATGGAGGTGGGGATATGTGGATTTACGCGCAGGGAAAATACCGGATTACTAAAGATAAAAAGGATGGTTTTTATTTTCAGTTGAGCAGCCAGCAGCTAAGTGGTGAGTACCGGATTTATAAGATCAAAGAAAAGGAATGGCTGATGGAACGCGTGGACCAACCACAGTTGGACATGTTACATACCTCCATTGATTTCATGTTATCTGAAAGTCAGGCAACTCCACCTGTAGGAGATTATTTTTATGAATTGAAGTGGGATGGCATTAGGGCCATGGTAGTTCTTGAGGATGGACAGATTAAAATTTACAGTCGAAATCAAAATGATATCACGAAGCAATTCCCGGAGTTGCAGATAGGCGAGAAGGCTTTCAGGGCTAACAATGGTGTTTTTGATTCAGAGATTGTGTGTCTCGATAAGGAAGGACGTCCCTTTTAAAAGTTATTAACAGACTGATGAATAAGAGCGATTCGGGAATTGAAAAGATGAGAAAGTCAAATCCGGCTTACTGCTACTTGTTTGATTGCTTATATATGGATGGTCGAAGCTTACTAAATGAACCACTTACAAAGCGAAAAATCTGGTTGAAGGATTCGGTACGCGGTGATACACCTTATCGTCTCAGTGAGCATGTGGAAGATGGTATAAGTTTGTTTGAAGCCGCCCGCGAGCATTCATTGGAGGGTATAATGGCTAAGGAAAGGAATAGTAAATATTATCCCGGTAAACGCTCCGATCAATGGTTAAAGATAAAGGTTCGTAATTCGGTCGAGTGTGTGATAATAGGTTACACACAAGGTAAAGGTGACCGCTCGGCAGGTTTTGGTGCACTTCAAATTGCTGAAATTTCGAATGATAAATTGATTTATAGGGGCAAAGTAGGGACGGGGTTTACCGATTCAATGATGAAAGAAGTTCTTGTGGTATTAAAAAAACTAAAAACTTCTAAAAAACCGCTGAAGGAAAAATTGCTTGATGAAAAATCGTCAACGTGGTGCACGCCTGAAGTAGTTGCGGAGATTAGCTATGCAATGATAACGGATCAGGGCATGTATCGTGAACCTGTTTTTCTCAGGCTGCGTCCGGATATTTCTATTAATGCATAATTATGTACTGATCCTTGATTGGTTAGTGATTATCAGGTGTACAGATTGTTGATTTCATTTTTGGATCAATGGTTAGGCCCATATCACTGGCCACTAATAGATCCTGGCATGCTTCTTCTTTTTGATTAAAATTAAATCGGGCAATGGCACGGTTGTAATAAGCCAATGCATAAGATGCATCATGAAAATTGCAATTGTATAGTCCGTAATGGCATCGTCATACCGATTCAATTTTGCCAAAATGTTGGCACGGTTTAGCCATCCTTTAGAGTAACCTTCATTTCGGTTAATCGATTGTGTGTAATCCTGATAGGCTCCAACATAATCATTCCTATTTTCCTTTGCTATACCGCGATTGAGCCATAGCTCATAGTTTGATGAATCCAATTGAATAGCCATAGTGTAATCTTCCACAGCAGCAGCGTAGTTTCTTTGCTGAAGATGTTTATAAGCCCGATCGATATATGCGGATAAGGCATTTGGATTGTCTTCTATGATTTGGTCCAGAAACCCGCTGTTAATTTGATCTCCACTTTTCTCCCCTAACGTGGCAACTCGTTGTTGGGAGATGGAGTGTTCAGGGTTTATTAAAAGCGCCAATTGATAGTCCATCAAGGCCATTGAATCTAATGATGAAGCTTCGAATGCTAATCCACGATTAAAGTAATAGTCAGGTTCATTTGAATTGATTGAAATAGCCTTATTAAAGTAATCAATGGCACGAAGATTTTCTTTTAGTTGAAACTCTATCAAGCCCAGGTAATTGAAGATAGGATCATCCTTCGCTTCATGCTGTGTGAACATTTGATCAACCCCTCCGGATTCAGTATTTATCCGGTAATACAGGGTATTATTGATTTCACTATTTTCCATGCTAAGCAGTTGGCGAAAATCGCTTCGTGCCATCTCGTACTGCTTTAATTGATAATGGATAATGGCGCGTCCGTAGTAGGCATTTCTGTTTGCAGGATCTAAATCGATGTAGATGTTGTAATCCGTTATCGCTTCTTTTGCCTTACCAACATTTGAGTGGATACTCGCCCGAAGTAAATACATTTCCTTATTTAAGGGATCAAGAACCAGGCAATTCGTTAGTTCCTCGAGGGCTTTGTCATATTTCTTTTCTTCGGCAAATTTTTCGCCTGATTCACAATGACGAAATGCAAGGGTACGCTGTGTAAACCCGATCGAAGGTATAAGCATCATAATTACCCATAATACTGACTTGCCCACAAGTGAATTTAAGAATTTTGTTTCCAATTGAATTACTGTAATTTCAATTTATGTGTTACGATATTTCCTATCTCACAAAACGACAAATTGATTATGCGAAACGCTATGGGAGAAAAGAAGATGTAGATGATATTCAACAGCGCCATCCTCCGGTTTATCATACATCAGGATTTGATCATCCAGATATTCCTGTAATAACGCAGGAAGATCCTGACCGAATTCAAATGATGGAGTGGGGATTAATACCCTGGTGGATAAAAACAAACCAGGAGGCAATAAAAATTTCAAATTCGACATTGAACGCACGGGCTGAGACATTGTCCACCAAGCCGGCATTTCGCGATAGTCTTGTGAATAAGAGATGCCTTGTTCTTGTAGATGGTTTCTTTGAACACCATCATCATAAACATAAAACCTATCCTTACTTTATATTTCTGAAAAATGGAGAACCATTTAGCATTGCAGGCCTTTATAGCGAATGGACTTCACCTGACCGAATTGTGAAGAGAACAGTATCGTTAATTACTACCAAAGGGAATTCGATGTTGAGCAGAATACACAATAACCCCAAAATGGACGGCCCAAGAATGCCCGCCATTGTAATCAAGGAACAGGAAAGCGATTGGCTTGACAAATCGCTCTCGACAAAAGATTCCAGGCAGTTTCAAGAAATGCTTGTGCCTTACGATTCGGATGAGATGGAATCATACACCGTAGGTAAGCTTCGTGGAAAAAATGCGCCAGGAAACAGCCTTAATGCGCTTCAAAAGCAACATTATCCTGAGCTCGATCAGCCTTTAAGCTTATTCTAAATGTCTTTCAACTATTGTAAAATATCTTCATTATCAGGATATTAGCAGTCATTACTTAATTTTTTAAACTAACTAACTATGAGAGCGATTTGGAAGGGACATATTCAGTTTTCCCTGGTCACTATCCCGATCAGGATTTACAATGCAATTGACACTGGTCAGACCATAAGTTTCAATTTATTGTCAAAAGAAGACCTTAATCCGGTCAGCTATGAAAAGAAAGATAAAGTAACCGGAAAATCATTACGGTCTGAGGATATTGTGAAAGGATATCAATATGAGCCAGGGCAATATGTAATCATCGAGGAGGAGGACTTCCAGAAAATTAGGCTTAAAAGCACCAAAGTCATTGAGATTGATGGTTTTGTAAAAACCAGTGAAGTTCATCCCACATTATATGATGCTCCTTATTTTATTGGACCCGATGGGGAAGTAGCCGCCAAGACGTACGGCCTGCTTTGTGAAACCATGAAGCAAAGTGACAAGATAGCGGTTGGAAAAGTAGTGTTGAGAGATCGTGAAAATCCGGTATTGATTAATCCTCATGAAGGCGGATTATTAATGTATCGCCTCCGTTATCCCAGTGAAGTACGTAACATACGTGAAGTACCACAGCTTATTGATGTTAGAGCTGACAAAGACCAATTGAAACTGGCGAAGACATTGGTGGACTCCATGACCACGAAGTTTTCGAAGATTGAAATGAAAGATCACTACTTTGATGCATTGAAATCCATCATTGATGCAAAGGTTGATGGAAGGGAGATAGTAACAGTTGAACAGGAAGAACCTAAAGTAGTGGATATCATGACCGCATTGAAGCAGAGTATAGATATTGCTAAAAAGAAACCCATGGAGAAGGCAAAGGGAGCAAAGAAAAAAGCGACAAAGAAGGCTACAAAAACATCCAAAAATTCAAGAAGAAAAGCAGGCTAAATTGTAATCCGAAAGGCTTCATTTCATGAAATTCACAATTAAGGATTAACTTTGTGCGATGGCTAAGATTATCAAATTTCCTCATCCCACACCTGAAAAGTTCGGTTTCAAACCCGTACGTAAGAGGAGGAGTGCGAAGAAGGATAAACATGGACAACTTAATCTTTTTGCCGGAGGTAAATTAGTAAAGCTAAGTCAACTCTCTTCGTTTGAGGAGGGGTTGGTTCTTGATGAAGAAATGATGCCCGGGCCATTGAAGCTTATCAGCGTGCCATTAAGGAAGGCGATTGTGTGCCGGATGCATATTGTAATCTTGGTATAATCGAATCTGAAAGGGGGAACCATAGCAAAGCGATGGACTGCTTTACATTGTGTCTCAAAGAACAACCCCGGCACTTTGAAGCACATTATAATCTTGCTAATGTATACGCAGAGATTGGAAATTATCCGTTGGCCAAGATTCACTACCAAATGTCCATAGAAATAGAACCGGAGTTTCCCAACAGCCATTTTAATCTAGGGCTTACTTTTGCTATGAATAAAGAGATAGAGATGGCCATTCGTTCACTAGTGAAGTATAAGGATCTGGCCATTGAAGCCGATGAAGGACTTGTTGACGAATTAATTAATGGTTTGATGCGAACCATAAAATAAAATGGAAAAAGATCAGGCTATTTTAAATATTTTGATGAGGGTGTTGGGCACCATCGAAGATGCGTTTGAAAAAAATCCTGAATTGCTTCACTCTGATAATGCTCAGGACTATAAAGATGCAGTGGCTCTTTTAAATGAAAACGGGATTACCTATAGGGGCAATCCTCACATCTTGCAAATGGCTCATGACTTTGCAATAAACTTAAGGGATGCTAAAATGCCAATGCAGAAAGCCCGAACATCGAAATCAAAAAGTCTGGAATCAAAAACGGGTTGATTACATAAGCCAAAGTGTAATAAAGAACAGAATAAATCGATACCCTTCCAGTGAGATCTTAAGGAAAACCAGCATAGAAAGCGATTTTGCAACTAATCTCCAGCCTTTCTCATTATAGAAAATAACTCCTGACCGCACCAGGAAATACAAGTTTGTGACAATAAAAATTGCTGTAAGTGACAACTCGTTTACATAATGACCGAATCCAAATACTTTTGTCACCAAAGTAAGGCAAAGTGCATTGACAAACAGATTATAACACGCTAACTCCACACTATAGGTAATATGATCGGTGAAGTACCTGTTTTTCTTTCGGTACAGAATGTATAATGGGAGTGATGAGAGAACAACATAGACCATTACCAATAACTTAGCCAAGCCAACTGTTTTTTGATTGTAGAGAACTGTGAATGATGCCAGATTTAAATCTTCACTGACTATTTTAGTGGTTAATGGAAATTCCAATAAATCTCCGTAAGGCGCAAGAAGCTGTGTATTTAAGGAAGCGTTAAATAGCTGAATCAACGGGAAGAGAAAATAAACCAGATTAAGAAGAAAGAATAATGAAAGCGGAGACATGTACCGTACCCTGCGCCCTTCTGCAAATTCAGATGAAATAAATCCCGGCCTTTTAATGACATATC
>JAAUQD010000038.1 GCA_012032815.1 Flammeovirgaceae bacterium
TACCTGGTTGATGTAACGAATCGCTATGCCGGAGTTTTTTTTGGAGGCCCGGGGGCAGTCCGAATGGAAAATATGCTGATTCGGTGGATGAGCAAGTTAGTTGGCTATCCCGTGACTGCTGCCGGAAATCTATCGTCAGGCGGAAGCCTGGCTAACCTAATGGGGATAGTTTGTGCGCGTGATGCAAAGAAGATTAAATCAAAAAATATTCCACGCTCAGTAATCTATCTATCCTCTCAGGCCCATCATTCGGTCGATAAAGCGATCCGAATTGCGGGGCTTGGTGAATGTGTTGTGAGACACATTGAACTTGACGAGAAGTTTAGAATCAAATCAGATGCACTTGAAAAACAAATTCAATCCGACAAAAAAAATAAACTGAATCCATTTTTAGTAATTGCGTCAGCAGGAACAACGGATGTCGGGGCGATTGATCCCCTCACGCAAATCGGAAGTATTTCAAAAAAATACAATCTATGGTTTCACATTGACGCTGCCTATGGCGGATTCTTTATTCTCACGAAAGAAGGAAAAAGAAAATTGGCGGGAATGAAACTCTCCGATTCACTGGCTATTGATCCCCACAAGGGATTGTTTCTCCCCTACGGCCTGGGTGTGGTATTAGTTAAAAATCAAAAACACCTCCATGCATCGCATTACTATATGGCGAATTACATGCAGGACACCGTTGGGGATAACGAAGAACAATCTCCCGCAGAACTTTCACCTGAGCTAACCAAACATTTCAGGGGCATGCGGCTGTGGCTACCCCTGCAACTACATGGCCTTAAGCCTTTCCGCGCATGCCTTGAGGAAAAACTCCTGTTGACTAAATACTTTTATGAAGAAATCCAAAAAATAGGTTTTGAAGTTGGCCCGGAACCGGAACTTTCTGTGGCCACCTACCGATATGTTCCTAAAGGAAGTTCATTGAAGCTTCAAAATGAGTTTAATAAACGAATCATTGAGGAGGTGATGAAAGACGGCCGGGTCTTTATCTCCAGTACCTTACTTAACGGTAAGTTCACACTTCGTTTTGCATGTCTTTCTTTTCGCACCAGACTGAGTACGGTTGATTTACTTCTAAGCATGCTAAAAACATCGGTTGTTAAATTATCAAAGGAGTTTAAACTCAAGTAAATAGTGCAGGCTAAAATTGATAAATGGACCAAATCTCTCGAATACATTACCACTCAATTTAAAAATTCATTCCAGTATCTTTCAGAGGAGCAACTTAACTGGAAACCATCAGCCAAAAAATGGAGTATTGCACAGATCGTTGATCATCTCATTGTCATCAACGAAACCTACTTTCCTATTTTTGATAAATTAGAACAAGGCGCCTTTAAACCGCCCATTCACGCAAGGTTTTCTTTTTTTGTCAACCCGATGGGTGACATGATTTACAATTCCATTAAGCCGGAAAACAAAAAGAAAAACAAAACATTACCCATTTGGGAGCCTACTAAAAGCAATATTGACAAATTAATTATTGAACGATTTGAGTGGCATCAGGAGCAACTCATTCAGCGAATACAACGACTCAAACCATTGCTTGAAAAGGGTACGGTGATTCATTCTCCGGGCTCAAAATTAATTGTTTATTCCCTAGAAAAAGCAATCGATATAATCGTTACGCATGAGCAGAGGCATTTTCTTCAGGCTGTATGCATATCCGAACTCCTGCCTAAGTAATTTAAATTAGTCGGTATATTTCCCGTATGCCTTTCAGGACATCGTTAAAATCAATATTCAGGTCAATCAATCTACCCGTCTCAATATCAAGAACCCAGCCATGAACCGTTAATCCTCTGTCGCGATAAGCAATTTGTACATCGGCTGTTTTGATCACATTAATACATTGCTCCAATACATTGAATTCAACAAACCGCTTGAATTTTTGCTCCGGATCCTCAATGGCATTAAGCTCTTTCTTATGAATTCGGTAAACATCCCGGATGTTTCTCAACCAGGGATTAAGTATGCCTAAATCTTTAGATTCCATAGCAGCTTTAACACCTCCACACTGATAGTGTCCGCACACCACAATATGCTTTACCTCCAGCACGTTTACAGCATAATTTATTACAGACATTGCGCTCAGATCCAGGCTTGAAACCATATTCGCGATATTGCGGTGAATAAATGCTTCACCCGGCTTGGCACCCATAAATTCTTCGGCTGTTACTCTGCTGTCTGAACATCCGATATATAATATTTCCGGCCTCTGCCCCAGCGCCAGATTTTTGAAATAATTCGGATCTAGCTTAAGTTTTTCAGCAACCCATCTCTTGTTGTGCTCAAATATTTCGGGAATGTTCATTGTTCATTATTTACGTTATAAAATAAAAATTCGAAAACATGAAATGTGGATTAAAAGTACTTGGCCGATTAATGATCAAAAACAACTTCTCCTGTATGAACATTGTACATACCGCCAACAATATCTATCTCTTTGTTGTTGTACATTTCCGACAAGATAGAGCTTCGTTCTTTAATTTGCTCAATTGCAATTTTTACATTCATATCTGCAACACGCTCAACAAACTCAGTGTTGGAAGAATTGCGATTTTCTTTAGGCTCTTTTACGGCTGCTACGGCCGGTTTAATTTTTGAAATAAGTGCTGTGAGATTTCCCAGTTGAACATCATCGCAGGCACCCTTTATTGCTCCACAAGCTGAATGACCCAGTACCATCACTAATTTTGATCCTGCCACTTTGCAAGCAAATTCCATACTTCCCAGGATATCTTCATTAATAAAATTTCCGGCTATCCGTACACTAAAAATATCGCCCAGTCCCTGATCAAAAATTAATTCAGCTGAAGTACGCGAGTCGATACAGCTCAAGATAACGGCAAACGGAAACTGCCCCTCAGACGTATCATTAACCTGCTCCAGCAAGTTTCGGTTTGCCTTTAAATTACCCATAAATCTGCCGTTACCTTCTTTGAGAAATTGCAAGGCTTTTGCAGCAGTCATTGTTGATTGTGATTCTTTGGTATGTGCTTTCATATTCTTTAATTCTGAATTTTTCCGTTTAACATTAATTTAAATCTTTTGACAGGTTGAGGTGATTTTTTCTTCTCAAGACCCTTTACTTCAAATTGTATATCTTTAAATGCGGCACTTTTTTTATAATCTTCAATGATCTCAACCACATCATTGTCGATATAGATCGATTTGGTAGCATCGACTATAACTTTTGATTTATCCGGAATTAAACTGAGTGTTTCCAGTAAACTTCCTTTGTTCAAGAAACTAACACTTTCTGCCAATTCGATATGATAAACCTGCTCACTTCCATTTGGCTTTTCACCAATAGAGAATGGAAGTTTATAATCCTTGAGAAGGACAAAAAATATGGCTACTGACATTCCAATTCCTATACCTATCAATAAGTCTGTAAAAATGATTCCGAGAATGGTGGCGATGAAAGGAAGAAATTGATCTTTCCCTCTAGCATACATTGATTTGAATAAAGTTGGCCTGGCTAATTTGTACCCCACAACAAGCAATATTGACGCTAAGCAAGCCAATGGTATCATGTTCAAAATGCCTGGTATTGCGAAGGCACAAACCAATAAAAGGACTCCATGGAATATTGCAGAGGCCTTGGTTTTCCCTCCTGACTGAATATTGGCTGAGCTACGAACAATAACTTGTGTAATAGGTAATCCTCCAATAAAGCCAGAAATCATGTTGCCTAAACCCTGCGCGCGCAATTCACGATTAGTGGGTGTTATCCGTTTTTGTGGATCCATTTTATCACTTGCTTCCACACAGAGCAAGGTTTCAAGACTTGCTACAATGGCTATGGTGAATGCCACTAAATAAATGTCATACCTTCCAATGTAGCTGAAGTCGGGCAGCGTGAATTGACCGAAAAATTCATTGAGACTGGTTGAAACCGGAATGTTTACTAAATGTTCATCTCTAATTTCTAAATCAGTTGTTACAAAAAAATGGCTCAATAAGATTCCGAAAGCAACTACAACCAGGGGTCCTTGTACCAACTGAAAAACCCTGAACTTCTTTATAAATGATGTTTCCCATAGTATCAGGATGAACAACCCAACTATTGAAATAAGCAGAGACCCCGGTGCTATGTAATTGACCATATGGATCAGCTCAGAAAAGGTATTCTGCCCGTCCAGTTGGATAAATTGAAAACTGCCTTCAAACTCACGATCATACCCGAAGGCATGTGGAATTTGCTTCAGAATTATTATAATTCCTATCCCGGAAAGCATCCCCTTAATAACGGATGAAGGAAAGTAATAGGCTATAATACCTGCACGTAAAAAGCCCAGTATGAGTTGAATCAATCCAGCTATGACAACCGCCATAAGAAAAGCCTCATACGTACCAAGTTTTTGAATCGATGACAATACGATAACGGCAAGACCTGCAGCTGGTCCGCTTACTCCAATGTGGGAGCCGCTGGCAATCCCCACGACTATACCCCCAACAATCCCAGCAATAATCCCTGCAAACAAAGGAGCCCCCGATGCCAGTGCAATACCAAGGCAAAGTGGTACCGCAACAAAAAATACTACGATACTAGCTGGAATATCATTTTTTAATGAACCAAGTTTATTTGATTCTACCATTTTTTAAATTTTTTAAAAGATTGAAAATATTATACGTAATGAAAGTGCTACCATTCTCATTGCATTATGCTTTTAATGCACCTGAGAACAGTTTTCTGGCGGAGGCACCAGTATATCAAATATATGCGTTTCAAGCTTTTCAGAAAGTTTAGTAATTAATTGATTCCGTTGATTTGATATATAAAATGGATTTCCAAATTCCAGGTACTTGATCTTCCCTTCTTTCTCAGTTTCCGCTTTCTCTTTTCCATCATGACCTTTCTCTTGCGACTCAGTTTCTCCTTTGAGGGATCCCAAATCAGCAGGTATTTCTTTATTGTTGATATTAATGACCAATTTATTTTGATAAATAATTTGGAAACTCATAGTGAATACAAGAAGTGAAACCAGAATCCTCATTTTACCAATTCCTCCTTTCTATCGCCATTATGTATAGGAATTCCTTTTTTTACATTGTACTGCTCTTCATGATCTAATAAAGTAACAGACTCTGACCGGTAGTCCGTAGCCCCAAGAAATCGTTTACACAAATAAAACAAAATCGTTCCGCTGATCACCGCTACGTTAAGGTCAATTAAAATGGTTATTAAGGTGGTGTACAATACAAAAGAGAATTGATAATTATTGGTCTTATACTTGAACAATCCCATTGTAAAATACTTTGCGGAGAAATCAAAATCAAAAACGTCCGCCCCTGCTTTAAATAAGACACCAACAAATACCGCAGCCGTTACAATGGTCAGGTAGTCTTTAAAAACAATAATTCCCAGCAAAGCAAACACGCCAATCATTACACCAGCAAGTCGGGTTTGCGCACCTTCCTTTATTAATAATACCGAGCGAATGGTTGCCTGGGCACCCGGAATTCCCTGAACGATGGCCGCCCCGATGTTTCCCAATCCCTGGGCAAACAATTCTTTGTTGAGTTTACTTTTTTCACCCGTCATTTTATCAATGACCAGCGCAGTCAAAAGTGAGTCCAGGTAGGACAAAAGCGAAAGTTCCAATGCGTATGGTAAGGCTTGCACGATATACTTTGATTTAAAAATATCCGCGCCAGGAAAATACATCGATACATGTTGGGTAAACCCTGAAAAAGTATCAATGGAGGCGCCAAGCTTTACTCTCTCAATTTCCACACCCGTCAATGATGTGATCAAGGTCATAACCAAAATGCCTACCAATGCACCGGGAAGAAACATTTGTATACTCTTCCTCACATTGTATTTCCTTAATAAAATGGGAACAGAATAAATCAAGGCCAATGTACCAAGGGCAATCAACACATTGATCAAGGTGTTGCCAGCAAACTTGTCAGCTCCACCCCACCCGAATAGTTTCTTGATCTGATCCACCCAGATTAGTAAGGCAATACCGTTCATAAAGCCAAAAATGACAACCTGTGGTACCAGTTCAATTAATTTTGCGATTCGCAATACGCTGAACAACAAAATAATTACTGCGCTCAGCATGAATACAAGCGTTACGAATTGTTCGGCCAGGACTTTGTCTCCGGCAAATTCTTCGTAAGCATATGCAATCAATAATGCCGACACGGCAGTCATTGGTGCGGTGGGACCAGATGCTTGTAGTCGAGTACCCCCAAATAGTGAAGTAATAATGGGAATGACGGCTGCCGCCATCATTCCGGCAAATGCACCACGACCTGACATCGTACCAAAAGCTGCCCCTAAAGCAATGGCCGCAAAACTCACCGTAAGCCCGGCTAATAAATCAGGTACAAATGTTTTCCGAAACATGAAGAAAATAAAATGCGAAAATCGAGTGAAATCAATTCAAGACCGTAATCTTGACATTACCACAGCATGTGGTTTCTAGAATAATTAAATCTGCGGTGGGGGGTTGGGTATTTCCAAAAACAACATCTCAAATAATATGTGTTGTTCAATAAACTTTAAATCTGCTAATACAGATGTATTTGACTCCCTTTTTTGATGTGTGGACAAGAATTCGTCTGTTTCAGTTTTACTTTCATTTTTTGAATCTTCCGATTCTGACTCCCCGAATGGACGTTCAGCTTCCCCTGAATTTTCAATGTCCTCTGCACCGGATATCACTTCAATTGAAATGTCCAACGAGCCATGAACAGCCGCACAAAAGGATAGCATCATTGTGCTCAAAAAAACAATCGTAAAAAATGCTGAAATGAGTCCCTTAAACACCATTTGGTTTTTGATGAATCACAAATTTAGCCATTATTTCGACAAAATGTTCCTATTATTAAATCGTGGAATCCGGAATAAAACAATACGATTATGTCATTATAGGCAGTGGCTTTGGCGGCTCCGTTTCCGCCCTTCGGTTATCAGAAAAAGGATATCGTGTTTTGGTAATCGAAAAAGGAAAATGGTTTTCTCCTGATGATTTTCCTAAAACAAATTGGAATTTGATGAAGTGGCTGTGGATTCCATGGCTTCGCTTTTTTGGGATCATGAGGATTTCATTATTCCGTCATGTCACCATTCTTTCGGGAGTCGGTGTAGGTGGCGGATCTCTTGTGTATGCCAATACATTGCCTGTTCCAAAGAAAGAATTCTTCACGCGTGGCAGTTGGAAGCATCTTAAAAACTGGGAGGAAGAGTTGAAGCCTTTTTATAAAACTGCGCAACAAATGTTAGGATCATCAACCAATCCAAGATTGGAAATTGGTGATCAGGCACTGCATCAACTGGGTGTTGACATTGGAAGAAAAGAGTTCTTCCAACCAACTGACGTCTCCGTTTTTTTTGGCGAGCCCGGTAAAACAGTTGGAGATCCGTACTTCAATGGAAATGGGCCAGACCGTACAGGCTGCATTTATTGCGGGGGGTGTATGACCGGGTGCAGACACAACGCAAAAAATTCGTTGATAAAAATTATTTATTCCTGGCCCAAAAGAAAGGAGCAACGATTATGGCCGAATCAGAAGTTATTAATGTGATCCCTCATAAATCGAGCAATGGATCAGATGGCTATGTGATTACATACCGCAATAGCACATCACCATTCAAAAAAATAAAAAAAGTTGAATGCAACGCGGTCGTATTTGCAGGAGGTGTTATGGGTACTGTAAACTTGTTACTCAAACTGAAAAGGAAATCGTTGCCCCTCCTTTCCGATAGAGTGGGTTGCGATATTCGAACCAATAATGAAAGTTTGATGTGCGTCACCACGTTGAATAATGAAAAAACGATGTCTGATGGCATAGCCATTGGATCCATTCTACACACAGACGCTGACAGCCATCTGGAACCTGTCCGCTATGGTAAAGGCTCAGGTTTTTGGAGGTGGACACTTTTGCCGTTGGTAACGGGAAGTAACACCTTAATTCGCTTAGCAAAAATTATTCTGGTGTGGATAAACCATCCCATAGACACACTCCGTGTTCTTTTTGTATGCGATTGGGCAAAACGAACTCAAATACTTCTTTTCATGCAACATGTAAACAGCACCCTTCAGTTTAAAAAAGGTTTATTTGGTATTACCTCCAAGGTGACAAAAGGGAGTAAGCCAAGTGCCTCTATTCCCAGAGCACATGAACTTTCAAGTAAGTATGCTAAATTGATTAATGGAAAAGTTCAGGCGTTTGCTCTCGAACCGCTTTTTGGAATTCCGTCTACCGCACACATATTGGGTGGTGCGGTCATGGGTAAAACCAAAAGCGAAGGTGTAATCAACTGGGAGAACAAAGTCTTTGGTTATGAAAATATGTATATCTGTGATGGCACTTCCATATCATCAAATCCTGGTGTAAATCCCGCTCTTACCATTACAGCCATTGCCGAACATGCCATGAGTAGAATCCCTGAAAAGGAATGAATAATTTGAGGTAACTTTATCGAAACCTTAAAACAATGAACACCACCATCGATTCGGTTAAACTGAATTTCAATAATGACTCTTTGTGGGTATTGAATTTTTGTTTGGCCATTATCATGTTTGGTGTCGCTCTGAATCTAAGTCTTGACGATTTTCGAAACGTACTGAAGACACCCAAAGCCTCTCTGGTGGGTGTTGTGTCACAATTCGTTTTATTACCTGCTTTAACTTTTATTTTAATTTGGATAGTTGAACCGCAACCAAGCATTGCTATAGGCATGATGATGGTAGCTGCGTGCCCCGGAGGAAATATTTCGAATTTTATGTCACACTTGTCTAGGGCCAATGTAGCGCTGTCGGTTAGTCTCACCGCTATCTCAACGGTACTTGCCATTTTTATGACTCCTTTAAATCTTAAACTATGGGCCAGTCTTTATCCTCCTACTGCGTCTCTTCTTCACGAGGTAAGGCTTGATAATATGGAAGTATTCAAAGCCGTGGGCATTCTTCTCGGAGTACCGTTAATACTTGGAATGACATTTCGACAATGGAAGCCAGCAATTGCCGAACGTTTATCGAACTGGTTAAAACCTGTTTCCATTTTAATATTTATTGGTTTTGTGGTAATAGCTTTTAGTAACAATCTGGATATTTTTCTGGAATACTTTCAATACATCATTTTCATAGTTTTCATTCACAACGGGGTTGCTTTTATGTCTGGGTTTTTCTTTGCCCGTTTAGCAGGTTTATCTCTCCTAGATCAAAAGGCCATCACCATCGAAACAGGCATTCAAAACTCCGGACTTGGGTTACTTCTGATTTTTACTTTTTTTCAGGGATTAGGAGGCATGGCCATTGTAGCTGCCTGGTGGGGAATATGGCACATTATATCCGGATTGACTCTTTCATTTTTTTGGTCACGAACTAAGCCTTTGGTTGCTCTATGATTCAAAAGATTTGGTATTATGTAATGTGGTTCTACGTGCACGTAGGACTTTCATTCTATTTCAGAAAACTCAAGATTGTTGGCGTTAAAAACATACCCAGAGGACAAGCCGTGGTATTTGTGGCCAATCATCAAAATGCTTTTCTGGATGCTATTCTTCTAACCACATCACAACCTCGCACGGTTCATTATCTTGTACGGGCAGAAATATTTAAGCGACCTATTGTAAAGAAACTTCTTGCCACGCTCAACCTCATGCCTATTTATCGTATCCGTGACGGCTGGCAATCGTTGTCTCAAAATGAGGAGATCTTTAAAGCCTGTACAAAGATTCTAACTTCAAAAGAAACACTGTTGATTTTTCCGGAAGGGAATCACAGCCTGATGAGACGACTACGCCCATTAAGCAAAGGATTCACCCGAATCATTTTTGAAACACTAAAACAACAACCCGATCTTACCCTTCAGATCGTACCTGTGGGAATTAACTATTCCGCTCATCAATCGTATTATGGCGATGTGAGTATCCATTTTGATATACCGATCGATTCCAGAAAATATTTTGATCCGAATGACTTTCAGGGTTCATCCGTTCAGATTAAGGAAGTGGTGGCTGAACGAATGAAAAAATTAATTACTCACATTGAGGACCTGTCAACTTATGAAAACACGCTTCGCTATTTAGAATCAACTCAACCCGACTTTACGGATCCGGTTGAAATAAATAATCGAATTGCCTCAGCACAGGTATCTGAAGTAGTTGAAACAAAAAATGGCAAAGTCAAATCCGGGTTTTCAATTTTTTATCCTATTTATTTTATCGCATGGCTTCTTAATGCCATCCCGCTTTTGCTTTGGAAGAGGATGGACAAAAAAATAAAAGATCCGGTGATGGTCGGATCAATGAAATCGGCTTTCGCCATATTTTTATTCCCTGCCTATTATCTGATTATTGCATTTATCCTGTTTCAAATTATTGAACCCTGGATGGCATCTGTGGCTCTTTTGATTCTTATTTTTTCAATGCCGCTGGCGCGGAAATTCTACGCGAGAAAATAAGTTGACCTATTTATTGGCTTCAAGAAGTCGGTTTATCAATTCGTCTTCTGTGATTCCTTCCGCCTCAGCTTTAAAGTTTCTAACGATGCGATGGCGCAGAACAGCGCGTGCTATGGTTGAACATCTTCAATATCGGGGGAGTATTTTCCAGACAGTAATGCATTGCACTTGGCGCCCAGCACTAAGAATTGAGAAGAACGAGGGCCGGCTCCCCATTCCAGAAATTCATTGGCTAAGGTTGAGCCATTTTTTCCGGGACGGGTAAGATGACTTAACTTCACAGCATATTCAACCACATTGTCTGCGATTGGAACTCTTCGTACCAAGTGTTGATATTTTATAATATCCTCACCACTTAAAATTTTATTCACTTTGTGTAAATCGTCAGCAGTAGTGTATTTTACAATGTTCACTTCCTCCTCATAGCTTGGATAATCTAACCGGATATTGAACATAAAACGATCAAGCTGTGCTTCGGGCAAAGGATAGGTTCCTTCCTGCTCGATGGGATTTTGAGTTGCTAAAACAAAGAATGGCTTAGGCAAGGTGTAATCTTGTCCGGCAATAGTCACCATTCCTTCCTGCATAGCTTCTAACAAAGCCGCTTGTGTTTTAGGGGGCGTTCGGTTTATCTCATCAGCCAAAATGATATTGGCAAACACTGGGCCTTTTACAAAATGAAAATTTCGTTCCTTATCCATTGTCTCAGCTCCAATGATATCAGAGGGCATAAGATCGGGTGTGAATTGGATTCTCTTGAATTGGAGATCCAAAGAAGTGGCGATCGTTTGAACAAGCAAGGTTTTAGCTAACCCCGGAACACCAACCAGCAGGGAGTGTCCATGACAAAATATGCTGGTGAGAACCAATCGGACCACTTCGTCCTGTCCTACTACTACCTTGGCAATTTCAGCCTTAAGATTTTGATAAGCGGTAGTAAGGCCTTCGGCTGCTTCTACGTCACTAGTTTTGTTTTCTACCATGTTCTACGTGATTTTCTCTCTATTCCATGATTTTACAATATGCATAATCAGGATCGATGTTAATAAACACATCTTGCCTCGCTTTTAAAAACCATTTGTCTACTGCCTTGTCTTTTTTTTCTGCCAGAGCAGCGGCTTGTATCCTAAACCAGTCATCCGTAAGATTGGCATGGTGTGGCGGGAGTTTCGTTTTAAAATACAAAATACGAACTGCATCCTTTCCATCATCGTTCTGTAGGTAACGGGCTTAGAAATGGAACCGACCTTCATTGAATCAATGGCAAAATAAACAACCGGGTCTATTTCTTCAATGGAAACCCTCGTGCCCCCATCCTGGTCAGTAAAAAACCCAGCATGGCCTTTTGTTCTCATATCATCAGAAAATTCTTTTACCGCGGCTTCCCATTTGATGCTGTCCTTTACAATTTTCCTTCTTAGACTATCAATGAAAGATACCGCCTTGAGCTTATCATCCTCTGAGGGAGTAGCTGAAATGAGGATATGACGGGAGTCATATTCATTTCCTCTGCGATCCAACAACTGCATGATGTGAAACCCAAATGGCGATTCAAACGGGGCTGAGATCTCGCCCTTTCTGATTTTGAAAGCCATGGCTTCATAAGTGGGTACCATGGCACCCCTGCCCACATATCCCATTTCACCTCCATTGGCTTGAGCACTTGGATCTTCAGAATATTTTTTTGCCAACTCATGAAAGTCCTCACCGTCAAGAAGACGTCTCCGCAGTTCATTTAACCGAGCTTTTACTTCTTCCTTTTGCTCTTCACTTACTTTGGCCACCCTCACCAACTGAGCGATCTCCACATCAGATGAAAAATAAGGAAGACTATCTTCGGGTATTCTGTTAAAAAATCGCTTCACTTCTGCTGGCGTTACTACAATGTCACTCGTAATGCGTTGTGACATTTCCTGAGCCAACAATTGCTCGCGAATTTGGTCTCTCAATTCAAGCTTTATCTCATCCATGGTCTTTCCATAGATACGTTCTAATTGCTCGGGTGAATTCCCGGAATTCTGCAAAATGATTTGCATCCTTTGAGCGGTGTTCGAATCTACTTCTCCATCACTGACTACTACCGAATCGATCTCGGCCTTCGCCACCATTAGCTTATTAAGTACTAATTGATTTAAAATGCCGCATCGCGCTTCCTCACCGGGTGCATTTCCAGCTGTGATATAGCTTTGATAGGCACCCTCTAATTCTGATTTAAGAACGATGTAATTATCAATTTTTGCGATAATCTTATCCACTATCGGCAGCTCCTGGTCTTGAGCCTGAGTGCCTGAAAAATTCACACACACCAGGCTTATAGCCAACACACTAACGGTCAAAAATTTCAAAATCCCTGTTCTTCGAGGCTCGTTCATAAACGTCATCTTCCAATTTTCGCGCAAGTTCAACTTTTCTTTTGTTTAACAGAATATTATTAATGTCTTCTTTCACAAATTCCAGCGGAGATACATTGTCAGTAATCGTATAGTCATCCAACTTCAGAAAATACAAAAAGTCATTGTCTGAAGTTTCAAAATAATTATAGGTTTTTAAAAACTGTATCTTATTTGGAATTTCACTGAGTGGTGATCCTACCACCAGCTTGTCAAAAGCAATCCATGCAGAATCGGTTAAGTGATAGGCCGCAGAGAAACTAATGCAATAGGAACGAAGCTCATCCTTATCCTTATCTTTTTCAGACAGTAATAAATCTTTTAGCCGGTTAGTACGGGGGGCACTCTTGGGAACCTTGATAAAAGTACCTTTCACGATATTTTGCTTTAACACAAAATTATCAATATTCTCTTTGTAATACTTTTCTGCTTCACCCAATGAAATGCTGTCATTAAGATTTTTCTTGATGTAATAATTCTGATATTCATAGCCAATCAGACTATACCTGTAATCCAGAATTTTTCGCTCCACCTCCGCCTCATTAATATCAATCGACTTAAGTGCTTCATCGATCAGTAATTGCTTTCGTATCCAGCTGTTAATGTACGATGTCACCCGTATCACACTATCTTCCTTCGAAGTTCTGTCCGAAGTAATTCCAATTAATTCATCCTGGTAAAGGAAAGTGTCATTTACCCGGGCTACCGGTAGCCTGCTTTGATCCTTGTCGGATTGGTCTTTCTTCATTTGAATTAAATCGCATCCTGACATGGTGATAAAAACAATGAAGACTAAATATTGAATTCTTGACATCCCTGTAGCTATCGTTATTTCTTAACCAATGTATTTAACACCGTAGTTTTCGCTTTATTGTTGACTTTAATCGCATATTTTGTTCGCAGTTCCTTCACCCATTCCTTTTCGAGATAATCCTGATAATCAGAGATTATTGAGGCGCGAATTTCATCAAAATCCTGCAAACCCGGTGCAACCAAAGACCGAATCTCCACAATGTAATACATTCCATCCTTTTCGCTTTCGTGAATGCCAACGGTCCACGGCACGCTGTCAATAACTGCGCTTTCGCCTTTCTGATATCGGTTTATAATCGTTGCCCGTACGGAACGCAATCCTTAAATGTTAAAGAATCCCCCAATTCAATTCTTCTTCTTAACTCCTCCATCTCTACTTTTTCCTTTGACGAAAAGATTCTTCCTTCAACTCGGTCTCCTGCTTTGTACGATTCCCGATGACTCTCAAAATACTTTCGCTGCCCGATTGAATCTTCAGATGCTGCATTCCAAATTTTCTCTTCCATAATTTCGAAAAGCAAAATACCCTCATAATACTCCTTCATAACAAACCGAAACTCGGGGTACTTTTTCATGAGCATATCATCTTCCAGCTTATCCAGTATGCTTTCTAAATATTGATGGTACAGCTGAATCATGTAACCATCTGCCGAAAGACCGGATGAACTTTGGGATTTGGAGATGTACAATACGAATTCCTTAACCGATGATTTCCTCCCATCCACTATAATTAGTGATTGATCAAGCAGCTCAGGAGATCCCGTATATTTCCATTTTCCCATTGTAAGTGTTGAATCGGCCAGCATCATTACCTGCGACTTTACAGAATCAACTTCTATGACTCCAAACGTCAACAGTTTACTGGTAAGTTCTTTGTTTCTAGTTATCTGAAGTCGTTCATCACGCATGATTTTTCTTCTTAGTCCCTCTTTCATTTCATCATAAGCGGGAAGAGGAATTATTTTCTCAAGCCGAATAATATGCCAGCCCATTGAAGAAGAGAATGGATCGGAAATTTCACCGGGACTCTTTAAAGAAAAAGCCCTTTCCTCAAATTCAGGCAGCGAAGCAATTCCTCTTAGTCCAAAAGGCCTCAGTCTGCCTCCGGAGTTCTTCGTGTTTGGATCCTCAGAGAATTCTGAACATACTTCGCTCCATTCCCTGCCCGATTGCAACTGATCATATGCGTTAAATATCCGTCCTTTTGCAGTTTCAGAAGCCGGGATGAGAATGTGAGAGACTTCAACTTCGCCTCGGGCAGGCCGTTTGTCAATTACTTTAATAATGTGATACCCGAATCTTGTTCGTACAATCTGCGACAGCTTGCCTGGAATTGTTTCGTATGCTCCCGTTTCGAATGGATACACCATTTGCATGGCAGTGAAATAGCCAAGATCTCCACCGTTTTGCTTTGCCGAAGGATCTTCAGAAAGTTGCTTTGCCAGTTCCGCGAAATCTTCACCCCGCTCTGCACGATTTTTAATTTCAACGATTTTGTTAAATGCCTTAACGGTATCTTCCGGTTTTGTTTCAGGCGAACAAAGAACCAGAATGTGAGACGCATGAACCTCATAGCTAAGTCGTTCATAAGTTTCTTTCACCAGCCAATCGAGTTCATCTTCAGATGCCTGATACGGTTTTTTTAAATCCGCTTTATAGCTATTGAATTCCTTTTTGAATTTTGCTGTTGTGTCAAACCCAAGTCGTTTTGCCTCAGCAATTTTCAATTTGAAGTTGAGGTATAATTCTAAGTAGTCTAAAACAGACTCACTGGTTACGGTTTGATTTTTGTTTTGGTTGTTTTTATTAAATATATAAATGAATTCATCCGTAAGGGTAGGGTCATTGTTTACAGAAAACAGAGTTTGAACTGATGCTTTTTGTCCAAAGCATGTCAAACTTAAAACCGTAAAGAAGATGATAAAACTAAATCGCATGTAACAGATTGATCAATTAAGATAAGAGGGAGAAAAAAATGGATCTAAGGAATCTTTTTACTCATTCGGCACACATTTTTACCATCACGCTTGAGATACTCAACCTGATCCATTATTGATTTCACAAGTCGTATTCCAAGTCCGCCCTTTCTTTTTTCGTGGATGAGATTTTCAAGTGCAGGCTCATTGAATTTATTAATGTCGAAGACACTGGCGCTGTCAATTATCTCAAATACCAGCTGCTTATCTTCTTTTACCTGAATGCTTAATTCCAGATGATCGTTCGGATTACAGTGATGAGCATGGATCATTAAATTCGAGCACATTTCGTCTACAGCTAAAGTAATGGCTCCAAGCTCAACCTCAGGAATGTGTTGACCTTCCAGTGATTTTCTTACAAAATCCCGGGCCCCTTTAAGGTTACTCAAACTACATCCGATGCTATATCGATAGATCATGTACTTTCTTTTTTGCTTCTTCTTTGGATTCAGTAATGTGAAGCAGATCTGCCAAACCCAATATTTGAAATGTTGATGCTACTTTTTCTTTCAAGCCAAATAATACCATCTTAATGCCTTTGTCGCTCAGCTCATCGATGTAAGACATAAAAACGCCCAATCCTGCCGAGGAAATATATTCAAGGGCATTGCAGTCAACCAAAATATTTTTATGTCCTTCCCCGACACTCTTGGCAATAGAAAGGTCCAATTCAATGGATGAGCTGGCGTCTATTTCACCGATCACTGAAATGATATCTACATTTCCCTCCTGAATTCTTTTAATATGAACCATCTTTATAACGTTAAATTTCTGATAATGTTAGTCTCATGTAAACTTGATAATCATGGTGGTATAATCGTCATTAATTTTATCCTTACCTGAATACTCATGTAGCGTATCAATAATGATTTGCTGCATTTCGTGGGGAGTATGACCGTTTACCTGATTAACGATATCGGCCAATCGATCATAACCAAATTCCTGGCCTTTCCCATTCTTGGCTTCCGTAATCCCATCTGTATATAACACCAACATATCTCCCTCCTGATAGGCAAATTCCTGATTGTCGATGAAGTTGCTGTAGGAGCTATTTCGGATCATCCCTAATGCAGACCCCTTATCTTTTAGATACTCAGCCATATTCTTTGAAGCGCAGTAGTACAAAACCGGACAATGACCCGCCCGGGCATACCTTATCATTTTTTTCTCCGTATTGATCACAAAGTAAATAGCCGAAATAAACGAACCCCGCTCAAGGCAGTTGGTCAATGCAACATTGGCACGCAACATAAAACCACTTGGGCTGTGCTCTGTTTGGGCCAGGCTATGAAAGATACCTTTCATTTGTGACATGTGAAATGCAGCGGACGTTCCCTTTCCTGAAACGTCAGCAATAATCAATGCTACCTCATGATCGCTTAACCGAATAGCATCATAATAATCTCCGCCCACTTCATCAGCCGATTGGGAATAGGCCGAAATCTGAAACGAATTGTCGCCTTCCAATTTTTCGGGCAAAAGACTCTTCTGAACCATCTTGGCGATCTTAAGTTCCTCTTTGTACCGCTCATTCTGAAATGCTTCCGCCAGCAATCTGAAGTTTTCGATGGATATCCCCGCCTGATTTACAAACGTTGACACGATCCGTGACATTTCCTTATTGAACCCATCGGGCAATTCCTTTAATAAGGTAAGCGAGCCGGCTAATTCTCCCTTAATTAATAGTGGAGAGGAGAGTATTGATCGAAACTTAACACCTTTAATCTTGGCCAGATGCTTAGATAAATTTCTTGTCTTATCACTGCTCTGATCAATAGCACCTTTAACCTGATTCTTATTTAAGTTGTCGCGAATGTAAAGGGCATCTTTCTCTGTGATTTGATTGGTATAGAAAGCGTGGTCAGGTTCGGAGTAAATTTCAAGCCAACCCGCATCAGCAAAGGACGAGTTGACCGAGCTCTCCAATAAAATTTGATATACACTTTCTTCATTTTGTTCGGTTTGTACAGACTGACTGATGCGTTGAAAATTAACGACCTCTTCTAACTTTTGTTCAAAGGCTGAAGAGGTTGGAAGGTTGAACAGAATGACCAGGAAAGAAAATGAACTGTAGAGAATGATAAAAGCAAACAAAAGGATATTAAAAATGTGACTTCTGAAATCAAGGAATGCATTGGATTGTGCTCCGATGATTCCCGATTGAGTGGTAACGGTGTAGAAAAAATACCCCAGGTAAAAAAAACTCAACAATAATAAGAGAAGGCTAATCCATTTTTGTTTGAAGTTAAGATAAGCTACCCATTTCATGTTGGCTGAAAGAACAAGAGCAAACACACCAACGTCAACGATCATAACCGTCATCATCCACTCGGTCAATTCTATTCCCAATGTATCATAGATCAATACAAAAAGAAGGGTCAACTCAAATACGCGCCAAAACCGAATCAGCCATTTCGACTTATGATAAACAATGAGCCTCTTCCATGCCGTGAAGGCTGCCACCAGAAAAATAAGAAACAAGGCCAGGTTGATCAGGTAAATGATTTCGTTGAATATTACATTACCTGTAAGCGCAGTGCTCCCTAATAAAACGAGCATCAGCTTAATGGACAATGAAGAAATAGTAACCACTAACCCAACGGCAAATACGCGCCAAAGCAGATCGGTAAAATTCAGGGTATCATCGTACTCAATTTTATACTTGTAGTAATAAAAAATGCTGATGACGAATAGATCGAGCATGGCTCGGGGCAGCCATGTTGGCAAATCCGGTTCAAGTCCTTTCAGATCACTGAATAATACCGTGATGTCTGAAAAGACCATGATGAGCCACACAATAATGGCCCCTATGAAGGTTAACCGTACAATTGCCTTATTTTCCACAAAAAAGCCAAAATTAAAGCCAATCGGCATGATTGGCTCTACAATAATAGGAAATCGGAAGATAAAATTCTTTTATTCTACCATCACCTTAGCTCGCATCGTAGATGAAGAATTAACCAGTACAAAATACAATCCGGCTGCTATACCCTCAAGATCAATTTCAGCTTGAACAAAGCCCCCCGAACTTGCGGTATGCACAGAACCGTTTATTATTGTCCCCCGCATATCTACAATTCCAATATAAATTTCTTCAAACGGTTTAAGATTGTTCACTTCTACCGTAAACTTCTTGTTCACGCTGGGATTTGGATAAATCAGCAACTGCTCTCCGGAGTCAACATATTCAACCATGACCACATCACTGTACGAATAGGTTCCATCAAAATCGGTTTGTTTTAACCGGTAGTAGGATTTTCCAGAGAATGGACGATCATCAAATGCGGTATAGTAAGAAGTCAATTGAGTAGTGCCCTTGCCCGTAAGGGTAAGAATACTCTGGAAGTCTTCAATGTTCTGAGTTCGTTCAATCGTGAAGAAATCATTGTTCAGTTCAGAGGAAGTAACCCAGTTCAGGCGAACCTTATCTTTCTCCACCAACGCGTTAAACTCAACAAGTTCAATTGGAAGTGGTGAATTGATCGCGTCCGTAGACGAGACGTGAAAGTTATTCGCGAGCTGTCCAAATGTTAATCCTGTACGATTCACACGCCAATCAGTGGGTCCACCCGATCCCGCAGCGTGTGCCCCAACAACGGCTGCAGAGATCATCATGCGGATATGAGCATTCGAAGCAATCGTACCAAAGTTGGTTCCTCCGGCTCGAAGATTCCATGTCCCGGCTGCAATACCCGATGTCACTGGGGTCCAGAATGAATCATGGCGCCTCACAATTGGTGTTCCTCCATCATCTACAGAAACTATACTGGTTGTTGTGGAATTAGTATGTGATACAGTCATATTTCCGCCACTGGATGCTATGTTATTCTTCCCAATAAAAAATGGCCTCCAATCAGAGGAAGACCCCAACGGAAAAAATCCAGCGGCTGTACCTACAGTAATTGCAGTAGTTGGAAAAGTTCTTCGAAAAGAGCCTCCATACATCCAGCCCCCAGTTGAAGCAAGACCATGAACCAATGCTCCTGCAGCTGTACTTGATAAAATAAATGTCGTTCCGGTTAGGTTAACATTACCTGCCGTCATCGTAAGCACAGTGGTTACGGTTATGGCATTAGCAAAAGTAATTTGAGGTGAAGTTCCAAACGAATTATTGATCGTAAGATTATTGAAGGTTTCCCCGGAAGGATTGGTAATTGTTTGAGCATTGGCCGATCCATTTAGTGTAACTGTACCTGTACCTTCTGTAAAAGTTGCCGTACCGCTTACTGTCCAATTCCCTGCCACAGAAAAATTAGCATTGTTGGCATCCTTGGCTCCTGAAGTACTTAAATTAAGATGATGATAGCTTGCTGGAATAATCCGTTGGGCTCCAGCCGCATTGTAATTGAACGTGTTGCCAACAGCCGTACAATTCAAAACGGTTGCCACATCGGTATCAAAAGTTGTATTGGGTGTGAGCGTCCAGTTCCACACACCTGAAATTAGGTTATCAATATTTGTATCCGCATTCGAGATATTGGTAAAGTTCCCAGTTTGATTAACCGTCCCAGCATTGAAGAAATCAAAATCTCCATCAGTGAAATTGAGATTCACGACATTTAAGACAGCTCCAACAGCATTCGTAAATACATTATCATCATCGTTACTTGCCCCAACTACTATATCTGAGGATATTGTTAATGTTTGATTGTTTACAAATTGTGCATCATCGGATCCGATATCACCGGGTTGATCAAAAACAAGATCATCTCCAATAGTAAAGGTCCCGGTCAAGTCGTTAGTAACAATAATGTCATCTTCAAGAATCCTAAAATCACCTGTTAAGTTTATTGAACCTCCACCCGATATGTTAAGTGTGGCATTGGCACCATTCACTTCAATATCTTCAGTCGTAATTGTCCCATTATTGATAAAGGAATTAATAATACCTCTGTCAAAATCTAATTGGACATTAGTTTGTCCATTTCTATTAATACTCGCGCCAACATCGACCTGGAGAATACCACGATCTATATTGAGATCAATACCTCCCACTGTCCATTGTAGTGCTCCTGTATTTCTCAATTCAATTCCACCAGCCGTAGCTGCTACGTTTATGTTGACCGTGTTGCTATTCCCTATGATTAAGTAGTCCGTTGTAAGTGGTGTACAATCACATGACACCCCACCTAATCCTATAGCAGACCATGTACCGTTTCCAACACTGACATCATTCCAATTGCCCGATTTTCTTGAGTAAAGCGTGGTCACCGCTGTAACGGTTACATCATCCAAAGAAAAGGAAGTTAAAATACCATCAACGTCCGAACGTGCTATGATCTCCAACGAACTTCCTGTTACAATTGCTGAGCCCGTAAGTGAAAAGTTTAACAATCCGCCATCCTGTTCAAAAAACAGATGCTCAGCAGGCAACCCATCCAACTTGTAGTAACATCTGATATAGTCGCCACCTCCAACCAAAACGCCAAAGACATTCATGTCAATTATTGCGCGTCCAGTCCCCGAGATATCAATAGGATCGGTAATCCATTCACGTTCAGCTCCAGTCTGATATGAATAAAATCTATTTCCAAGGACAGATCCTCTGGCAAAACTTGCATTATTAGAGTTCCAATCCCCTCCAATTGTTCCCCCAGCTGTTCCTGTGGTTGCTCCATCGGCTTCGGCTTCAAAATCTTCCACCCACAACACCTGGGCAAGTGCCTGGCAGGATGCTAGTAAGAAGGCAAAGAGTATTAACCTTTTCATTCCTGGTTGCTGGTTGAACTGATAAATATAATAGAAGTGCCCTTTGTAACCCTATTTTCGACTATAATTAGGGGCTTCACGAGTAATTGCGATATCATGAGGATGGCTTTCATTCACGCCCGCTGCGGTTATTTTTACAAACTTGGCATTCTTGAGTTTTGAAATAGTGCCTGCTCCGCAATAGCCCATACCTGCCCTTAATCCACCTACTAACTGATACAAGACTTCATCCACATGACCTTTGTAGGGTACTCGTCCTGAGATTCCTTCAGGAACCAGCTTACCTAAATCTTCTTCCGCATCCTGAAAATAACGATCCTTTGATCCATCTTCCATTGCTTCAAGAGAACCCATTCCACGGTAGGTTTTGAATTTTCTTCCCTCATAGATAATTACTTCTCCGGGAGCTTCATCGGTGCCGGCCAACAATGATCCGATCATGATGCTGTCAGCTCCGGCAGCCAATGCCTTTACCATGTCTCCCGAAAAACGAATGCCTCCATCGGCAATAACTTTAACGCCTGATCCCTTAATCGCTTTTGCAGATTCATAAACTGCAGATAATTGCGGAAGCCCACACCCGCAATGATCCGTGTAGTGCAAATACTGCCGGGGCTACTCCAC
>JAAUQD010000134.1 GCA_012032815.1 Flammeovirgaceae bacterium
TCACCAACTTTCACCGATTCAAGTAGTCCGCTAAAAGCAGGTTTTATGGCTGAGGTCGGATTTAAGTTTTCGACAGGTTCAGCAATTGGTTTGCGTGGCATGACTGATTTTGGAGATTACAGAACCGCTGGAGGTTCTATCTTCTTTGGGTTTAGCCCAAGTGCACACACTAAGAAAAAGTCTAAGTAGAAACACAACTTATCATTTTATCAAATCGATTTAGGGTAAGTGGATCAAGAGAGTAAAGGGATTTGTAAATTTTATTGAAGTTTTCCTACGGCTTTCCAGCCTTTTTTGATTTACTGGAATTAGTATATTTGTTATCCATCACCATTAACCTAACACATTATGCATCCCCGTACCCTCTTTGTTGTTATTGCTGTTTTTCTTTGGGCAGGAATAATTATCTGGTCATTCTTTTGGATTGATGTATTGTTTCTTTTTGTCATCGTTGCACCGCTCACGTACATGGGGTTTGCCGACATCTTTCAAAAGCGTCAAGCCATACGTATCAATTTTCCCTTGGGTGGACGGCTCCGGTATGTGCTGGAAGATCTCAGACCAAAAATTCAACAATACTTTATTGAATCAGACACAGATGGTGCTCCTATTAACAAAATCGAACGATCAGTTATTTATCAACGCGCAAAAAAAACAAATTGATACTATTCCTTTCGGTACGCAACTAAACGTTTATGCAGAAGGGTACGAATGGATGACACATTCCATCGCTCCGGTTGATCATCACAAGTTGGATCATAGTCCAAGAGTTCGTTTTGGAGGATCCAAATGCACACAGCCATATGAATGCAGTATTCTCAATGTGTCGGCTATGAGCTTTGGATCACTGAGTTCCAATGCTGTACTGGCGCTAAACGGTGGAGCAAAAATTGGTGGTTTTGCGCATAACACCGGTGAAGGAGGAATCAGTCCCTACCATTTGAAAAATGGCGGTGATTTAATCTGGCAGGTGGGTACAGGATATTTTGGCGCGCGAACTGAGGATGGGAAATTTTCGGATGAAGCATTTACAAAGAATGCATCCCGGCCGGAAGTAAAAATGATTGAAATAAAACTTTCGCAAGGCGCTAAACCCGGTCATGGTGGCATATTACCCGGCAAAAAAAATACACCTGAGATTGCTGCTATCCGTTTAGTCAAAGCGGGCACTACAGTTTTTTCCCCTCCTTTTCACAGCGCATTTACCACGCCCCAGGAATTAATAAAATTCATTGCGCATATCCGTGAATTGTCAGGTGGTAAACCCATTGGATTTAAACTTTGTATTGGCCGCAAGAGTGAGTTTTTAGGAATCTGTAAAGCCATGGTTCAACTCAATGAGTATCCTGATTTCATTAGCGTAGATGGAGGTGAAGGAGGCACCGGAGCAGCTCCTCCTGAGTTTACCAATTTTGTGGGTATGCCGCTATTGGATGCGCTCGCCTTTGTAGATGATGCGCTCAATGGATTTGGAATTCGTGATCAAATGAAACTGATCGCTTCAGGAAAAGTATTAACAGGCTTTCACATGGTCCGTGCCATGGCTCTGGGAGCTGATACGTGCAACAGCGCCAGAGCGATGATGATGGCACTGGGATGCATTCAGGCATTGGAATGTAATAAAAATACCTGCCCAACCGGAGTGGCTACACAAGATCCTTACTTTATGAAAGGTCTGGATGTAAATGACAAAACAACACGCGTAGCCAACTATCACAAACATACAGTGGATAGTTTTGTTGAGTTAATGTCCTGCGCGGGTATTGATCATCCTTCCAAAATTAACCGGACCCATGTGTACAGAAGGGTATTTATGAACCTGGTGAAAACGTATGAGGAAATTTATCCTCCGATTCCAACCGGTTGTCTTCTGGATGGTGGTGATGTCCCATTGATTATGAATCGTATATGAAACGAGCCTCCGCTGAAGCCTTTGATGTGGTTTAGTCTTCCATCTGCTTGGTTGCCGCATGAAGCGAAACCAACCGGGCAATCAGAATGACCGGGAATAACTGCCCGACCAGTCCTTCCATAACCGACAGCGATTGAGCCAATGGATGATTGGCATAGATATCTCCATAACCAACCGTGGTGAGCGTTGCAAAACTGTAGTAAATAAAATCCTGACCGGTTCCGTAAGTTCCCTGATTGATTTGCATAAATGCTGTCGGAAATAATAAATGTACCAGCTGATATGAACTGGCCCACCCTAACCCGATGATGATATATACCGCAACCGAACCCATGATGCGGTGTGAATTGACCTGCCCCTTTCCAAGGACGCGAATCAAAATAACCAGGGTAAGAATCATTGCAATGAGAACGCTTAGCACGTGATCGATCGATTCAATCCAAATGCTATTTGTATACAATCGAGCCATGCGAATGGCCAGAGCAAGAACTGATACAATCACAGCTAACGATCGATAATCTTTGCGAAGGGTAACCGCAAATACTCCCGTAACAGAAATCAAACTTAAAGTGATATTTAACAAAACCTCGACCGTCAAGTGAAGGGTAGCGAGCGGGTACAATACGAAGACCGTTACTAAAAGAAACACCAAAAGTCCTCCGAGGTATTTGTCTTCGCTCCAGCGGTCAACTACATCATTAGCAATTCGGTGTATTCGATAATTTTTTGACATTAACTTTTAGAAGTTAACTGATTGAAAATCCTTAAAATTTTTTACCACCCCATATTCCACATTGACATCAATAACCTTCGCCATTCTTGGGCCATCCTTACACCACTCTATAAAATTCAGAATGACATTCTCTTCACCTTCTGCTTCCACCAAGACACTTCCATCCTTCTCATTTCTCGCATAGCCGTTTATATTTAGTGATGAGGCTTTTTCCCGGGCGCTCGCCCTAAAGAAAACTCCCTGCACTTTTCCAGTGATCGATAATGTCACATGGACTTTCACACACTATATCATTGCTTTGCAAAGGTCAGGTCCACGCTGAAGGTAACTATAGGTGCGCCCGGTGGGGCATTAGGAACCAGTGAGGCAGGCAAGATGAGATTTCCTGCATACCCGGTTAACGTTGTGCCATCAAAAACCACATCGGTCAGAAGTAGTGAGAAGGGCTGAACAAAGGGAGGCGAACTAAAATTCAAGGTAAATTCAGTCTCTGTGCTGTTGGAAGACCATGTTCCTCCTTTTTCTTCGACTGATTCGCCAATGCATATAAAATACAATTCGTTAGTTGACTTGAGCTCTATGGCGGTGTTTGCTGAGTTTGTGCAGGTAACTACACCAAACAAGGCACCACCAATAATATCGGAAACATCTGATCCTGCATCTAATCCTGGAACATCAGGTATTGGATCGGTTGTAAGAATGGCAGAAACAAATTTATATTGTCCAACCAGCGGATCGACCGGTGTCTCTACATCCTCGCTGCAGGAAGTAAGATTGATCAGTACCGCGCTCGCCAAAATCATCGCTGTTAACAACCGTATGAATTGCTTATAATTTGATGCTACATCCATTTCTGATATACTTGAGATTAGAATTATATTGCACCAAATTAAGGCAAGCCCCAGATAAAACAAAGAACCAACCGGCAAACCGTGGTTAAATTCAAAAAGACTCTTTCCATCCTGCTTGTTCTGATTCCAATTCTATTGCATGCACAGGACATAACTATACATGGAAATGTAATTGATGATTTGAATGGGACTCCATTAGTTGGAGTGAATATCTTAATTGAGAATACCTCACAAGGAACTGTGACTAATCATCTCGGAGAATTTTCCATTTCAATGTCACGAAGCGATCCGGCAACACTTGTGTTTTCGTACATTGGTTTTGAAACCCAAAAAATCTCAGTCTCGAAATCAACAGAAAAAATTGTTGTAAGGATGATTGAAAAAGTAATTCTCGGACAAGAAGTAGTTGTTTCGGCTTCTCGTGTTGAGGAGGGCATTCTTCGCTCTCCCGTAACGATTGAAAAATTAGGATTGATGGATTTGCAACAAATGGCCACGCCTAACTTTTATGACGGACTCTATGCTATTAAAGGAGTGGACATGATTGTGCACGGACTAACCTTTCGACTGCCCAATACCCGTGGTTTTAATGGACCAACCAACGTGCGGATGAATCAGCTTGTCGATGGTATGGACAATGCTCCTCCGGGATTAAATTTTGCAGCAGGAAATATTTTTGGACTTAATCCACTTGACATTGAAAGTGTTGAGCTTCTGGTAGGCGCATCTTCAGCACTTTATGGACCTGGTGGAATGAATGGAACACTTTTGATGACCAGCAAAAATCCGCTTGAGTATACGGGATTAAGTGCATCGGCACAGACAGGCTTAATGCACGTCAATGCTGATTACACGAATGCACCCAAGCCCATGGTGGACTTTAATATTTGGTACGGACAACGCCTTGGAAAAAAATGGGCCTATAAAATCACAGCCGGCTACTTACAAGCCGAAGATTGGCACGGATCGGATTATCGGGATCGTACCGATCTTTCAGACCCAACACTCACCCGTCAAAATAATCCTGGGTATGATGGAGTGAATGTGTATGGTGATGACATTATTGTTCCTGTAAACTTAATGGACCTGGCGCCCACCATTGCCGATCAGGTCGCACAGTCACAAGGTTACGCACCCGGAACGCCTGAGTATGACAATGTTTATAATCGAGTTGTTGCAGTGATGCCCGATCAGGTTATTTCAAGAACTGGCTGGCAGGAAAAGGATTTGGTGGACTACAGTACCAGAAATCTTCGCATCAACGGAGCATTACATTACAAAATCAACAAAAAAACAGAAGCCATATTCCAGGGTGGATACGGAAATGGAACCAGTGTGTACACAGCTACTAATCGATTTTCCCTTCGTAACTTTGAAATCTTAAGTGGCAAACTAGAACTCAAAGGTGACAATTATTACGTACGCACTTATGGATTAGTTGAATCTTCAGGCGATACCTACGATGCAGGTACCACCGGGCTATTGATGAACGAATCCTGGAAGCCCAGTGAAGTCTGGTATCAGGATTACATCCAGAATTATTTAACATTGGCACTGACCGGAAATTCATTTGAGGCATCCAATAAGTTTGCTCGACTGGTGGCCGACAACCGGGATGAATTTGGCAATCAATTTAATCCTAACTCCCCTGCTATTCCCGTTCCGGGCACACCAGAATTCGAATCATTATTCAACACGATAACCACTTCACCTGTAAATGAAGGAGGATCAAAAGTTGTTGATAAAAGTAAGCTGTGGCACACGGAAGCTTTCTACAATTTTGCCGACAAGATTAAGTTTATGGAATTGATGCTGGGTGGAAGCTACCGGCTATTCTCCATCAATAGCGAAGGAACAATTTTTGCCGACACCCCCGGTAGTCCAATTTTGATAAATCAGTTCGGTGCTTTTACACAGCTGTCAAAAAAAATATTTCAAGAAAAAATGAAACTTATCGCTTCTGCCCGATATGATAAGAATGAGTTTTTTGAAGGCAGGGTCACACCACGTTTTTCGGTTGTCTACTCGGTAGATAATGACGCTGACAGAAACATTCGCGCTTCTATTCAGTCTGCTTTTCGATTTCCAACCGTTGCTGACCAATTGGTCAACCTCAATACAGGTCGTTTTATTGTTGTTGGCGGATTGCCTTATGTACAAGCCTTAAATAATTTTGATACCAATCCGGTTTATCCGCTGTCGGGATCAAATCCCATCAGTGATAAACCGATCACCGACAATGGTCCTTATGTAATACCCGCGTTTATTCCTGAAAGTGTTACCGCTTTAGAAATCGGATACAAAGGAATGCACTTCAACAGAAAAATACTTTTTGATGGTTATGTTTATAGAAATACGTATAACGGATTTCTTGCCAAACAAGCCCTGGCGCAGAATCCCAATACGCCAGAGGAATTGCGTTATCAAACTACCATAAGTACCGATTTTCCATTGATAACGTTCGGGTGGGCTGCAGGAGTAGATTACCTGATGCCAAAAAATTATTTACTGCGGGCAAATGTAAATTACAATAGTCTGCAGACTACTGAAGATCAACCAGCAGGGTTTCAAAGTGGTTTTAATACACCCAATTACCGGTTTAATATTTCACTCTCGAATAGAAATGTTTTCCGAAACATCGGATTTACCATTAACTGGCATTGGCAGGAGGAGTTTTTATGGCAAGCTGAGTTTGGTGAGGGTATGATACCGGCCTATGCAACGCTTGATGCCAGCATTTCAAAACAATTAGTTAAACTACACTCCAGTTTAAAAATTGGAGCGTCCAATCTGCTAAATCAATATTACACCACAAATCTTGGCAGTGCACAAATCGGAGGCCTCTACTATATCACGTGGACGTTGGAGGATTTGTTTAAGAAGTAATTCTTACCGTTCAATGATCCTTAGTGTTTAATGCCACACACTTTACAGTATTTCATCTTACGAACGGATCGTTTTTTGGCAGCCGCTTATGACCAAAATAGGTTTGGTCAGAGTACCGGGGATTCATTCCCCTCCTTTCATTTTTCAATTGCTCCTTACTATTAGTTCCAATCGCTTATAAAAAGCT